>JAJDEJ010000115.1 GCA_029259815.1 Planctomycetaceae bacterium | reverse complement strand
AACGGGTGAGTCACAAAGTAGCTCCCCACTGGACCGAGGAAAGCGAGGATTGACGCGCCAGTTCGGCGTTGAGCAGGGTCGCGTACATCTTCGGGTCACTGCGGACCTCTGCGATGAGTTCCCGAGAAGCCGCGTCACGCTTGCGGAGCAGGGCGACCCACGGCTCAGATTGTCGCGGATGCTGACGGGCGATTTCGATGAGACGGTCGGTGATGTCGGGATCATCGATCTCACCCAACAACAGGGCGGCTGCAAATCGGACTTCCGTGCGCTCATTGGCTAACGCCTCGAACAGCATGTCCGCCGGTGGCAAATGCGTCTCCCGCGTCACGACCAGCGCAGCCTGACGATAGCGGGAGTTCATCGCTGCCAGCAGCAATAATCGCTGTGCCTCCAGGTCGGGCCGTTCCGCGATCTGTGACAGAAAGCGGACCTGCTCATCAAACGTCAACGGTGCGCGACTCATTTCCAACAGCGTCTGCACGTCGGCCCGCTCGACGAGTTGCGGCTCGACCACGCCTCGGGTGAACGGTTCCGACCACAAGGCCATGAGCGCGGGTGTCGTGTCGGTCAGATCAAGCATTGTCAACAGTTGGGCCATCGCGAGTCGTCGCTGCCCCTGAGATCGTGGCAACTCGGTAAGTAATCGACCCAGCAACTCCTGACGGGATTCCACGGGTTCGTTGAACTCAACAATCGCGACTTGCGAATCATCAATGATCATGGCAACCCATTGCTCCAAGGGGTCCGCAGCGAGTCGCTCACGCTCACGTTCTGCTTGAATAATGGCTGCGCGAGACAGGGCTATCTCAACCGCAGTCGCCGGTCGGCTCTGACGTGTTCTCTCACTTCGGTCCTCTTCTCCGCGTGGAGTCTCCAGCGTTCGGGGAACGGATTGTGGGAGAGAGGGAGGATCGTGTTGCAGCGGTTCGTTGAGGGCGAGATCATCGGCCTGTCGCGGCACAGTTTGCCAGCAAGCGATGCCAATCAGCGCAGCCGCCGCGAACGCAGCCGCTCGCATGGCCCAACGGTTGCGTTGACGCGGACGCACGCGGTTCCAATGTTGCTCCAGACGGGCGGCTTGCAAGGGGGTCGCCTCGGGCCATTCTGCCTGACGCAGCAGTTCGTCTAACGAATCGCTTGTCGCGGGGGACGTGTCGTCGCCGGGGGTTGGTCGTTCAGCGGTCATGTCAGGTCTTCTCCACCAGATACGCGGCCAACTCCTCGCGGAGTCGCCTGCGGGCGATGTGTAACGTGGCGTGGACGTTCTGCTCGCTGATGCCCAGCACGTTTGCGGTTTCTGGGATGCTCAACTCTTCGTAGGTCGTCAACACAATCACTTCTCGTTGTCGGTCCGGCAGACGGGCGATGCAGGCTGCAATCTGCGTTTTCAACTCGCCTTCCAGCATACGGTCGGCAGGATCGGGCTGCTGCGGGTCCGAGGTGTTGATGTCCAGAGACGCGGCATTGAGGCGACGACGCTGGTCGCGAAACGCATTGATGATGACCTGAAAAAACCATGTGCGAAACTCCGCCTCGCGACGGTACGTACGCCAACTGCGGGCCACGCGATACAGGGCCTCCTGCACGAGATCCTCGCCCGCAGAGATCTGTCCGGTCAGCCGAGTCGCGAACCGCATCGCAGCCGGGAGTTGAGCGCGGATCAACCGGTCAAGATCGTCGGCTGGGATCGGATCGTGACTCATAGCTCCCCGGACATCAGCGTGTATTCATACAAGTCAGACCGACATGCACGGCGAAACTCAAAGACAATCTCCATCGTTCCGCAAGAATTTCGAAACCAATGGATTTAGTTCGACAAACGAGCCATCGGATTGGTCGTGGTTCAGTTTGCTAACAGGATGTTCCGGGTGGCAGGCCCTGACGTCAGGAAGGGTGTGGCGCATGGTTCTGAAGCCTGCAATCACTGGTCCCGCGCTCGCCACGCCCTTCCCGTTGGTCAGGACGTGCCGCCCACTTTGACCAAACTGACCCACCTCCGTCGGATGGGGAATCTCTCGCCCACACCTGCTAACGGGGAACGCAGTCGAGAATCAACGCTTGGCGTCGATGATGTCGCTCAGCAGATGGCCAAGGGGCATGGACGGGCTCATGCCAATTGTTTCACGCAGGCGACTGACGTCCGGCACGCGGCGGTTGACGTCTTCAAAGTTGTCGCCGTAGGCCTGCTGATACGGGATGTGCTGGATTTCAACCGACGGGTCGACGCGGCGGATGATCTCCTCGGCGAGTTCGCGCATGGAAATGGGTTGATCACTACCGATGTTGAAGATTTTTCCGAGAGCGTCGTCGGTGCGTGTCAGCTTGACGACGCAGTCAACGACCTCGCGCACGTGGGCGAAGCAGCGGACCTGTGAGCCATCGTCGTAGACGGTCACCGGGCCTCCCGCCAACGCCTGATCGACGAAGCGGGGGATGACCATGCCGTAGTTGCCGACTTGCCTGGGGCCGACGACGTTGAAGAACCGGCCAATCACGATCGGGAGATCGTACTTCTGGTGATAGGCGAGGGCGAGGAATTCGTCGATGGCCTTGGAGCAGCCGTAGGCCCAGCGGGGTCGTGAGGTGGGGCCGAATTGGAGATCGTCCTCCTCGCACCATTCGGATTTGACATTCTTGCCGTAGACCTCGCTGGTGGAGGCGAGATAGAACCGCTGTCCACCTTGAACGGCAAGGCGGAGCAGGCTGTCGGTGGGGTAGATGTTGGTCTCGATGGTGCGCACCGGGTCCTCCGCGACGAGCTTCACGCCAACCGCTGCGGCAAGGTGATAGATCTCGTCGGTCCCCTGCACTGCCTCTGCGAGCAACACAGGATCGGTGATCGACCCGCGCATGATCGTGAGGTTCTCGTGGTCCTCGACGTCGCTCAGATTGTGACTGCGACCGGTCGACAGGTTGTCGAGGACAGTCACTTGGTGTCCATCAGCGAGCAGTTTCTGGGTGAGGTGACTACCAATGAACCCGGCCCCGCCGGTCACCAGACATCGAGCCATGATCGCGCATCCTTGAGAGAGAAAGACGTCGGCAGCGTAAAGCGTGCCTGCGCGAAACACCAGTCTGTAACGCAGGTCTGGTCAGCGAACTGCACCTGATCGAGCGTCTCTGTGACTTGCCAACACAAGATTCGCTTCATTCGTGACATTCGCGGTTGTTCAAAAAGGGAACCGCGAATAGCGCGAATGTGGCGAATGACTGTCTCTGTGTGCTCATCCGTCCGTCATGCGTCGCCTGGGTATCTCGAAGGGGGAGGGACCATTTCGTTCCGAGTGGTTTGCTAAGGCACAATGGTTTGGGGAACACTAATTTCCACTCATTCTCACTAATCATTGAATGATGATTGGACGTCGTTTGGGGTGAAAGCGATTTGTGAAAATGAGTGTCGATGAGTGTCGATGAGTGTTCCTTCAATTTCTCAGTCCTTGAGTCGGATGAGTCAGTTGAACGAAGCACCATTGATCTAATCCGCACATATCAGCCCGATCTGCGTCATCTGCGTTCCAGCTTCCTCTCTCGCTGAACGGCAATTCTCGGCGGCCTGCATGTTCGGAACGATCAACACAATCTGGACAGCCGCGCTAAGTGGTCTGAACAGATCGATCGGGATAGACATGACAGACCCAATTGTCCTCAAAACTCGTACGAATCGATAAGCGATGCTCTCATCTCTGGTTGCGCTGATCGCGTGGCAGATCCGATCGTTGCTGAGGTTGTGTGGAATGGGTTGTGCCACCTCTGAGCTTCGTAACGATCGCGACGGTCATACGTGTTGTCACGTTGGCAACGATTGGAGCGGTCGTTGGATAGTGCGGTTTCTCAGCGATACGGACGCCTGAGTGGAGACACCCTCCGAATTTACTGAGAGCGTGTGTGGCGGTCTGACAACTCGCCACTCCGGCGTTCGAGAGCGCCGGAAGACTGTCGCGAATCCGAGAGCACGTTTCCGGCTGCGGACAACATGGCTGAGCACCATCGCGGGGATACCGTCAGTTCCCCCCGTGATATCAGCCGTCCGGAGTCGAGCGTCTCTCGGCTTCCGGCGGTCGTCCGCGTGGGTGTTCTTGGGGGTTGACGAGAACCGCGTTTTCTCACTGGCGAATTGATCGTCGTCGGTCGGCACACCTGTGAGAGGGGGTCGCCGCTCGGCACTTCGGCCACATCACGCAACACGTCACGTTAAAGGACAAACACAATGAATCTCTTCCAAAAACTGCTTCACGATGAGCATGGTTTCATCATCACGACTGAGTTGGTGATCATCGCCACCCTGCTGGTGATCGGCCTGATTACAGGCATTCAGTGCCTGCAGGCGGCTGTGGTCGCCGAATTGAAGGACGTGGGCGATGCCATCGGCTCTTTGAATCAGTCCTACTCCTACAGCGGCATGCGAGGCTGCTGGTCCTGGGGTCGGAACGGCGCACACTCCAACTACACGCGTGGCTCAGCCTTCTTCGACACAGTCGACGAGTACCGTGAGAACGTGGAGATCGGCTGCCTCGACTATGGTTATGGAGCCACCATTCAGTCGGGATCGCGCATTATCGAGGATGGAACATTGATCGAGTCGCACGGTGGTCGGGTGCTGGAGTCGCGATCTGGTGCGACTATTCAGCAGCATTCGATCGAGACTGGCCCCTGCCCGTCAGCAGACGGCTTACCTTGTCCTGATCGTGCTTGCCCGCCAGGGTCGACCATCATCGAAGACGGCCCCGGTCCGACACTCGCACCGCAGGACTGCCCGCCTGAGCAGGATTGCCCGGATGCTGAAGCAGCTCACTGAGTGATTGATGTCAACCGCTGAAGCATCAGCACAACCGTCGCGCTCACAAATCTGAGCAGAAGTTGTACAGAGCTGCTAAGTGTCACAAACGGTACGACCGGTTCGCAGAGTCGAGTCGATCGTGCCCCTGAATCTCAACAACCGTCATAACCCCTCGCCGTCTGGCCGGTTATGACGGTCTTTTGTGATGAATCGGTCTGCCCTGTCACGCTGCACTTCCGCTTGGCACATAAGATGCCGTTTCTTCTCATCGTCCGTATCAGTACGGTCGCGCGGTCCTTGACTAGCGGGGTCTCTCGAATCCGCAGGTCACTCGCGAGGATCACATGGCAATTCTGTGGACCCAACCCTTGTGGAAATCGCGGTGGGATGGCGTGAGACACCATCCATTCCTGAGTTCGCTGATCCCGAATCAGGCATCGTGTTTCCGAGATCCCGGTGGGGCGGTAGCCTGCGGGCTTCCCTCCCACCGTTTGTTCTCAACTCGCAGTCCCCACACCGGAAACAAACCTCTCAATATTTTTACTGAAGGAACTGACACCATGCTTCAACAACTGCTCCATGATGAATCTGGATTCATCATCTCCGCCGAACTTGTGCTCGTGGCGACACTGCTCGTCATTGGCATGATCGTCGGGCTCAGCGAAGTCCAGCACGCAGTCGTGCAGGAACTCAACGACGTGGCGGACGCCATCGGAAATCTCAATCAATCGTATTGCTTCTCAGGATTCTCAAAGAAATCGCAGTTCAACGGCGGCGGCGTCAAAGCGTACACACGCGGCTCGATCTTCTTCGACTCTCAGGACGAGTGTGACAACAACCAGTGTGACCTCGACTGCGACGGTCCCGTCGGCGAGGGGCCGAAGCGGGGCGTCGGTGGAGGAGGCTACGGCGGCGGCGGATTCGGCGGCGGACGGTAGGGTCACCGAGCGGCCGATCTCGCTGAGCATACATGTTCGCGATTCGACCGAAGCCCGGCTCCTCGGAGGAACCGAGCTTCTTCTGTTGGCAATCGAGGCAGGCAGCCGAAAAAAGGCACTTGAAGGGCTGTCATTCTCCCCCCGGTTCCGGTTATCCTGAAAGAAGACGTGCTGTCAGGGAGTCCCCTCAATCGTTCCCAAACCGGCGGCACACGATCGTTTCCCGCATCTGTGGAAGCGTATGTTCGTCCTGCCAATCAACACGGACGCACCGATCTACCACTTTCCGTGGGCGACGGTAACAGTGATCGCTGCGAACACACTTTTGTACGTCGCGACAGCGTTTGGGTTGTTCTCGCCCGACTCCTACCTGCTTGTCTATGGCGACGGACTTCACCCAGTGCAATGGGTGACGTCACTGTTCATCCACGGTGGGTTTCTCCATCTCTTGGGGAACATGTTCTTCCTGTGGGGCTTCGGACTCGTTGTTGAGGGGAAAATTGGCTGGAAGAAGTTCCTCGCCGTCTATCTCGGCCTGGGCATCATGGCCTGTGCGATTGAGCAAATCTGTCTGCAGAACTTGCACGGCGCATCGATGGGGGCGTCGGCTGCCATCTTTGGCGTGATGGCGATCGCTTTGCTTTGGGCTCCGAAAAATGAAATCACTTTCGCCTACTGTCTCCCGATCATCACATTGATGCATGTCGGCACTTTCGAGGTGACGATACTCACGTTTTCTTCGTTGCTGTTGGGGATCGAAGTCCTGACGACTTGGTGGCTCGGCTTCCATCTCGGATCGGCCGTGCTGCATTTGATCGGCGGGTTCTTGGGGATCGGCCTTGGCTTCACGATGCTCAAGCAGGACCTGGTCGATTGTGAAGGTTGGGACCTCCTCTCTGTCATCGCCGGCAAGACGAATCAACCGGTTGACCCCTATCAGTACAGCGACTCGGCCTATGTCGAAGGTCATCAGGCGAAGCAACGACGCACCCAGCGGCTCCAGCTCGGACGAATGGGAAGTGATCCGTCACGTCCAAGGCTGCGAGCGGGCCGCGCCCCTCAACAACGGATTCGTGAGCTGCTCACTCAAGGCAAGCCGCGAGCCGCGCTGCGGACATTGAATGATCGCCGACATCTCACACCGGACTTCCAACTGGCCAAGGCCGAGCTACACGATCTCTCACAGGGGCTGCTGCAAGCGGGGTTGTGGCAAGATGCGGTGCCACTGCTGAGTGAATATGTGAGTCGTTTCGATGAGGATTCGACTGACGTTCGTGTCCAGGCAGCGACGATTCTCTTGCGACAGTTGCAACGACCAGTGGCCGCGTTGAGGATGCTCGAACCGCTCGATCCTCGTCAGCTCTCTGTTCCTCTGCGAGAGCGATGTCGGGAGGTCTCCTCCATCGCTCACGAACTCATCGACTCCGGTGTGCTTGAATTGAGTGGGCACCCTGTTTGAGCCAACTTTGTTGTCGTAAAACACTTCTGATGGTGTCGAACTCGTCGTCCGCAGCGAGGTGGCTTGGCGCAAGCCCTTCCCCAGAAGCGACTTGTCGGCTCTCCGTCGCCTCAGAGGCACGTTGACACAAATGGCCATTTCCCTATAATTCTCCACCTTGTCAAGAATCTCTACTGAGGACGAAACACGATGTCGGATAACGTTTTGGAACTGAACGACGATAATTTTCAAACAACACTCAGCTCCACTGATCAGCCCGTGCTGGTCGACTTCTGGGCTCCGTGGTGCGGTCCCTGCAAAATGCTCGCCCCCACCATCGATGAGTTGGCTGAGGATTACTCGGGCAAGGTGCAAGTCGGCAAGGTGAACACGGATGACAGTCGGCAAGTCGCGATTGACCACCAGATCAGTGCGATCCCCACCTTGATGCTCTTCAAGGGGGGCGAAGTGGTCGAGCGAGTCAGTGGCTTGCAGCCGAAGGAGCAACTCGCCGCCCTGCTGGATAAGCACATCTGATTGAGTCTGAAGCGTCTCAGTGCCGCGCCGACGGATCGGCCGGCCTCGGCTGTCATGACAGCTCCAGCGATTGAGTCTGGGAAAGGATTCCCGTAATGAGCGACGACCCTCGGACGAGCAGCGAGTCACTATCGACCGATTCGACTGTTGACGTAACACGCCATCCCGCGACGTCGCTTGAGGGACTGCTCTCTCCCTCGTCTGCCTCACGAGGTGCCGACGGCGAGGTGGCTCAACGAGCGGGCGACTTCATCGGCCATCTCCGCTCACAGTTGGCTGAGCTGGACCGACGCGAGCAGAACGTCAACTCGCAATACTCGGCCCTCGATCAGGAACGCAGACGGCTGCGGTTCTCTGCTCAGGAGTCCGAAGATCAACTCCGTCAACGAGAAGAAGCTATCACGCGGCGCGAGCAGGAGTTCGCAGCCAGAATCGATGAGTGGGTAGCCACTCAAAAAGATGTCACCGCTCAGAAAGATCTCCTCGCTCGTGAGCGGGCCGAGCTGAAAGCTGAGAAGGAGCGGGTCGAGACGGAAGCAGCCGCCCAGCTGGAGGTGGAGCGCGAGGTCCTGGCACAGGAACGGGCCGCTTTTGAACGCAAGGTCTCCGAGCAAGAGCAACTTTGGCTGGCAGCGATCACTGACATTGATGTGGCCATCGACAAAGAGCGAGTCTCACGCACTGCCGTGATGGAACAGGAACTGGCTGCTCTGGAAACTGAGATTCTGGAGAAGCGCCAGTGGTGGGACGAGGAGCAGGCGCGGTGCCAACGCAGCTTCGAGGAAGAGCGGGTCTCTTACGACCACCAACTGGCCGCGCTGTCGAGTGAACTCGTGGACCTGCGACAACAACGGCTGGCGGATCTCGAAGACCGGGAGCATGTCCTCAAGCGACAAGAGGTCGACATCGAGAAGCGGACACGGTTTCATGAGTCGCATCTCGACAACCTCCGGCGGTCTCTTGAACAGCGACAGCAGGAGTTGGATCACCAGAAACAGACCTCTCAGGCGAGACACATTGAGATTGATGAGCGACTCAGACTTCACGCAGGCCAGTTGCGACGATTCCGGGACCTCCTGGAACACCGTGAGGAGTCACTTGACCGCGAACGCGATCTGCTGGCAGAAGCGAGACGCGCGATCGAGACGTTACGGGCCGATGAAGCATCGAGAATCGACGGTGAGCGACTGGCTTGGCAACAGGAATGCGAGTCGCACAGGACGGACATGCGACGTCAACAGGACCTCCTCACACTGCACGCCCAGAATCTTGACAGTCGCCGCAGCCGTCTCGATCGATTGCGTGACGAGTTGGAAGAGTCGCATCGCGAGACACTCGAAATGCGGCTGGGCATTGAACAGTCTTGGGCACAACTCTCGCAAACATTTGGCGAGGAGACGTCACGGCAACGCATCGAACAGGCACGAGCCTCTCTCAACGAGCACTTCGAGCAGGTGCGTCACACGATTGATGAACAACGCCAAACTCTGGCTGAGACTCACGAGAGGCTCCAGTCGCAGCGAGAAGAGTTTCGTCAGGAGCGACAGGAGTTCTCCGAGTGGATTACCGAGCGAGAAAGCCAACTCCGTCAACGGGAAGCATTACTTCAGGAAGAAGTTCAATCGAACGATTCCCGCGAATCGCAGTGGCGCGACACTCGTGAGCATTGGCTGCAGGAAAAGCTCGAAGCGGAGTCGGTGATTCGGCAACTCTTAGGTGAGTTGGAAGCCGGGCTCGCGACCGCATGTCCCTTCGACCCGCTCGGCACACCCGCAGCTCCTGCCGGCGATACGCAGTCTCTGGAGGAAGGCCCGATTGGCCGGCCCGACGACGAGACGCCCTCCGCCGCAGCATGATGTCGGTGGAGTCAATGTCGGTGGAGTCAATGAAGAAACCCGGCCTCCACAGGGAAGCCGGGTTCGTGCTCGTCACATCATTCGCCGCCAGACTCGTCGTCACATCGTTCGCCGTCAGACTCAACGACGAATCGGTGAGGGAAGTGCCGGGCCGGAGGCAACATTCCCGGCCTTCTGCGAGGCCCCGTCAATGTTGTCCAGTTGAATCACGGGAACAGGCTCGGGAGACGGCTCCGGGACGGGTTGTCCAGCCGGGGGGACGGGCAGCACCGGGACCGGTTTGTGGGCAGGAGCAGCTGCCACCGGGCCACCTTCGGTCACGCCGTCGGTCAGGATGAAGCTGATCCAACCGCCTCGCACCTTGAGGTCGGTCAGATCCATCGTGAGACGCTTCGTATCGAGATCGAACGTGAACCGTGTGTCGAGATCCGTCGGCTCGAAGATATCCTGCATCTTTGCTCGCATGACGTTCGCTCGGGCGATCTGTTCGACGCGGTCGCCAGGAGCCACATCGTCAATCGCATCGACTCCAATCGTCTCTCCCGGCGTGACATGAAGTCCGGATTCGTCCAGAGTCGGGTACAACTCGACACGAATGCTCTGCGGAGGAATCGGCTCGCGCCCTTCGAGGTTCAGACCGATTCGCAGGTACAGAATGACAGCTCCCCCCTCGATATTAAAGCGGGCAGCATCTTCTTCGTGGAATGTCACCGTTTCGATCTTGGGGCTGTCTTCGGTCCCCTCATCCTCGGACAGATCAGGCAGGATACCTTTCAGGTCGACGTCTCGCCCGGTCAGCCGTTCGAGCTTGTCCTGCATGTAAGACTGTAGTTCTTCAGGAGTGAAGGTCTTGCCTTCGAGTTCGAAACGCTGAGCAGCATTGTTGAGCAACGACTCATGGAGCTGCACCATCAGGCCATGTGTCGGATACAGCGGGATCGGGAAGGTCGCTGACCCGCCCAGCTCGCTGGATTCCATCGTCCGTGATCGGATCAATGCATCGGTTTCGGTCGAAGTGAATTGGCGAACATCCGGGTAGAGGCCCTGCTCACGCAGCGGACCGTTGACCCTGGTCTCCAGTTCGTGCTCCGCCTTCGTGAAGTTCTGAGCCGCTTCACGATCAAAGCGAGGTTTGGCTTCCTGGTAGATCTTCCGTCGGGTCAGAGCGTCCGCCTCGGGGAGCTGCTTGCGGGCCTCTTTCACGGCGATGTTCTCACTGAACGGTCCCACGAGAGGGACTCCGCTGAGGCACGTCTGTGCTCCTGTCGGACAGTTCCTCGCGAACACGTTCACGCAAGCCGGCTTGGAAAGAAAATGATATCCATCGAACAAAACTTCTTTGTGGCCTCTGAATCCATGGCGGCCCGCAATATACACAGTCGCCACGTGCGTCTCGCCCTGCGTCTTCGCTCGGATGTTGCCCTTCAGCCCGAGGTTGAAGCGGATGCCGTAGTCACTGGGCTTGAAGTCGATCCACGCGTCAGTGTTTGTCCATTGGCAGCCGGTCACTTTGGCATGGCTGACCATCTCGTTGATGAACCCGGACTCAAAACGGCTCTCATTGAACAGGCTCTGTGCGAGTGTCTCGTCAACCATCAAGCGAAGATTGTAGTTCAGATAGAAAAGCCGCATGGCTTCGGTGAGACGCGCCCCACCGTCCGGTGAGAGCTTGCGAATGTCATCGTAATAGGTTCGGATGGCTCGTGTGTACTCGCTGAGCGGTTCCTCTTCATAGTCTTCGATCGCGCCCATCAGATCAGCGGCCAACTCCCGAATCTGCTCGCGATACCCTTCCGGATTCTGCATCGCGACAAAGGACATCGTCTGCGACAATGAATCCTCGAACGCCAGGAACGGCTCGCTGCTGAGGAACTCTCGATGTATTTCGCTCAGCTCCGTTCGCTCAGCCAACTTGACACGCACCTTCTCCATCAAGCCGAGTGTGTGCTCGACGTCTGCATCACTCTGTGCGGCAGCAATGACTTCCGGCAAGTTGAAGTATGGCAACCAGGCTTCGCCTTCGGGAATCGAATTCAAATGATCACGTAAGGCCTTGCCGCGCTGCCCCACTTCCTCGATCGTCGCATGAATGTTGGCATCGCCAACTGCTGACGGATCGATCTCGATGGTGTCCAACAAAGCTTCAAGAATGGCTACCCGCGGAGCCAGTCGGTAGTAATAGTCAGCCAGCTTAAGATGAATCGCCTGATACTGTGGGTCCGACAACGCCTGCTTCATCGTCTCGATGCGACGTTTCAACTCGACGAGAGTCGTCCGACGGCCGACGACGCTTTGGTCTTCCGAAGAATAAAAGTTGGTAACCAGGGCGCCGGTCTCCTCGGCCCATTCGGCCCAGTTACCATTCAACTCATCAAAGTCACCTTCGGTGATTCCGTTGGGGATGTAATCGGGGATGATCCCCTGCAATTCCTGGTCGACAGGCTCTCCGGCATCATCGGCGAATCCGACCGGGACAATGCATGATACCATCAAGAGTCCGACCCCAAACAGCAGGGGGAGAGATCGGCGGATGGAAGATAAGAGAGTGGGAAAGACTTGCATGGTTGGGGCTCACTAATTGGCGAAGATGGACTCCGTGTGGCGAAAACACCAGCGTGTGACAACACGAACGGAACTCCGTCACCGTCCCTTATCAACCTCATCGGCAACCCTAGGAGACAAGCACCGGGCGGATTCCTGCAAATTCCGCTCATCAACCAACGCCGGCGTCGGAGGCCTGATGAATTCATTTCCTTTTTGTTATCGTTTGGATCACCAACGACGCCGAAATCGTCAAACCCGATGATCGAATGTGAAGCGTCTCACATGATCGCTGGAATCGCTCGCCTGATAAAGTCATTCGACTTAGTGGAGCATCAATGTTAAGAATTCGGGTTGGGTGGCAGGGTCAGACCAACGGAATGGCCCTGACATTTCGTGTCCAAACACCGGGGCCATCCGCTGCGCTCCTGACCCCGCCACCCGACGCTTGATCAAGCCATACGACCTACGAGTCAATCCGACAGCCCAGTTCAAGAACACATGACAACTCTGAAAATCACTGGCGGGACCGTCTACGACCCGGCGAATGAACCGACAGCAATCGTCCGCGATGTGTGGATCGAGGACGGTCGCGTCATTGAGACACCCACAGACCCACAGGTCACTGCAGACAAGACACTCGACGCGACCGGCATGGTCATCATGCCCGGCGGGGTCGACATGCACTGTCACATCGCCGGGCCGAAAGTGAACGCCGCCCGTAAAATGCGGCCCGAAGAGAAACGCATCTCCGAGCCGGTCGTCCGTACGCTTCACACCCGATCCGGGACGACCGGCAGTGTACCCAGCACATTCGCAACCGGTTACCTCTACGCAGGACTCGGCTACACGACGGCCTTCGACGCGGCCGTCCCACCCCTTGCCGCCCGTCACGTCCACGAGGAACTCAACGACACGCCCATCATCGACAAGGGTTTCTATGTCCTGATGGGCAACAATCACTATGTGATGCACCAGATCGCCGCCGGTGAGACGAAACGACTGGATGCGTACATTGCATGGCTCATTAACGCAGCCGGAGGCTATGCAGCGAAGATTGTGAACCCCGGCGGCGTCGAGATGTGGAAACGTTCCGGTGGCAACGTCAGTTCGATCGACGACCCGATCGCACACTTCGGCGTCTCACCTCGTCAGATCGTCCGCGAAGTCGCCGCCTCGGTGGAACGGCTGAAACTCCCGCATCGCACGCACATCCACTGCAACAACCTCGGCATCCCCGGCAACTGGGAGACCACTCTGCAAACCATGCAGGCCCTCGAAGGCCATCCGGGACACATCACGCACATTCAGTTCCACAGTTACGGCGGCAACCCTGACGACCAAAGCACCTTCTGCTCCGAAGTGCCCAAGCTCGTCGAATACGTCAAGAGCCACGACAACATCACAGTCGATGTCGGTCAGGTGATGTTCGGCGAGACGACCTCCATGACGGGTGACGGTCCGCTGGGATACTTCCTGCATCAAGTCTTCGGTCGCAAGTGGTTCAACTCCGACACCGAGATGGAAGCCGGCTGCGGCATCGTGCCGATCGAGTACAAGGACAAGTCGCTGGTCCACGCTCTGCAATGGGCCATCGGGCTGGAGTGGTATCTGCTGATGGAAGACCCCTGGCGTGTCGCCATGAGCACCGATCACCCCAACGGCGGCTCGTTCCTCGCTTACCCGGAGATCATCGCGCTGTTAATGGACCGTGGTCTCCGCAAAGACGTCCTCAACCGCGTCCCCGGCGGCGTGAAGGACCGTTGCACACTTGCAGACCTCGACCGTGAGTACACCCTCGAAGAGATCGCCATCATCACTCGTGCTGCTCCGGCCCGAATGCTCGGCCTCACAAAGAAGGGACACCTCGGCCCCGGAGCCGATGCGGACGTCACGATTTATCAGCCGCAGGATGACAAGCAGTTGATGTTCGAACTGCCCCGCTACGTCATTCACGCAGGCGAGGTTGTGGTCGACGACGGACAGATTCTGCCCCACACTGATGGCCGTCTGCTCCACGTCGCCCCCACCTACGACGAAGCGTGCGTGCCAGACATCAAGGAATGGTTCGAGAACAACTACAGCATCCAGTTCCGTAACTACCCGGTCGACCCGAGCTATCACCACGAAAACGAAGTCATCCCCAGCAATGAAGAATGACGCCACTTGACCCACTTACTGCCGCGTGAGAAATTCGAAGGATGAAAGAATCTTTCTGGAGTGGCGGCCCTTTTGCTTACGAGCGAGGCTTGCATGAACACTACGAGCCTCAGTTGAATGAGCTGCGCAGACGTCTGGCTGAGAGCGCCGACATCAACGAGCAATCGGAGATTGGGACCAAACTCACTGAGGCGAAGGCCGAGTACCGCGAGAAGCGAAAGGCCATTGGCCGGTCGTTGTTCTGACAGGAGGGAACGAAGGTAACGAAGTGCTGCCGCGCACCGATGACTCTCATTGAAGCGGTCGGCTGCCAGATAGGGGCTTCTGTCCTCCACAGATCAACTCGTGCGAGACGTGATGTGCTCTTGAGCGAGAGCGAGAAACGCACTGATCTGATCAGGCGACGAGAAAGCCCGATGAGGAATCTCGATGCTGCTCCAGCCACCGATGCTGCTCCAGCCGCCATCGTAGCGGAGCAACACTCCAAAGCTCTCCTCACGAGCAACCGTCAGGCGTGACCATGAGACCAGAGTGGTAGAGGTCTTCTCACCGGTCTCAAACTTGCGATGTAGTCCCCGCTCATCAGTCCAGACCGTTGTAGCAACTCGGCGACTGGACCATGATCCTGCGCGCTCCAATAACCACGGCAGGAATCGGTTTTGAAGAGCCATCTCAATCGACAAGGCGAGGTAGAATATCGCTGGCCACCACCCACTGTCGAATGCCGTGAGACTTCCATACAGGCCAAAGCTGACTGCCCCCATCCATCGAACCCAGGGGGTTCTCAGCTGGGCCGCAGAAAGATCTACTGGGACTGAGTCGTACTCCAATGTAATCTGGTCAACTGTTGTCGTGGCGTCGAGCATTGAGGATCACCTTGAATTGACGAATCATGGAGTGACTTGTGATTCAAGAATCCATCTTCGTTACCTTCGTTTCCTCTTGTCTCAATTGGAATGGCTCATGTGCCCGTGTTGAGCCTGCTGAGGTCATCATCCAGTGTGCTGAGGATGCGGTCGCGTACTGGAGCAACGAGGTTCGTCTTGCTGATTTGATAGGCCGGGTTGGGGAGTCGCGCGAGGTCGCGTGCATGCAGCATGGCCGTCTCCATCAACTCATCGGGATTCACGGCCTCTTCCAGAAACCCGGCTGAGACGGCTTCGTCAGGGGTGCACAGGGACGAGTGCAACGTACCGGCGATGAGGTTCGTCACCGGTAGTCGGAAACGAGGCAACTCGACCGCGAAGATGGGCAGCGCGAGTCCGTCCATGACTTCGTTGAGTCCAATGCGGAAGTCGCCGCGGGCTCCGATGCGGTAGTCCATCGCCATCAGGAACAAGGCGCCCATTGCCACGCTGTGTCCAGTCGCGACACCGATCACGGGGCGTGGAAAATTCAAAACGTCCATCGTCATGCGTACGGTTTTTGAGACCATGTTGATTATCGCGTCTGGATCACCCAAACCCAGCGTCTTGAGATCAAATCCTGCTGAAAAGATGCCCGGTCGCCCTTTGACGATAACCGCACCGATCGCAGGATCGATCTCATCAAAGCACTGCTGTAACCGCTCGGCCATTGCCTGCGAGAACACATTGACCTTCCCATCGTCGAGAGTCAGGAGGACGATGTTTTCCTCCTGCTGCATAGTCACCAGCGAATCCGACATGTCCTGTTCCAACTGATCAAAAAGCAGAGAGTTGATGTGCGAAGCATTCTAGCAAAACTTACGCCGGACGACGTCTCTGGAGAGGTCATGGTGGCAGGTCAGTTCGGTTAATGAGGGTGGCACGTCCCTGACCAACGGGAAGGGCGTGGCGGGCGCGGGTCAAACTCTTGCAGGCTCCAGACCAACTCGCCACGCCCTTCCTGACGTCAGGGCATACCACCCGAAACACTTGAGGTCAAACTGACCCACCACCGAGGCCTTCACCCCGACTCCACGAACGGGATTGTCCCGAGTCGCTGACGTTGTTATCACCATCGGTCACCTGACAGGTTTGTGCGAAGAAGGCACCCCCATGCGACGAGGTTCTCTGCTGCCATTTCTGGCACTGCTGTTTGTATCTGCCTGTCGCGATGCAACCCCTCCTGTGTTGCAGTCCGTGGTGGAGAGACACGTTACTTCCGTTGACGAGTCTGACACCGACTCTCGAGCATCGACTGAAGCAGGTCAGCTGCGAGTCGCGACGTTCAATGCGTCGCTCAATCGCGACAAGGCTGGCGAGTTGATTGAGGCTCTCTCGACGGGCGACCATGAGGACATCAAGACGGTCGCAGAGATCATCCAGCGAGTGCGGCCTGATGTGCTGTTGCTGAACGAATTCGACGGGGACAATCAAGGCTCTCCCGGTTCGAGCCTCGCTGCCCGACTCTTTCAAGACAACTATCTCAGCGTCTCACAACACGAGGCGGAGCCGATGAATTATCGCTATGTGTACGTGCCGACGGTCAACACGGGCATCGCCTCTGGGTTTGACCTCGACAATAACGGCAAAGTTGTCGACACCCCCGGTTCGCCCTCCTATGCGAACGACGCCCTGGGATTCGGACGGCATCCAGGGCAATATGGCATGCTCCTCCTGTCGCAATACCCGATTGCGGTCGAACAGATTCGCACCTTTCAAACGTTTCTCTGGCGCGACATGCCCGACGCCAGGCTGCCAGATGACCTCGACACTGATGAACCAAACGATTTCTACTCTTCGGAAGAGCAGGCCGTTCTGCGGCTTTCCTCGAAGAACCACTGTGACGTGCCAGTCCGGGTGGGCGATGCCGTGTTGCATGTGCTGATCGCGCATCCTACGCCACCCGTCTTCGATGGACCCGAAGACCATCACGGACGTCGCAATCACGACGAGATCCGGTTGTGGGCCGACTATGTCTCTCCCGATGCCAGTTCATACATCACCGACGATGCTGGTCACGCTGGCGGACTGGGCGAAGAGTCCCACTTCGTAATCCTGGGGGACTACAACGCCGACCCCTTCGACGGCGACAGCACTAACTTCGCGATCCGTCAACTGCTCGAGCATCCCCGCATCAACGCCAGTGTCCCGCCCACCAGTGAGGGAGCCCGGACCCATCGCTTCGCCACACAAGGCCCCGGAGCAGAGCATCAGGGCAACCCCGCGCACGATACGGCTGACTTTTCCTTCTTCGGCAAAGGCCCCGGCAACATGCGAGTGGACTACGTGCTGCCGTCCAAGCAGGGCCTGAAACAACTCGACGCCGGCGTCTTCTGGCCCGTCTGGGACGATCCCTTCGCCAAACGCGTCGCGAAGGCGTCCGATCACCGGTTGGTGTTTCTGGACCTTGAGTTCATTCCGTGACGGCAAGGTAAAGTTTTCACCACAGTGGTCGCATGTACGTCGGCATGGAAAATATGCCGTTCAGCGACAGTCCCAAGAGTCCCATCTTCTGATGATAGTCGCGGCTCCGTTGCACGATTCTGGATTCCATCGGAAGACAACAGATTCATTGTCGCATGACACATCCCAAGCCGACGGCTCTGCCGTCGAACGACATCAAAGATGTCGGCTTGGGACGTAAAGCATCACTTTTGCGGGGTTTACATCATTCGTCTTGACGGGATTCGCCTCTCGCAGTCCAATACGCCCCGCGTAGAGGGCCGAGGCGAATTCTCATGGAGGATGTGCGATGAGTGTAGGTGTGAAACAGCGGGTGACGCATGCTCCCGTGTTGCGGCCGATGCGGAATTGGATCAAGAAGCGACGACAAGTCCGTGAGGGCGAGCAATGGGAGGCGAACGGTCGGCCGGTGCCGCCGCCGCACATCGTTAAGCAGAGAGCGATTCGCGAGCACGCTCAGCGGTTTGGGACGACGACCCTCGTTGAAACGGGCACGTTCTACGGGGACATGGTCGAAGCCATGAAGCACGACTTCGACCGCATCTACTCCATCGAGCTGAGTGAGGCGTTGTACGAGTCGTGCTGTCGCCGTTTCGCACGCACGCCGCACGTCACCCTCTTGCGGGGAGACAGCGGCAGCGAACTCGGCAAGCTGATGCCGCTGATTGATCAACCCACTTTGTTCTGGCTGGACGGCCACTACTCGGCCGGCGTGACGGCTCAAGGGGAGAAAGACACGCCCATCTGGGAAGAGTTAGGCCACATCTTCGCCGCCCCGGATCACGGTCACGTGATACTCATTGACGACGCTCGCTGCTTCGGTCACGACGACGGGTATCCCACGATCGACGAGCTGCAGGAGTTCATATACTCCCATCGACCGCACCTGCAGATGACGGTCAAGGATGACAGCATTCGCTTCGTGCCGGAGTGACCACGAGCGAGCAAGCTTAACCACGGATTTCACGGATGACACAGATAAAGATGTAGCCGATCCGTGTCATCCGTGAAATCCGTGGTCTCTGATTGGCAACGTCGTGCATCGGATTGACTCGGTCTTGTGGTACAAGGAAAATCGGGATGGAGTCAATCCATGTCCTTTGAGGTTCTCCCATGGATACGCTGCGTACGCCCGATGATCGTTTCACAGATCTGCCCGAGTTCTCGTTCGAGCCTCACTACGTTGATGACCTGCCAGGGTATGAAGGGTTGCGGGTACATTTTCTCGATGAGGGGCCACGGGATGCGGGGACCGTGTGGCTCTGTCTGCATGGGGAGCCGACGTGGAGTTTTCTGTATCGCAAGATGCTACCGGTCTTCGTCTCAGCCGGGCACCGGGTGATTGCGCCGGACTTCCTGGGGTTCGGACGGTCGGACAAGCCGGTCGAGGATGACACCTATGGATTCGACTTTCACCGAGGAATGTTGACCAAGTTGATCGAGCGACTCGACCTGACAGGGATCAACCTCGTCTGTCAGGATTGGGGCGGCCTTCTCGGGCTCACGCTGCCAATGGAGTACCCCGACCGCTTCAAGGGTCTGCTGGCGATGAACACCGCGTTCAACACGGGCGACGTGCCATTGGGTGAGGGCTTTCTCCAATGGCGGGAGTATGCCAACAGCCAGCACGATCTGGATGTCGCCAAGTTGATGCAGCGGAGCACATCTGTCCTCTCCGATGAGGAAGCACTGGCGTATGCGGCGCCGTTTCTGGATGCGACGTACAAGGCGGGGGTGCGGGAGTTTCCGAAGATGGTCGCCGACAACTCGGATGTCGAGGGCGCCGCGCTGTCGCGCGAGGCGAGAGCGTGGTTCAGCACGAAGTGGGAAGGCAAGTCGTTCCTCGCCTGCGGAGTTCAAGACCCGGTGCTGGGGCTGCCAGCCATGAAGCACCTCCGCAAGCTGATTCGGAACGCTCCGGAGGTGAGGGAAATCCCGGACGCGGGGCACTTCGTGCAGGAGTGGGGCGGACCGATCGCAAAGGCTGCAGTCGAGGCACTTCACTAGAGAGTTCGACTTGTCTGCGGTAGCATGGAGTCTACAACCTGTGAATAGCCGTAGCCGGAGGCGGTCGTGCATCGCTCCAGTCGGGTGTTTCATCTCTCGCCGAGAATATCGAGGAATCACCATGTCCCGCATGTTTTTGTCAGCTTTGATTGCTGGAGTCCTGATGTCTGCGACTGCGAATGCTGCTGATCATCCAATCTATGGCCAGACGATGAAGTCACTCGCAGGGACGGACGTTGACCTGTCGAAGTACGAAGGCAAAGTCCTGTTGATCGTCAACACAGCCAGCGAATGCGGAGCGACCGATCAATATGGCCCGTTGCAGGATTTGCATGCGAAGTACAAGGATCAGGGACTGGCGGTTGTCGGCTTCCCCTGTAACCAGTTCGGCACGCAGGAGCCGGGGACTGCTGCAGAGATCTCGGCGTTTTGCACCGAGAACTACGGCGTCGAGTTCGACATGTTCTCGAAGATTGACGTCAATGGAAAAAAAGCGGCTGACCTCTACCAGTTCTTGACCTCCGATGCGACTGGTCTGGCAGACACCGGCAAAATCAAGTGGAACTTCGAAAAGTTCCTGGTGTCGAAGGACGGCCAGGTGCTGGCCCGCTACCGGACGACGATCAGTCCGGATGCCCCCGAGGTTGTGCAAGAGATTGAGACAGCCCTCGCCGAGTGACGTGTCGCCGCCAAATTCTGTCTGACAAAAAACAATCGCACGTCACCACATCAATGGTGACGTGCGATCTTGTTGAGCAACTTGCTGCGTCGGAACGACGCTCGCGTTCAGCGAACGCTGGCAACCGGTTCCCAGCCAGAATTAGCGGCTGATGTCTGCTTGCTCGTTTCCACCTGGACAGCAGGTCGCGTCTGTGTGACAGGCATCGAGGTCCACTGGGGAACACTCTGAACGACTGGTGCTGATGCGGGAGCGAAGAAGCCGAAGAACTGTGGACTGCGAGGCGCAGCGTGATACACCGTCGCAGTCGGCAACGCGACTGATGCACTCCCGCATCCACCCGACCCGCAAGGTGACGAGTAGGCCGGCGCGCCGCTGCATGACGAACAGCCGGCACCGGCGCAGGATGAACATGCCGGAGCATATCCACACGTTGACGGGCAAGACGTTGTCGGGCAGCACGGAGGCGGAGCGTAACAACAGGTTTGTGGACGGTGACACGGGAACAACCAGCCGAACAAACAACCGGCTTCACTCTGCTGACTGCTGCACACCATCAGTGCGAGCCCAAATGTTGTCATGACTGCATACTTCTTCATACTTGAATCCCCTCAAATTGTTGGTCAATCTTGGCGAGAACAAAACAGCTGATCGAATCAGCCCGGACCTCGGACACGACGTCGATCAACTCTCTCGCGCTGGATCGTTGTTTTCCAGACTGACTGCGGGTTGTGCCAATCATTCCATGTGGAAAACATGCACTGCCGAGTTACATTCAGAACAAACGTCAAACTCACCCGAAGAGCATGGGGGGCTTGATCCGATCAGCGAGGATGTCGAGATTAGGTGATCGCACTTGAGGTCGCCCTATCCGTCAGACTTCACTCAGTGTCAGGATCAACGAGCAGACATGGTCATTGACGCTCGATGTGGTAGACATCGATCGAGCCGCCCAGGGTGACGACCGGCTCGAATGCCCGGAAGTAGCCGAACTCGTTGATGTCAGCGGGTCGCCCTTGTCCGTCTGGCTCGGGGACAACGTGGGGGCGCCCCATCACGAAGTTGACACTGACAGCGTGCCATCCCGGCTCAGGACGTCGACCGGGCGGGACGTGATAGTCGATGCCGAGAATGTCTGGCGGGAGCGTACCGAAGTAGACGAGTCCGATCTCGTCCAGCCCTTCGGCGTCCATGAGTTCCCGGACGAGATGCAAGTCTTGCCCCCAATCGAGATTGGAATCGAGCAGATGATAGCGTCCGCCTATCGGCCCGCCGGCAGCCTCGTTGAAGTACGCCAGATGATGCGGGTGATGCCTGAGTGGAAGGGCCATCACAAGGATGATCAGCGTTGCGAGTCCCCATTTCAGCAGCGGTGATAAGCGGGCACCCCATTCGGCCACAGGCCCCACAAGGAGAATGAGAAGTGGCAGCAGGGGAAGAATGTAGCGGACGCCAAGTTGCATTGATGACAGGGACGCGATGCCGATCAGCAGGATGCAAGGCAATCCCACCAGGACAATGATCTCGATCCGCCGCTCATTTTCCGACTGCCAAAGAGCCATCACCAGACCAACGAGCACGAGCATTTGCAGCCCGTGGCTCAGCTTGTACTGGAGGGTGTGTACAAAGTACGAACGAAATCCTTGCAAGCTCCACTGTCCGTCGAGATAGATCGGATGCTGTTGTTCCATCACTGACCGCTGTCGGTCGATCCCCGTCATGTAAGATTTGGGAAGCAGCACTGGCAACTGCCCCCAAGAGGATAATGACTCTTGAACCGATTGCATGGCATGGCTTTGAAACTTGTAACTCTCCAGGGGGAGTCCTGTTCCTCGGAAGAGATACGTTGCGTTCCAGACGACTAGACTGATGACCAGCACCGTCAGCCATTGCAAGACAGTCCGCCAACGCGAGAAGTGCTCATCTCGTGGTCGGAGAATGGCCAATCCGCCCACGATGAGGATGATTGCATACAGCAGAATGGCTGTGAATTTTGTCCCTTGTGTGAGTCCGGTCACCGTCCCCAACATGATCGCAGCCAGCCAGGCTGGCTGCTGCCACCAACGCCCCAAAAGGTAAAGCGTTGCAGTAAAGCCGAGCATGAGTCCGGCTTCGGGAGTCACCAGACTGCTGTGTGCGATCAGGTTCGGCTCGGTGCAACACAAGAGGGCCGTCAAAAGGGCCGCCGCATCGCCGAACCAGTCACGTGCCCACCGACAGATGATAAGGATCGTCGCCACGGCGAACATCAAGTTGAAGACGCGTCCCCAGACATACCACCTGCGATGTTCGGTGTTCGTGCGGATGTACTTGCCAGCGATGTCACTGAAGCCATTGCCAGTTTGCACTTCTGGGCCGAGTAACCATCCGGGAATGCCGGCCCACATCCGCGTGAGCGGAGGATTCAGGTCTTCAAAATGAAACTGCCGCGTCTGTAGATTAAGGATTCCGATCGGCAGATGCCAGATTTCGTCGTGTGTGATCGTCTTGCGCCAAGCCGTATGCATCCCCAACACCACGAACAGGATGATCAGTAACCCGATCCCAACTGTTGTTGTCCGGCGAGAATCCTTGAGGAGGTGTGAACGCATGGAAGATGAAGTGCCTGTAGCGTTAGCGATCACGGCGGATGCAGAGCAGTGTCTCGTCGTCCTGTTGAGCGGCTTCCTTCCGCCATTGGTGGAGTTGATCCTGGACACTTTGGACGACGTCTTGTAATGGCAAATCACGAGTCTCGGAGAGACACTGTTTCAAGCGGTCGGCTCCGAAGATCTCGTTGTTCTCATTGAACGTTTCGATCAATCCGTCTGAGTACAACATCAGCTGGTCGCCCGGATTGAATTGCAACTCGGCTTCGATGAAGGGGATGTCCAGTTCAATGGGAATGAGTCCGATCGGCGGACCGTCCGATTTGGAAAGTAACACGGGCGGCTTTCCCTGCTCAGTGAGAATCGGAGCCGGATGCCCTCCCGATGCGATTCGCATCTCACCCGTGCGTGAGTTGAGTGTGACATAGACGATCGTGAAGTATTGCATCGGATCGTCTTGCGGCACGAACTTTTCCTGGAGACGTTCGAGCACATACACGGCCGAGGCAACGGAGGCGGATTCCTGTTCGCCGCGCCCGTCGCCCAATGGTCGCGGGGGCAAGAGCGTGTCGAACATGCCGGCTCCGCCGGGGCCCGGCGAGAGGATACGGTTCAGGCTCACCGCCAACAGTGAAGCCGGGACGCCATGTCCGCAGACGTCCAGAACATAGAACGCCCAATTCTCATCGTCGAGCCGAATGACATTCAGCGAGTCACCGCCCAATGTATCGCAAGGTGTGTAGCCCCACGCCACCTCCCAACCGTCGATGACCAACTTGGGGTCCGGCATCTGTTCCTGCTGAACCTTGGCAGCCGCATGAAGGTCGTACTCCATCTTCTTTTGCATGGCCACCAACGAACGATTCGTCTGCACGAATTGCTCATTCGTTTTCTTCAGAGCAATGTTTGTCCGAATCCGGGCGAGCAGGATGCCGATGTCAACATCTTTGGTGACATAGTCATTGGCCCCCGCCATCAATGCCTCAACAATGTCCGTCGTCGAGGGAGACCTCGAGTTGATGATGATGGGCAATTCGGCCGGCGAATACTTCTCACGGAGCATGGCGACCGTTTCGGTTCCGGTCGTCTGCGGCATATGCATGTTGAAAAGCACGAGATCGAATTCCAGCTCAGTAATCATCTCAAGGGCTCGCTTCGCCGAAGATGCCGTTTCGACTGCGTAACCATTTCCCTCCAGATGGTTTGCGAATGACTCGCGCACGTGTTCTTCGTCATCCACGACCAGAATGCGACCCTCGGCCCGAGATGTGTTCATGGGTTCAATCCGTTGAAGTGAGGCTAGGTGGAGTCCAGCGCAGTTTATCCCATCTATGGCTCGAAATGCGATCCTTCGGTCGGCCGACAGAAAGGCTCCCAGCTAAAGACGTTTGGCATTGACCCATTCCACCGATAACCGCTATCCCACGCGTCTCTTGAACATGGGGAGCCCAGCGCGCTGCCAATCTTCAGGGGACGCACTAGCCCACGACCTGTCTGAGAGTTACGGAGAATGTCCGAGATGACACGACGTCAACAGCGACAGCTGAATGTGGCCCGCACCTTCCTGCAAGGTCTCGCTGAGAAACTCGACTCCCCCGTCTCGGTGCGACTCTGGGATGGCAGCGAAGTGCCGCTCGGCAAGAGCGTTCGCTCCAACCTCGCCGTCTCGATCAGCGGACCCGGCGTCATCGGCTCGCTGATGCGTCGTCCCACTCCCGACAATCTGCTGAGGCACTATGCCCGCGGACAGATCGACTTCCACGGCACCGACCTGTACACGTTCATCGACACGGCTCGCGTGCGCAACTCCCGCAAGAAGTCTCGCAGCGTTTCCAAGACGGTTCTCGCAAAAGCCGTCGCTTCGTTCCTCTTCACCCCGGCTGAGCCAACCGAAGTCGACCACTGTTATGCGGGTGACGAGATCGGTCGCAAACGAGCCGAGGGTGAGAACAAGGACTTCATCCAGTTCCACTACGACATCAGTAATGATTTCTACAAACTGTTCCTCGACCCGGAGATGGTCTACTCCTGTGCCTACTTCACCGACTGGAACAACTCGCTCGAACAGGCGCAACAGGATAAACTCGACATGATCTGTCGCAAGCTGCAGCTCAAGCCGGGCGAACGCTTCCTCGACATCGGCTGCGGCTGGGGAGCCCTCGTCACTCATGCTGCCCGAAACTACGGCGTGCAGGCCCACGGCATCACCCTCTCGCAACGCCAACTCGACTATGCCCGCGAGAAGGTCACGCGTCTCGGACTCGATGATCAGGTCACACTCGAACTGAAAGACTATCAACACCTCGAAGGCGAGTGGGACAAGGTCGCCAGCATCGGCATGGTCGAGCACGTCGGCATCGACAACATGGACGGCTACATGCAGAAGGTCCGCAGCCTGCTCCCCGATCGAGGCATGTTCCTCAATCACGGCATCACCCGACCGGCTAAAGGCACGAACCGCAAGTTCCGCAAGATGCGACCCGAACGCCGACTGCTCGCGAAGTACATCTTCCCCGGCGGTGAACTCGATCACATCGGCCACATGGTCGAATCAATGGAGTCCTCCGGCTTCGAGGTCCACGACGTCGAAGGCTGGCGCGACCACTACGCTCACACCTGCAAACTCTGGGTTCAACGCCTCTCCGCCCGCAGCGAAGAAGCGATCAAGCACGTCGGTGCCGAGAAGTATCGGATGTGGATCCTCTATCTCGCCGGCGTCAGCATGGCCATCCGCGACGGCTCCGCCTGTATCTTCCAAACCGTCGCCAGCAACCGCCGCAGCAAAGGCGTCTCCGGCCAACCACCCACAAGAGCCCACCTCTACAAGCCAATGCCTGCGATGCGCCGCGCTGCGTAACCATACGTCCCAAGCCGACGGCTCTGAGGCTGTCAGTATTTCGTAGGACGGATTTCCAAATCCGTCCATTCCCCAATCCATCGTCAGACATCTCTGATGTACGGTGGTTCTGGACGGGCTTGGAAGTCCGTCCTACGGCGTGAGGGGACGGCTACAAAAAACTCACAGCCTCTCTGCCGTCATCCGATCCTCAATGCGCTGCCGACGAAAATGTCGGTCGTCCGAATTTCAAGACGGCTGCACTTGACGACCCGCCAGAATCTGAGCGATATGCATCACACGCAGCGGCTTACCGTCACGACGGATCAGCCCATCCAGGTGCATCAGACAGGACATGTCGCCAGCCGTGATGACCTCGGCTCCCGCTTGCTCATGATCGTGAATCCGGTCGCGTCCCATCATGCAGGAGACGGCTTCTTCGGTCACGGCGAACGTGCCGCCGAACCCGCAGCACTCATCGGTCCGTTCCAGGTCGACGAGTTCGATGCCATCGACCAGTGAGAGCAACTGTTTGGCCAGACTGAAGTCCGGCTCCATCCGTTCGGAAGATCGCCCCAGTCGCAACTCCCGCAACCCGTGACAACTGTTGTGCAGTCCGACCCGATGCGGGAAGGACACCCCTTCCAGGTTTTCCAGTTTCACGACTTGTGTGAGAAACTGCGTCAATTCAAAAGTCTTCGCTTTGAGATCCGCAAAGCCTGGCTTTCCGTCGAGAAACTCGTCGTAGTGATGCGTGACCATGGCCACACAACTCCCGGACGGACAAACGACTGCATCGTACGGCGAGAACAGCCGCAGGAACTTTTCTGCCAGCGGTTTCGCCTCATCCCAGCATCCGGTGTTCGCCATCGGCTGCCCGCAACACGTCTGCTCCTCCGGGAACTCGACGTCACAACCGCAACGCTCCAGTAACTCGACCGTTGCCATCCCCACATCGGGAAACAGCTGATCGACATAGCAGGGGATAAAGAGACCGACTCGCATGGATGAATGACTTGATGGCACGATGAGGTTTATTTGCGTTCGAGTACCATAGCACCCGCATGCGAGTGTGACACCCGATCACGCGTTACCACGTTTGGGGCGGGGGACGCGGCCTCTTGAGCCTTTGCCCTTTTGTCCTCGGGCTGCCTTGCCGCGTTTGCGAGCGCTTTGGCGGCGGGAGGGGGCGATGGATTTGGTGCCAGTGCCATCGTCGATTGACTGATGTCCGCCGCTCTTGAGGCGGAGGATTTTGTCGCGCAGGTCGGCGGCTCGTTCGAATTCGAGGTTCTCGGCTGCTGCCAACATCTCCGCTTCGAGTTCCTGGAGATACTCTTGTGTGACGTACTCGGTTTCGTCGGCGTGGCCGGTCGCTTCGCGTTCGATGCGGCGGGCGGCGATCTCTTCCTCGATGCCGCGGCGGATGGCCTTTTTGATCGTTTCCGGGGTGATGCCGTGTTCGGTGTTGTAGGCGATCTGTTTCTCACGGCGGCGATTCGTCTCATCGATCGCCTGCTGCATGGCGTCCGTCACTTGGTCGGCATAGAGGTAGACCTCGGCGTTGACGTTCCTCGCCGAGCGACCGATCGTCTGGATGAGACTGGTGGCACTGCGTAAGAAACCCTGTTTGTCGGCATCGAGAATGCAGACGAGCGAGACTTCCGGCAGATCGAGACCTTCACGCAGAAGGTTGACGCCGATGACCGCGTCGAACTTCCCCTCCCGCAGTTCCCGCAAGACCTCGACCCGTTCGATGGCATCAAGCTCCGAGTGCAACCACTCGCATCGGACACCCTCTTCCTGTAAGTATCCGACGAGGTCTTCCGAGAGTCGTTTCGTCAGCGTGGTGACGAGGGTTCGTTCGCCCCGTGCGGCCCGAGTGGTAATCTGCTCGATGAGATGTGGAACTTGGCCTCGGGCCGGATGAATATGGATGACCGGGTCGACGAGGCCGGTGGGGCGAATGACCTGTTCGACGATCTCGCCTTCGGACTGTTCGAGTTCCCAATCGGCTGGTGTGGCCGAGACGAACACCACCTGATCACGGCGTTCATTCCACTCGTCGAACTTGAGAGGCCGGTTGTCCAGAGCCATCGGGAGGCGGAAGCCGTGCTCGACCAGTGTCGTCTTGCGGGCATGGTCACCGTTGAACATGGCCCGCACCTGCGGCACGGTCGCGTGCGACTCATCGACGAACATCAGGAAGTCGTCAGGGAAGAAATCATACAGCGTGTAGGGCGGCTCGCCCGGTTGACGTTTGGCGAGGGCGCGTGAGTAGTTCTCGATGCCGGGGCAGTGGCCGACCTCGCGGAGCATCTCCATGTCGTGCCGTGTGCGGGCGGAGAGGCGTTGGGCTTCGAGGAGTTTGCCTTCCTTCTGGAACTTAGCAAGCTGCTGCTGCATCTCGTCCTCGATCTCCTGCATGGCATCATCGATGCGGCTCTGCGGGAGCACGAAGTGCTTGGCCGGATAGATGTAGATGTCCTGCTGCGGCTTCTCACTCTCGCCGGTGAGTGGATCGATGATGCTGAGTTTCTCGATCTCATCGCCCCACAGTTCGATGCGATACGCAAACTCCTCATACGCCGGCCATACTTCGATGACATCGCCCCGCACGCGGAACTTGCCGCGCTGGAACTCGATATCGTTGCGGTCGTACTGGATGTCGACCAGTTTGAGCAGCAGTTCGTCACGATCGATCTCGGCTCCCACGTTCAGCGGGACCATCATCGCGAGATAGTCCTTCGGCGACCCCAACCCATAAATGCACGACACGCTCGCCACCACGATCACGTCCCGCCGCGAGACGAGCGCACTGGTCGCCAAGAGCCGCAGTCGGTCGATCTCTTCGTTGATGGAGGAGTCTTTTTCGATGTAGATGTCCCGCTGTGGAATGTACGCCTCGGGTTGGTAGTAGTCGTAATAGCTGACAAAGTACGACACCGCGTTGTGCGGAAAGAACTCCTTGAACTCGCCATACAACTGGGCAGCCAACGTCTTGTTGTGGACCAGCACCAGCGTCGGCTTCTGTACCTGCGCAATGACGTTCGCCATCGTGAAGGTCTTGCCCGTGCCGGTCGCCCCCAGCAGCACCTGCGACCGCCGCCCGTCCCTGATCCCGCGCACAAGCTCATCAATCGCCTGCGGCTGATCCCCGGCGGGAGCAAAGTCGGACTGGAGGTCAAAGTCGGGCATCACGAGATTATGGATAGAGGTGGCGGGCAATCAATTCACAACGGGTCAACACAGATTCCGAGAGATTGAATCTTAGCAGTTGTGCGGTGACTCGTCCGATGTCGGTCAGGGGCACGATCCGGCCATCATCGTCAGCACGAAAATGGTCTAGCCAGTTGTCCGTGCGAGGATGGAACAACCGCACGATGAGATTTGATTGCGGGTCAATTGACGCAAGGTCGCTGCCCTTGAAACGGTTGCAGAGAAAACAGGCCAACGCAAGATTGTCCGCCTCAGTGAGCCCACCGTGTTTGATCGCGATCACATGATCCGGTTCGTGGGGCAGGACCACATGGTCGTTATGAATGTGACAGTACTCACATCGCCCCGTTGACCGTTCATCGATCAGACGTCTTAGCTCGACGGAGACGTACTCCGTCATGATCCTGCCTTGGGGAGCAGCCGGACCTTCACGAGCCGCATGAATAACTCGGCTTGTTCAAATTGCGAGAGCTCGCGTTCCTCGTCGTACGTCAACTCGCCAGCATTCGACCTGTGCAACAGGTCTCGCACTCGCTGCTGAATGGCCTCGGAGGGGTGATACGCTGTGATCTCGTCCGCCGAGGCGTCGGACGTCATGAGGTCGGCAATCTCTTCCCAAAGCGGGGTGGTCTCTTTGACTGTCATGTGGCATCTCCCGTGTGATGCTCGAGTTCCCGCCAACTATCGTCCATTTCCACTTGATCGAACAACGCGATCAGGTTCATTCGCTTGCGATATCTCACGAACTCCTGAATGGCGACTCGAGCGGCCTCTGCCACGTCTTGCATTTGAGTCAGCTCGCGGAGAACCTGTGCCTCCTGATCCGTCAAATCGATGGTCGTACTCATGGGTGACTTTCTCGCGTTCAGTGCCAACTCACCTTCTCCGCTGATTCTCCCGCATCGACGGAGACTCGTCTACGTCAAATGGGGTCAGTGTCTCACTCGTCCGCTGGGACGACGAAGCTCATGTGCATCTCGGCGTGGCGGAGTTGGAACTGATCCGACTCCTCTCTCGAGAGTCGCCCGAGGAGCCCGTTGGGAGCACGCTCTTGTTCCGTCTCACAGCGTGAGACAGCCAATCGTAGTGCATCGAGCCCTTCCGCTGTTGAGACCGTTGCGACGGGGACCATGAATTCCCGGGCACGGCCTGAGAGTTGAAACCCCGGTGAGAGCGTCTTGGTCAGAAACCGTTTCTTCATCAACGGTCGAGCAAGCTTGATGAACCACGGGACCGTCATCGGCGACCCATCGATCGAAGATTCCAGCCCGGTCGCGATGTGCTGAAAGATCTGCCCCAGCGACCAGTTGCCCAGCGTCTGCACGACACTGTGTGCCATCTCCTCGGCATCAGCCAGCAGGTCATCGAAAGACTGATAGGAAACCGTGCGGCGTCCCTTGACCGATTTCGTCTGCACTGTCATCGCAACTGACTCCTTCTGGCGAGCGCGGTGTGAGATCTCCCATAAGGATACACACCCGAGTCGACGCCGCGAAGTCAGCAGGCTGATGCAGACGCGTAAGGGTGTCGGCGCTGTTTGGGGTGGTGGTTCAGATGTGTCTGCTTCAAGTCGGCCTGAACGAGACAGGCCTCATCGGTGATTGATGGTCGAGTTGGACTTGACCCCAGCGGGGTCGCATCTCACAGCCCAGGGTCGCTCACCACGTGAGCGCACCCTGGGTTTCGATCACACGTTGCCCCATGAACCCTGAAAGGGTTCCATCACGAACTGCACATGATGCAACCCCGTTGGGGTTGGGTGATCGCGGTGACGGCCCGTTCCCAGGGTGCGCTCGCTTCGCTCTCGACCCTGGGCTTTGTGATCAGACCCCGTTGGGGTCGTCCTCTTTCGAGTCCGCAAGCATTCACCCGAATCATCGTTCATCGAGAAGAGCGCAGAACATCGCACCACCACCAATTAGGAACTGCACCCGACGCGAAGGTCACGCCAGAGCCCGACGCTGCTCGCAACGATGGAGGACAAATACGGCGAGGAGGAACAGGGAGGGGGATGAGATGTAATATGCGTAAAAACTCAACAGGATCGCGTGTTCTCCTTGGCTAACCGTCATCAACATGTTGAACATAATGAGCACACTGAGAGAAGTGATGGCAGCAATAGGTAGTCCAATTAGAATTGGCTTCGGGATCTGAACAATCCCTTGGAGGATCCGGTCAATCAAGGCGTCATGCCGCAACACAATGAACAAGCCAACAAGAACGACTGACCATGAAGTGGCGATCGCCATCCAGTTGTAGATGATGGTCACCGTCCGCGGATCGTCAGTAGTCAGTGATCCGCCCATCGCCACAATTCCGTACGCAAGAGCGCCGGCAAAGCGGACGAACAAAAGGGCGAGAATTCCGATGCACATCCACTTGCCACGGTAGATCCAACGACTGCTGGTAGGTTCCTTCGCGAACTCGGCGTTCAGCTCGGACGGTTGACCAACTCGTCGTTGCGCAATGTGAAATACCTCCTCCTCGCTCAACACGACCGAGATCAGAGAGGACACTTGATCGCGGAGATGCGACTCTAACTCAGCGATGTCGTCCGTGCTAAACGCCTCACGGGCAGTCAGGGATTTCTTCCAGTCAGCGATGGCGGTTTCTAGGTCAAACATGGGTCGGGTCCCCAGAATTGGGCCAGGGTTAGGCAACCGCACGGCGTCCCTTGACCGATTTCGTCTGCACTGTCATCGCAACTGACTCCTTCTGGCGATTGCGGTGTTAGATCTGCCATAAGGATACACACCGATGTTGCCGCCGCGAAGTCATCCATGTCACGCCTACGCCCGGTTCCGCTCGACTCGATGAAGGACATAGAAGGCCATAAGGAACAGAATGGGAGGCGACATCACGAAACCGAAACTACTCAATCGAAACGCAGTGCGTCCGTAAGCACTGGTCATGAGGATATTGAACGACATGAATACCACGAGTGCGGTGATGGTAGCAACGGGAAGGCCGAACAAGATTAACTTTGGAATTCGAGTCAACCGTTGGACGATCCGGTCGATCCATGTGTCGTGCCGAAATACAACGAACAAACCGAACAGTATCACCAACCAGGAAAAGGCAATTGCAGAAAAGTGGTAGATGGTCGCTTGCGTTATCGGATCGGCCTCTGGGAGAATCTCAAACGTCTGGATAATTCCATAAAGAAGACTGCCAGTCGTGCGGGTGATGATCAGTGCGAGAATCCCGATGCACATCCATTTGCCGCGGTTGAGCCAACGAGTGCTGGACGATTCTTTGGCAAACTCGGCGTCGAGTTCGCACGGTGGTCCAATTCGTCTTTGAGCAATGAGGAATGCTTCCTCTGAGTTCAGCCCCATTGCGTCCAAGGTGGTTACACACTCGCGAAGATGCGTCTCCAACTCGGCAACATTGTCGTCACTCACAGTCTCAAGTGAGGCGAGTGATTGCTTCCAGTCAGCGATGGCGATTTCTAGGTCAAACATGGGTCGGGTCCCCAGAATTGGGCCAGGGTTTCGTGGACGGCGAACCATTGTTGCCGTTCGGTTGCGAGGGCTTTTTTGCCTTTGGTGTTGAGCCGGTAGTATTTGCGTTTGCGGCCCGTGTCGGCCGTCTTCCACTTGGACGTGATGAGCCCATTCCGTTGCAGGCGATGCAGGACCGGATAGAGCATGCCGTCAGTCCATTCGAGCTGTCCCCCCGATCGCTCACGCACCTCCTGAATGATCGCGTACCCATAGCTCTCGCCTTCCGCGAGGATGGAGAGTACCAGTGGTCGCGATGATGCGGCGATCAGGTCTTTGGAGATGTCGCTCATGGGAAAACTCTTGCGAGGAAACTCGTCAATACCTCTCACCTTTATACATTGCGATGTGATGTATTGCAAGCTGGGATCTGTCGATGCGTGAATGGTCGTTGTTTTTCGACGCAAAGACGCAGAGTCGCGGGGACGCGCAAAGAGACCAGAGGCGCAACCTTCGGGAGATCCCTCATCCGTGCAGCTCGCGACAGAGGTTAGAATGAGAGACGAGTGACGACGTTGCCTTCCTTTGCGCGTCTCTGCGTCTTCGCGACTTTGCGTCAGAAAAGAACGCAGGAGAACAACTGTCATACCTCTCAACAGAGCAGTTCGCTTATGACGTCGTTACTACGGGTTGGCGTTCGAGCGTTGTCGTTGAACCCGAGGTGAACATCTCGGCGATGACCTCTTCCAGCGGGCGGTCGTGGACGCCGACGTCTTCGATGTTGTAGGTCGACAGGACGGATGAGAGCACGTCCGGCACCTGTTGGCGGTCGACTTCCAGCTTCACGCGGGGCGGGCGGGCCTCGACGATCGTACCGTAGCGTTCGAGATCAGCGGGGAGTTCAGTGCCTGCGAATTGTAGCGAGATCACCTTGTGACGGCTGAAGCGATCGACGATCTCAGCGAGAGGGCCGTCGTGTTTGATCTCGCCCTCGTTGATGATCACGGCTCGCTCACACAGCGCTTCGACGTCCTTCATGTAGTGGCTGGTGAGGATGACCGTGATCTGCTGTTCGGACTGGTAATACTTGAGGAACTCCTGCACCTTGCGTTGCGAGACGACGTCGAGGCCGATCGTGGGTTCGTCGAGGAGCAGGACCTCGGGCGAGTGCAACAGCGCGGCGATGAGTTCCATCCGCATGCGTTCGCCAAGCGATAACTCACGCACCGGTTGGTCGATGAGCTTGCGGATTTCGAGCAGGTCGACGAGTTCATCAAGCCGTCGGCGGAACTGGTCCGGCTCGATGCGGTAGATTTCCTTGTGAAGCTGAAACGACTCTTGAGCGGGCAGGTCCCACCAGAGTTGGTTCTTCTGCCCCATCACCAGCGAGAACCGACGGCGGTAGGCGTTCTCTCGCTTCCAGGGGATATACCCGAGCACCTGTGCATCGCCACCGGTGGGGTAGATCAGCCCGGAGAGCAGCTTGAGCGTCGTCGTTTTACCGGCTCCATTCGGCCCCAGAAACGCAACCATCTCACCCGCTTCGAGCGAGAAGCTGACATTCTTGACCGCTTCCACGACCTTATAGTCCCTTTTGAACAACCCGGTGACCGACGCCATCACGCCTTCGGCTTTGCGGTAGACCTTGTACGTCTTCGTCAGATTGTTCGCTGCGATCGCCGGCATGCGGCCATCTTAGGTGCGGGATGGTCGAGGGTCGAGCGTAGGTCAGGCTCCCGCCTGACGCGCAGTGTCGTTAGATGCCGAATCGTCGTTTCGTCAGGCGGGAGTCTGAACTACTCCGCTTCGTGGCACCGGTCGGGACGGCCGGTGGTACCCGTGGTATTTAATATGGATGACTGAATTCTCGCTGAAATCACGGAATGTCGAAGACCTTGATCTGTCCATCTCTACTCAGAGTCGCCACCCGTGCATCGGAAGGTGAAAAAGCAAGTGAAAGCACGCGATCTGAGGCTGCCTCGCTTACGTGTGCAACGAATTCTCCCGAAGTAGAAAAGACGCTCAGGTTCCTCTCAGTTCCGGAGACGACTAATCGATTGGTCTGCCAATCGACCGCAGCGACAGCGTGTCCGTTTCCAGAGTCGATCTGAACGGCGACAGATTCCGGAGTGGGGTGGAAGTGAATGGTGCCCGTAGACCAACTGTTGTCAATCACGCGGATCAATCGGCCATCGGGTGATAAGAACGCGTTACTCAGGAATGCTGAGTCAATCGGCACGCTTCTGTCTGCTCCCTCGAGCGGCTGTCCATGAACGTGTTTGACGGTACCAGAATCAAGGTCAATGGCTGTACAACTCCCGAAATCCATCGCAAGCAACATGACATTGTCAGCTCGTGACACGAATGGGAGACGGCCAGAGTAAGGGATTTTGGAAACGACGCTCGTCATGTCTGACGAGTAGGCCCATATCGCGTCGTGCTGAAGCACGCAGAGCAAATCTTGCTCGTCGCACCAAAACACCTCTTGAGGAAGGAATGGCTGTGGCACCGCCTTGGGGGTTGTGTCTTCACCTGTCGTCAAAGTCAGCCGTCTAATCGCTTGAACAGGCTGGTCGAGATGGAATGTTTCGAGCAAGACGTAGACATGCTCATCACTCGCGTCGATTGCCTCGATGGCTACTGGGGTCGCTTCGCGCCATAGCTCATCGCCAGTCGTTACGTTGAATGCCTGGATCAGATTGTTGCGTGCTGTTGCAACCAGCACGTCGTCGGATCCCCAACAAACCTTTGTGGCGTTACCGACGAACCCGGGCTCTGAATTCGGGTTGGCAACGGAGATCTCAATTCCCTGGTCGGTTGTTGTCTGTTTGTTGCAAGCGAACAGAAACGCACAGATGGACATCGAAGCCAACGAGAACCGAAGATGGCTCGTCGTGCGTCCAACGTGTGGAGTCACGGGTAAAGCGGAATTCTCGCCGTTAGTCCTCGATCGTGACGGAGAGAACATGACACGGGTGGGCCAGTTGGGTTGCGAAGCAATAGTGTCCTCTCACTCAAAGCTTGAGTCTGATTTGAACGTACACAGTACCAAGGGACGCAGAGCGTGAGACATCCTGTGCCTGACCCTACCTGGCCGAATCGAGTGAGCCAGCTTGCACCGAAGTGTCGGTCGCATTCGTGCTGGCAAGATTTCGTCGCAGCGCGTCATAGGCCCACAAAAGGACAATGGCTGGAACGCTGCCACAGAGAACGAACATGAAGAGCACAGGAGCCAGAGTCAATTGGACTGCTGTGTAAGAGAGAAGAATTACGACGACGAGAATTGGGCGGAGGCACGTTGTGAACATAACTTCGACGAGAGTCAATCCACTTGTTGACCACCGCATGTCAGTTCTCACATTTGTTGCCAATCGAGAAACGGCGACCCACGGGGCGTTGCCCGTGGGCTTTCAACCTCAACCCTCAACCATCACACGCTGAAGCTGCTGCCGCAGCCGCAGGATTTGGTGACGTTGGGGTTCTCGAAGGTGAAGCCGCGCTTCTCCAGGCCGTCGTAGAAGTCGACAACCGTGCCGTCGAGGAACAGGTCGCTCTTTTTGTCGACGGCGACCTGGATGCCGTGCTGTTCGTGGACGTGGTCCTGCGTGGCGTCCGCTTCTTCGTCGAAGCCGAGCTTGTACTGGAATCCGCTGCATCCGCCGCCTGCGACGCCGATGCGGAGGACCGTGCCCTCGGGCATGTTCTGCTCGGAGATGACCCGCTTGATTTCGCCGACGGCTTTTTCTGTCACGTTGACCATGAGTTGCTTTGCTCCCGTGTGTCTCTGGCAGAAGGCGTGTGCCGTCTGCGGGATGTCTGGAATGTGATGTTCCCATTATATCGGCTGGGCAGGGAAATCAACAAAGGCAATTCGGCTTCGGGCGGTTTCGAGGGCGTGTAGGGCCAATCAGGGGCGTTTTGGCGGGTTTTCCGGTTCTTGCTGCGGCATCAGGTGGTATACTGGAAGGTCGACACGGGTGTTTGGGGATGCGGGAGCGGACGGTTATGGCATGGCAACTGGTTCCAGTGGCAGACGACCGCCAAGCGGTCCCCATTGACAAAGCACTCCTCTTCTTCGGTCGGCACCCCGAGTGTGACGTGGTCATCACCAGCAGCCGCAAGGTGTCCCGTAAGCATTGCTGCCTCGCTCAAGTTCACGACTCGCTGCTCGTCCGCGACCTGGGTAGCATGAACGGCGTGCGAGTGAACGGGAAGACGATCCGCCGCGAGTCGCCCCTCAATCTCGGCGACACGCTCAGCGTCGGGGACGTGGAGTTTGAAGTCAAGGATGGGCGGACCAAAAACGGTCGGAAGGCGTCACCAAAGAAGTCCAGCAAACGCAACAAGCAACGACCGCCGAAAAACATGCTCAGTCAAAGTGTCCCGGTGATCATCCCGGACGAAAACAAGAGCTTCTCCGTCGAGAAGTCGATCAACAAGCGCCCGCCCTCGAGTGCTCCGATCGAGCTGAACAGCTCCGACATCATCGAGTGAGATGAACGCCCCAGCCGTTCAAGGTTGCTCTCGCGATTCTGTCTCGTTAACGACGTGACCCGTCTGGGGGTCGATCGTGAGATTGAGGTTCTCGTCGTCCTGGGTGTAGAAGTAGAAGCCGTACATCATTTCGTGGTACGTCTGCTGACCTTCGACGACCGTATCAGTTGGGTCGGGGTTGTAGGGGTTGAACGCTGAGTTGTCGAAGTGGGCATCGACTTCGAACGTGGTGCCTGCCGGGAACTTCTTTTGTGCCGCTGGCCACTCATAGCCCATCTGCCAGTCGAAGCTGTAGTTGGGCACGGTCAATAGTTTCTCGCGTTTGCCGTCGGGATACGTGGCGTAGTAGGTCATGTCTTTGCCTCGCACATGCATGTGAGTGAAGAGGCCGATGCCGGTCGAATCGACATCGAGCGTTATCTTCTCGGTGACCGGATAGTGGCCATGTCCCGGTGGGATCTCGAATTCATTGTCGTTCACCAGAATGTGACGAAACGACTTCTTCACCGTTTCGCGAGCATGTCCGAGGCCGAGGGAGATGCGGCACTTCTCTTTCTGGCCGGTGGTCGTGTAGTGAATTTGCAGAGCGAAGGCACTGCCTCGCGGAATGTGAATGGCGATGCCGTTTTCGAGCGTCAATGCACCCGAACCCGGCACCTTGCCGGTGATGAACTGAGCCGAGCGAATGCCTTCGGTGGGCTTGAACATCAACAGGTTGCAGTGATGCACGACACGCGGGTTGTCCGGGAGAATCTCGACCTTCTGGACCCAGGTGTCTTGCTCGAAGACGTACGGCAGAATGGAATACTGATAGTCGACGTATCCCTCTGCGGGCAGTTTGTGCTCTTCCAGGGCGGTGATGATCCGGTCCGGTTCGCCGATCTCCCATTTTTTGCCCTCGCGGGACTCCGCAGGAACGATGGCAACACTCTCGTCACCCGCCGGCGCACCGGCTGAGACCCATTGCAGGATCGTGCGCTTCTCGTCTTCCGTCATGCTTCGATCATTGACGAAGCCTTCGTCCTCAGGGGATGCGTACCACGGCGGCATCCGTTCTTCAGCAACCGTTTCGGCAATCATCTCCGCATTCGCAGCAACATCTTCGTACTTCAGCAATGCAAATGGTGCTTCCGTGTCCGGTTGGTGACAGGCTGCACACCGTTTCTCCATGATGGGCACGATGTCCGACTCCCACGTCAGCGACATGTCCGGCTCAACGGGCGTGGGCAGTGTGATCCGGCAGCCATCGACGGGTGTCTCTGCCTGAGAGACTTCAACACCAGCAAGAACTGCATCCAATGCATGCTTGAGGTCGTCGCTGGTCACGCGAGGCGTATTGCCCCCCAGTCGATACTGATCATCGATCCGTCCGCGATAGCGCAGCTTGTGATCCGCATCGAGAATGACCACTTCCGGTGTGCGTTGGACTCCCAAGGCTTGCACACACTGCCCGTCAATGTCCTTCACGAAGGGGAAGGGCATGTCATACTTAAGAGCGTGAGCCGCCATGTCGCGAACAGAGTCCGCTTCACTGACATTGATGGCCACGAACTGGACTTGGTCGTACTCCTCGTGGAGCCGCTTGAGCTTGGGCATGTACTTCTGCACGATGGGGCAAGTCGAGTTGACGAACACCGCGACATACGCGGAGTGCTCGCCGAACTCGCTCAGCCGTCGCGGCAGGAAGCGAATGTCCTTGAATGTCAGGTCATCGACTGTGTCGCCGATGCTGACTTCATGTGCCTCGCCCGATTTCTTCGCTGCATTAGCCTCAGGGATGGCGAACAACAGCCCAGGCAAAGTGATCAAGCAGATGAGCCGTGATTGAAATCTCATAGGATTATCCATCAAATACACAGACGCAAAAATCATTACCATCCTAACTGATTGTGTCGTGGCAACAGTGGTCCGGTCAAGGGGGACCATCTGGCACTACTGAAACACTTCTTTCCCACAGGCTCCGCATGGCATCCGTGACTCGACTGACGAACTTCGGACGCAACGTCTCGTGGCAACCGGAGCACTTCGCCCAGCCAGAGTCGGAGCAGGAAGTCCTCGACCTTCTCAACCAGCATCACGGCAAACACATTCGTGTGATTGGGCGCCTGCATGCCTGGAGCGAGGCGGCGAAATGCGATGAGGTGTCACTCGACCTGCGTCGCCTTGCGTCCATCAACGTCCATCACGAGGACGACGAGCACTGGATCGAAGTCGGAGCCGGTTGCCAAATCAAAGACCTCATCCTCGAACTCGACGCCCAGGGTTGGACGCTCCCGTCGGTGGGACTGATCATGGATCAGAGCATCGCCGGTGCGTGTGCGACAGGGACGCATGGATCGGGACGACACAGTTTGTCGCACTACGTGCAAGCTGTTCGACTGGCGACCTACGATGCCGACACGGGCGAAGCCGTCATCCGCACGATCGATCAGGGTGATGACCTGCGAGCCGCGCGTTGTGCCATCGGTTGTCTCGGCGTGGTGACGTCGCTCCGCTTACCGATCCGTCCGCAGTACACAATCCGCGAGCATCTCAATCTCACCGACATCGGAACTTTGGACGCTGCGCTCGCGGCTGAGGAGGAGCATCCGCTGCAGCAGTTCTACCTCTACCCGTGGATGTGGAAGTACGCCGCCCAGCACCGTCATGAAGACCCGGACAACAAACGCAGTCGCGTCGCCTCGTTCTATCGGCTGTATTGGTATCTCAGTCTCGACATCTGGCTGCATCTCCAGTTCCTGTTCATGATCCGCATCTGTCGCGGACGGGGCATTCGCACGTTCTTCAGCAAGGTGCTCCCCCGGATCGTCGTCGAGAATTGGGTCGTCTCCGACACGGCATTCCGTCAACTCACGATGGAGCACTCACTGTTCCGGCATATCGAAATCGAGATATTCGTCAACCGATCACAGTTGCCAGCGGCGATGGGGTTCGTTGAACAACTGCTCAAACTCGCTGGGGGTGATCGAGATGCACTGACAGCTGAAATGCGCGGCGACCTCGAGCGCCTCGGAATGCTCGATGAGTTCGACAATCTCTGCGGACAGCATCAGCACCATTACCCCATCTGCATCCGCAAGGTGCTCCCGGACGACACGCTGATCTCGATGGGGTCGAGCGATGACGAAGCCATCTATGCAGTGAGCTTCATCAGCTATGCGAAGCCCGATGAGCGGGCGGGCTTCCTCAAGATGGCCGATCTGCTTGCCCGTTCGACGGCGGCCTTGTTCTCCGCGCGTCCGCACTGGGGTAAAGTCAACCCGCTCCCACCGGAGACACTCGCCACGCTGTACCCGCACCTGCCTCGGTTCAAAGAGATCGCAGATCGCTACGACCCGCATGGCGTCTTCCGTAACAAGTGGATGCATGATGTCCTCGCAGCCGTCAAGTCTCACGCTGAGACGGCCACTTCTTGACGGCTCGTTCTCGCCGATCTGAATATCTTTGATCGAATAGGGAATCTTGCGCGAACCAATCGTAGACCGTCTGCGTCTGAGCGTGTGAGTTGCCGAGGAATTCTCCTGGCAATGCCCTGATGCGAAAGCGAGCGATCCATGTTGTCTCAACTGTTGATGACAAGAGCCGCCGAGAATTTGCCGGCCTTATGCTCTGAAGGCACTCAGAATCCGACCTCACCCTCGAAATCGAATCCCGAGGGTCCGGGGAAATTGTGACATCAGCGGAATCTTGTGAGACATGCTTCGCAGCCCGATGTCACCCCGACATCGGGCTGTTTTCGTTGGTGAATAGACACACGACTCGTTCGTCTATCGGAAAGGACACGGCCCTTTCAAGGCCGAGGGATGGGTTCGATTCCCATACGAGTCACTAGAGCGTTGAGGGTCCAGAGTTGAGAGTGCTCGGTTCGAGAACCGACTCGCATCACGAGGACCCTCAACTCTCAACCTTCGACCCTCAACCCAAACCAGCCTGGTCGTCCAACGGTCAAGGACGCCGCTCTGATAAGGCGGAAACGAAGGTTCGACTTCTTCCCAGGCTATGCGGCGTCCGCCGCTTTGTGCCGTCGGTACACCGGTGAGAGTAGGTGCGTCGCTCCGGCGAGTTCGATTGGATGACCGTGAAAAGAGGAGAAGAGATCACATGGCGACAACGCATCGATTGAAACACATACCGCGACCAAACACGGGGTCGTGGTGTAACGGCAGCACAGCAGGCTTTTAATCTGCACAGTGGGGGTTCGAATCCCTCCGGCCTCATTCAAGCAAGCGTGCCTACGGCCCGTAGCTCAATGGTGAGAGCCGGCTCCTTATAAGAGCCAGACGACGGTTCGACTCCGTCCGGACCGATCGTCACAGGCAACTCGTGCCTGCGACAGTCGATGGAAAATCAAAATCAGAGGAGACGAAAAGGAAAGCCACGAAGTGGCACACGGGATCGAGGTGTTAGCGGCAGCACAGCCGGCTCTTAACCGGCCAGGTGAGGGTTCGAGCCCCTCCGATCCCACTTCAAGTTGATGGAGTTGACGAGATGATCAGTTGATGAAGCAATGGACGCAGTCTCCTCATCAACTCGTCAACTGCTCATCTCATCAACTCACAAGCACTGGTGGTCCAGCGGCGACGACTCCGCTCTCGTAAAGCGGCAACGTGGGTTCGACTCCCACCCGGTGCCTTCGGAATGGGGAATCGAGAATGGCGAATAGGGAATACTGACGTCTGTTCCCCATTCTCCATTCACAATTCTCCATCCAACGTCGTGCCCATGATGTAACGGCAGCCTATCGCCTTGCCATGGCGAAAGTGCGGGTTCAACTCCCGCTGGGCACTTTTGAAAGAGGGAATAGCGAATAGGGAGTAGGGAATAGTTCGCAAGCGGTAATCGCCAGCTTTTGCTACTCCCTGTTCCCTACTCCCTGTCATGCGGTGGTTCTCGTGCTGGTACGGGAAGGCGACTGTTAATCGCCCTGACGCAGGTTCGATTCCTGCCACCGCAGCTCCGCCACGGGCGGTTTGTGCCTGCGGCAGCATGAAATCAGAACACTCAAGAACAAATCGGAAGTCATCCGGCCGGATGAGGGGCCTGTCTCGAAAACAGGTGCGGGCCTGGCGCCCGTTGTGGGTTCGAGTCCCACGGCTTCCGCCTTTGTCGTGAATAGGGAATTGCGAATAGAGAATTGGGAACAGTTGCCTTCCAGGCGATCACAGCCTGAGACTATTTCCCACTCTCTATACTCCATTCCCCATCCCAGTTTGCGGGGTAGTTTCTGCTGGTAGAAATCTGTGGCTTTGAACCACAGGTCCGCAGGTTCGATTCCTGCCCCCGCAAGTTTTCAATGAATCTGTGCCACTCCGGAAGCCAGCAAGGCCAACAGGATGAAAAAGGCCACCACTAAACAAGGGAGCACCAGAATTGGAATTCGAAAAGACCGGTGAAACGCTCCTGATCCAACAATGAGCAACAACGTCAATGCCATTCCCAGTTGCCCTGAGTCGTCAGAACTCCCTGCAACAAAGTAGATGACAATAATGAAGGGCAGCCAGATAGCTGCTCGCCATGTAGCTTGCCACCAGGACAATGATGGCACCGTATTGACCAAGCTGATGTCTTGCGATCGTGGTTGCATCATTCAATCAACCTTAAACAACTCGGTGGCAACAGTCACCGATGAGAGTATTTGGATTCCCTCCATGGGACAAGTTCCAAGCCTTCCAATGAGGTGAAGATTCGACTGCACCTTCTGATGAGTCCAATTCCACCGATCCCGTGGTCCAGCGGCTACGACTCCTGGTTCACGTCCGGGCAACGATGGTTCGAGTCCATCCGGGATCATTGGTGCACAGTGCCCAGGTACGCCAAACGGTAGAGCGACACGGCTTAAACCCGTGTGTTTGTGAGTTCGACTCTCACTCTGGGCACATTACGGGAATGAAATGCGTTGAATGCCAAAAAGGGATGTCACGAATTCGACTTCATTGTCACGCTCAATGATATCGTATGGAGGGTCGACCGGCACAGACCCGATGAGATCACCTTCCCTGCTGTATAGGAAGCATTCAATCTCTCCAAGTTCCAGTACCGAATTTGGTGTGTGTTTGAACGACCAGAAGAGATCAACATTGTGCTGACGTTTCAGCCGCATTTCGTTGATGTCGACGACAGCAGAGAACGTACTACCACCAACAAACAGAGTGGAACTCTCCTGCACGTACAGGATCGAAAGACCCAGAGACCATGACTGCGGTCGCCACAGAACGTAGACGTTCCGATTCTTATCCTGAACTCGAACTTTAATGGTCGTCAGCGTGTCTGGAGTTATGTCGGCCTCAGTGATTGCAACACCTTGTCCTGTACGACCGGGATCACCAGTTGTTGGTTCGTGCGTCACGGCCAGGGACGCAGATGGAAGTATGAATTCAGTTTGCACAGACATGAGCAGCCACTCGTGAAAGTTCGGTAACATCCCGGACTCAGCATACACGGCTCGGTAGGCAACTGGCAGACCACACTGTTTCAGACACAGTGATGCTGTGGGTTCGAATCCCACCTGAGCCACTCGATGGCGCCACAAGTCGACACGGTACGCCAAACGGAAGAGCGGCCAAGTTCAAACCTTGGTGCTTGTGGGTTCGACTCCCTCTCGTGTCATTGACAGGAAGCCATATTTTTGTGGAGTAAGGCTACTGTCTGGAGGGCGTTGAATAGATTCGACTCTTAGCTAGTCCTTGAACCAGCGTAGATCCATTGGCGGTGATTCGTGTGGCCGGAATTCTTCTGCGATTCTTGATGTTTTCGCGTAGTGAGAGCGGAAGAGCGTCGCATCTCAGGGAGGTTTTCACGTGAACCGCAGGATACGCA
>JAJDEJ010000114.1 GCA_029259815.1 Planctomycetaceae bacterium | reverse complement strand
GTGACATGAGATTATCCTTCAGAGAGCACCGCTGTGACACCTGTCTTAGGTGGCAACCTCTTCGGCGATGGGTTTCGTTTGTCCCGTCATCCCTGGCGGAGAGTGAAAGTCTTCCGAGTCGATGTGCTCTTCATCAGCTTCTTCAGTGAGATCAATGTCTGTGTGTGATTCATTGACGACACGTTCGGCTTCCTTCATGCCGAACAGCCAGAACAAGGCCGGGTGGACGAAGAAGTCGAGCAGGGTCGAGCTGATCAATCCGCCAAGGATGACGGTGGCCACGGGATACAGGATCTCCTTGCCCGGCTCGCCCGCTGCCAGCACCAATGGCACCAAACCAATGCCCGACGTGAGGGCCGTCATCAGGACCGGAGCCAGTCGCTCAAGCCCTGCCCGCACGATCATCTCCTTGGTCCAGCCTTCGCCTTCATACTTGACGAGATGCAGATAGTGATTCAGCAGCAGGATGCCATTGCGTGAGGCGATGCCGGCCAGCGAGATGAAGCCGACCATGGCGGCGACGGTCAGGGTTTGTCCTGTGATGACCAATGCAATCACCGAGCCAATGAAGGCCATCGGCAACGCGGCCATCACTTGCAATGACAGGTTGACGGAGCGGAACATCGTAAACAGCACAAGGAACACGCCGACGAGCGACACAACAAACAGTGTTCCGATGACCCGCGAAGCCGACTGTTGACTCTCGAATTGACCGCTGTACTCAACAAAGTAACCTGCCGGGAGGGACTCGACGACTGGTCGGACCCGTTGCTGAATCTCCTGCACAACATCCACGACGCCCCGTTCGGACACATTACATTGCAGGATGATTCGGCGGCGGACGTTCTCGCGATTGACCGTGTTCGGCCCGCCTGATTCGTAGATCTTCGCTACGGATTCGAGCGGCAACTTGCCACCGTCTCTCATCTCGATCGTCAAACGCCGCAGAGACTCCAGATTCTCTCGGTAGTTCTCGTCGAGGCGAATGAGCAGATCGAATGTCCGCTGACCAATAAGTACCTCTGAGGCGACTTGACCATTCATGGCCGTTTCGATGAATTCGTTGACCTCGACGGCGGTCAGCCCGTAGACGAGCAGCTTATCTCGATCGAGTTCGATCCGTAGTTGGGGAATGATGACCTGCGGTTCAACAAGCAGGTCCGTCACACCGGGAACGGCCTGCATGGCTGCCTGCATCTCCTGTGCTTTTCGTCGGAGGACGTCCAGGTCGTCTCCGTAAATCTTGATGCCGATTTGGGCCTTCACGCCGGAGAGCATGTGCGAGATCAAATGCGCGATCGGCTGTTCGACCGCCGTCACGATGCCAGGGATGTCTGCCATCGCCTCGCGAATCTCTTCCAACTGTTGTTCACGAGATCGTGGCGACTCGGGGTTGAGCTCGATGATAAACTCGCTCATGTTTACGCCTTCGGCGTGCTCGTCGAGTTCAGCGCGTCCTGTGCGACGTACGAACTGCAGAATGTCTTCAATCTCCTGCAATCTCTCCTCGACCCGATGGCCGATCTCGTTTGATGTCTGCAGCGACGTCCCCGGTGGCAGCACGACGTTGAGCTGCATCGCCCCTTCGTTAAAGGGTGGGAGGAAATCGCGTTCCAGCGTCATGACGAACAAGCCCGCCACAGCGACCGCGATCACCGTGACCAACAGATTCAGGCCTGGCAATCTAAGACTGAACCGGATCACCCGTTCGCCGATCCATTTGATGACTCGCAGAAGAAGTCCGTCCTTCTCTTCTTCCGTCGATGCTCGGCCCGCGAGCAACCAGTAAGACAACACAGGCGTCACGGTTAGTGAGACCAAAAGCGACGAGAGGATCGAAACGATATAGGCCACCCCCAAGGGGGCGAACAACCGGCCTTCCATCCCGGACAGGGCGAACAGCGGGACGAAAACCAGAATCACAATCATCGTGCCGAACACGATCGAGTTCCGAATCTCGATACTCGCCCGGAAGACGACGAGCAGTGCTGGGAGTGGTTTTGCTTTCTGCCGATTCTCCTTGAGTCGTCTGAAGATATTCTCCACGTCCACGATCGCATCATCGACGAGTTCGCCGATGGCCACGGCCAGCCCGCCGAGCGTCATTGTGTTGATCGAGATGCCGAAGAACGAGAACACGATCGCCGTCATCACCAGCGACAACGGGATCGCTGTTAGCGTGATGAACGTCGTGCGGAAATTCATCAGGAACAGAAACAGAATGATGACGACCAGAATGCCGCCATCGCGCAGAGCTTCGATGACGTTCTCGATCGCCCGGTCGATGAATGATTTCTGCGTGTACAGGGGGGCGATCCGCAGGTCGGGCGGCAATGAGGGACGCAGATCATCGATCGCGGCCATCACGTCGTCGGTGACTTGCCGCGTGTCGGCTCCCGGTTGCTTGTTGATCGTCAGGATGACGGCAGGTCCACCGGAGAATCCTCCATCTTCCTTGCGGACATAGGCTGCACTGTCACCCCGCTTGACTTGCGGGCCCTCGACGACACGCGCAATCTGCCCGAGGGCAATTGATTGCCCCTCACGGATGGTGACCACGACTTTCTGCAAGTCCTCAATGGACTGTACCCGACCCAGAGCACGCACGAGTAACTCGTTCGGCCCCTGTTCATCGAGGTATCCGCCGGTCGCGTTCTCGTTGCTGTTCTGAACGGCTGCCTTGACCTCATGCAGAGTGACGCCAAAACGGAGCATGGCGGCCGGGTCGACGAGGACTTGGAACTGCTTGCGACCGCCGCCCATGGTGAAGACCTGTGAGACGCCGGGAATCGTGAGTAGTCGTTGCCTGACGACCCAGTCGCCGAGCGTCCGCAGCTCCAGTGGATCAGTGGTGTCATCATCGCTCCACATGCCCAGCATGAGGATCTGCCCCATGATGGAGGAGATTGGTGCGAGAGTCGGTTTGACCCCTTCGGGCATGCGGTCCTGCACAAGTTGCAATCGCTCGGCGACGATCTGTCGGTCGGTGAAGATATCCGTTCCCCAATCGAACTCGACATAGACCACCGAGATGCCGATGCCCGACGAACTGCGGACGGCTTGGACGCCGTTCGCCCCGTTCATCGCGGTTTCGATCGGAAAGGTCACCAAGGTCTCGACTTCCTCGGGAGCGAGCCCCGGCGCTTCGGTCATGATGACGACCCTCGGCCGGTTCAAGTCGGGAAAGACGTCGATCTGGGAACGCGTCGCTTGCCAGCTGCCGTAGCCAACCAGAAAGAGCGCAGCGGCCATCACGAGTAGGCGTTGTTGCAGCGCGAAGCGAATGATGGAATTCAACATGGATTGGCCCTTTTAGTGGTTATGCCCCGCATGCGGATCGACTCCGCCGCCGGCTTTGTTCTTGAGGGCCATTTGCATTTGGTGGGCACCGCGCGTGGCGATGATATCACCGGGAAACAGCGAACCATCGTTGGCGACGACCGCAGAGTATTGGTCGTGATACTTCACATGCACAGGGACACGGTCGAAGTGGTCACCATTCTGTTGGAACACGTAGTACTCGGCACCTTCGCGCGACACCGCATCGATGGGCAGCACGATTTGTTCGGGCCACTGCTCTACCGGAACGCGGAGTTGGAGCCGTTGTCCGGGCAGATACTTCCACTCGACATATCGGTTTCCTTCAGCACGTCGATCCTTCGTCACCTCATTGGGAAGTCGGACGTAGAAGTGCAGTGTCCGTGATTCGGTATCGACCTGATTCGCCAGATAAGCAATCTCAAGTCCTTCGACAGTCTGCGATCCTGCGCCGGGCTGTTCGAAGAAGGCATCGACTGTCCAGCCCTGCTCAGAGGCCCGGCGAAGTTGGCTAATGTCCTGCTCGAAGGCCATGCCCTCAATGAACAATTCGTCGTAGTCCTTCAGAATGCAGAGTGTCTCCCCAGCACTCACTGACTGCCCTTTATGGACATCCAGATCTTGGAGAATGAGCGGGCCGGTGTGGGTTGTTTGAGGGACGTCTCCGTCGGCAACGTTTTGTGAGTAAGTGACTGGTTGAACTGAGTTGCGGGTGAGTTTCAGTTCGTCCTCTCCATGATCGTCAATGGAAGGGGCAAAGAGTTGCAGTTCTCGCAGAAGTCGGCGTTCCGCTGCGATTTGATCGACTTGCTGTTCTGACAGGCCATGCAGCCTGAGTGCTTCACGTTGTGCTTGAAGAACTGCAGCCAACTTGTCCTTGGCGTACTGGCGATCAAGCAGCACCTTCCCGGCCACCGCCCCATTCTGAGTGACACCTGTCAGACGCGTGATCTCGCGTTTCTCGACGTCCAGCTCTCCCAACGTCTGCAGAAAGTTGGTTTGTGCCTGGACCAAATCCTCGTGTGTGAGTCGAATCTGAAACAGCAACGTGCCCGGTTCGACAGCCTCACCCTGAACGGCATGGACGTGCGTGATGACGCCAGTCATCGGTGTTGCGACTTGCACTCGCGTACGTCCCGGACGCTCGACGACGACAGCCGGGACGGTGATTGATTTTCGATAGGTCTCCAGTACCACTGGACGGATCATCTCCGGCGTTAGGCCAATGTTCCGACGCCCTTGAGCAGACAACTCAAGTGATGTCGCCTCATCGTGGCCGGCGTGCGACCCGTGATCATGGCCGGCGTGAGAATCGGCCTCTTCCGCGTGCACATCTCCCTCAGCGGGGCCGCTCGCTCGAAAGGCAGCAACCGTTTGCTCGACTTTGGCCATTGTCTTCGGAACCCAGAGACTCTGTGTCAACCAGCCGATGCCAGCGACGAGGATCAGCGCAGCCAGCCAGATCCATTTTGCGGCGAGATGAGGGATTCGGAATTTCATCGAGACGGTTCCAGTGTGAGAGTTTGACCCTAAGTTTCTGTGCAATAGCCGAAGCGGAGGGGCTTCTGCGCAGCGTTCAACGATCGAAAGACCGTGGGGATCATGCCGAAGTCAGAACAAGCGTCGAATCAGATGACACGAGATCACATCGTTCGCAATCAGACCGATCAATGTGCGATCGGATTCCTGCGAAGGGACTTCGGGAAGCGATGACTTAGAGCAGCCACACCTGCATGTTTGCGCGCAGGCGATCCGGCAATCGAAGACTGTCAATTGGAACGTCGGCTCCAGCTTGTCGACCAAGCGAACCTTTCAACGCCGCCAAGTGATCTGCATCACCTGCAACGGGCAACCACATCATCATGACCAAAGTTACATCATGGATGTGTTCAGATGTGACAAAACTACAATCTGGTTCACTGCACTGCCCATCGCCATCTGGATGCTGATGATCACTGTGGCGCTGATGCCCACAATGATTGGCAGCTGAATCGTCTGCTGGCACCTGATCATCGTGTTGATGATGGCAGTGCTCATCGTGAACCGCGGTCTCCACCACGGCGACCTCATGCTGCTGCTCATCGCAGGCATGAGAATGGTGCGCACAGCATCCCAGCAACGCATGCAACGTCACCGCGCTCATCGTCAAGATGGTAATGATGCTATGAAACATGTGGCGTCAGATCGGGTTGCACGGGGTCGATGGATTCTGCCCGTCGCCTCCGTTCTTTTATCGGCTAGTTTCGGATTCGTCTACAGACGTTGTCCAAGAACATCTCGGGTGGCAAATTGCGTGCCAGACTCTGCAGGCCCATCCTGGTCGGTGCGACGCCCGCGAAACATGCCTCATATCCGCCTGGTTGTCGTTTCGGCACTCCTCACATAGTTGTACTCACATCGAATCAACTGACATCGATCCGACCCCAACTCATGAACCTCAGGTTCGGCTGGTGTTGTCGTCGTCTCACAACCTTGGGAAGCATCGATGGTTCCGAGTTTCGCCACATTCAAGACCTCAAAAGGCGCAGTCCGTTGAGAATGACCAGGAGTGACGCCCCCATATCGGCGGCTATCGCTGCCCAGAGTGACGAATATCCCGCAAATGTGAGGACCACGAAGAGTGCTTTGACAGCCAATGAGAATCCAATGTTCTGCCGAATAATCGTCACGGTTTGTCGGGAGTGTTGGATGAGCCACGGAAGCCGAGAGAGGTCATCTGACATGAGCGCGATGTCGGCTGTTTCAATCGCCGCATCGCTGCCCGCAGCTCCCATCGCGATGCCCAGAGTTGCACGACCCAACGCCGGAGCGTCGTTGACGCCGTCGCCAATCATGGCCACCTGACCGTATTTGTCGACGATCGCTTCGACAGCCGCGACCTTGTCTTCCGGCAGCAACTCCGCATGCACCTCATCGATACCGGCCTGCTGTGCAATCGACTTGGCCGTCCCTTCGTTGTCACCGGTGAGCATGACAGGGTGTTCAATCCCTAAGGCTCGGAGCGTAGCGATCGACTGTTGAGTTTCAGGGCGAATGGCGTCGGCCAGCGTGACGAATCCGCAAACATGTTCATCGTTACCGACGACGACAACGGTTCGTCCCTCTGCCTGCATGCTCTCAAGCTGATCATGAACCTCTGTCGTTTCCTGTTTGCGTTCCTCCAGATAACGATGGGAGCCAAGCCAGAACGGTCGCCCGTCAATCCTTCCTCGTGCACCCTTGCCTTGGATGATTTCGAACTGATCTGCAGCAGGTAGCGAAAGTCCACGTTGTTGTGTCTCAGCCACAATGGCTCGCGCAAGAGGATGATTGCTGTGAACCTCCAGAGCGCCCGCACGAGTCAGTAGCTCGGTTTCGTCGTGGCCGTTCATCGGGACGACATCGACCACTTTTGGCTCTCCGATGGTGAGGGTCCCGGTCTTGTCCATTGCAATTGCCCTGAGTCGTGCGGGAATCTCAACAAAGACACCGCCTTTGATCAGGACGCCGTTCCGAGCGGCTGACGCAAGTGATGCAACGACGCTGACCGGAGTCGAAATGACCAGCGCACACGGGCAGGCGATCACCAGCAAGACCAGTGACCGATAGAACCAGTCCGACCATTCACCATCGAGCAATAACGGCGGAACGAGCAGCACCACAATCGCAGTCATCAAGACGATCGGGGTGTAAATGACTGCGAACTTCTCCACCCATTTTTCGGATGGGGCACGACGAGACTGCGCATCCCCCACCAGCTTGATGATCCGTGCCAACGTCGTATCATCAGCGGGCTTCGTGCTTTCGATCTCAAGCGTGCCGTCCCCGTTGATCGTCCCGGCGAATACCTCGTTGTCTGTCGTCTTTGAGACCGGAACGCTCTCGCCAGTAATTGGTGCTTGATTGATCGCACTCGTTCCTTGCCGCACGATGCCATCGAGTGGAATCTTTTCACCCGGACGCACCACGATGATGCTTCCCACAACGACGTCGTCCGGAGAGACGTCGTTGACAGCAAGGTCTCCCTGCCGGACGTGAGCAACCGGCGGCGTCAGGTCCAGCAACGCTGCGATTGCCCGTCGTGCCCGACCGACACTCCATGATTCAAGTAGCAGAGATAACGAGAACAGAAACGCAACCGTCGCAGCTTCGAACCATTCGCCGATCGCGACCGCTCCCACAACCGCGATCGTCATCAGCAGATTCATGTCCGGGCGAAGTGACAGTGCAGACCGCCATGCCTTGGGGGCCACCATCCATAGGCCCGCAAGGATGCCTAACAAGTAGAACGCGATCGACAGAACGGGCACACCATGTGAGATGCCCATTCCTTCGGAACCGAACGCGTCACCGACACTTCCTGCTTTCCACACATGTGACAGGAATCCGGCAGCGCCACTCGCTCCGCTTGCGGCAGTCAGTACATGCCGTTTGTACAAAGCCCAGAAGTCGGAGTCCTCGTTGTCAACGGTGTGATCACTCCATACTTCAGCCTTCATTCCGGTGCGATCGATGACAGCGACAACGTCGAGTGCGTTCAGCTCATGTGATTGCTGATCAACGATCAACTTTCCATTGAGGACATCGAATCGCAGATGCTCCTCAGTGCCCACGAAGGGCACGAGTTCGCGTTTGAGGATTGCGACCTCTTCCGCGCAATCCATTCCTTCGACCCGAAACACCAATGTCATCGAATTTCCCAGAAGCTGATAGACATTCTTGTCGTGACCGCGTTGTTATTCAGTTGCTGTCGGCGGCTCTTCGCCATACTTGGCCACGTAGCGGGCAACGAATTTCTCCGCCAACTCCGGATGGCAGACGAAGCACTGCGAGTCAGGTCGGCTGTGTTCTTCGCACCAGTCGCCCTTCTCCTTAAAACCCGCGATCAGGTTGGCATCGCAACGAGCGCACTCACCTTCAGGCACACCATGCTCGTCGCACCACCAGCCACTGTGATCGTGTTCATCGTGGCCTTCACCTTCATCATGATCATGGTCATCGTGCGACTCCACCTCAGCAGTGGGCGCAGCCGAATCAGATTCGCCGCAGCCAGACAGAAACAGGGTGGAAGTCGCGGTCAAGGCGACCAGGACACAGGGCATTGCAAACATCTTTCGCATTTCATTCTCCTTGAACATTTCGTTCAGACGGAAACAGGTTCTTCGACCGGTTGCTCGATCATCTCCAGATGAGGAGCGTCCCGTTCGATTGGACGATTGAAGACCATATACAGCACTCGTAGCACGAGGAGAGACATCACCGTCGCGCTGATCACGCCGCCGATGACGACCGTGGCCAATGGACGTTGAACTTCAGCCCCCATTCCAGTGCTAAACGCCATCGGGACGAACCCCAGACTGGCAACCAGCGACGTCATCAAGACTGGACGCAGACGAGTCATCGCCGCCTGTTCGACGGCCCGCTCCAGATCGGCTCCGCGGCTGCGGAGTTGGTTGATGTAGGAAACGAGCAGCATGTCATCCAGGACAGCTACGCCCGACAGAGCGATGAAGCCAACGGCTGCGGAAATCGAAAACGGCATGTCGCGCAGCCAGAGAGCAAAGATGCCCCCGGTCCACGCGAAGGGAATGCCGGTGAAGACACGAATCGTGTCCACCACGTTGTGATACGTCAGATAGAGCAAGGTGAAGATCAACACCAACGCCACGGGGACGACAATCAGCAACCGCTGTCGCGCCCGCAGCAGATTCTCGAACTGGCCGCCCCATTCGATGCGATACCGGCCCTCCGGCAGGGTGACGTCTTCGGCGATGCGCTGTTGGGCTTCGGCGACAAAGCTCCCGATATCGCGTCCCCTGACATTCGCGGAAATGTTGAGCCGTCGCTGTCCCCACTCACGCAGGATTTGTGATGGACCTTCGGAGACTTCGACGAATGCGAGTCGTGACAGCGGGATCTGCTCGCCGGCTGGCGTGGCCACAAGAATGTTGCGGATCGCCTCCGGATTGGCTTGCCTCTCTTCCGGTAGCCGAATGACTAGCGGGAAACGAAGCTGACCTTCGTAGACGTCACCGACGGACAGGCCACCGATCGATTCCACCAGATCCAGCACGGTCGATGCAGGAATGCCGTAGCGGGCGATTTCGTCTTGTTTGATGCGAATACGCAAGACCGGCTGGCCGGTCACTTGTTCGGTGCTGACATCGGCGCTGCCATCGACGGCGATCAGCGCACTTTCAATTTGCTGAGCCGTCTCCAGCATCAGGTCGTAATCGTCACCAAACAGCTTTACGGCGACATCCGCCCGGACGCCTGTCGCGATCTCGTCCATCCGCAACTTGATCGGCTGCGTAAATGCCAGTCTTTGGCCCGGCAACTCGCGCAGCGTCTTTTCAATCAACGTTGTGAGCTGCCCCTGAGTCGATGCCTTCTTCCAGCGACTTCGTGGCCGCAGCGTGATGAACACATCGGTCAACTCGACGCCCATGGGGTCCGTGGCAATCTCCGCCGACCCGATGCGGCTCCAGACATGAGCGACTTCATCCGGGAACTCGGCAAGCACGGCCCTTTCCATTTCCGTGTTGTAGCGGATCGATTCATCCAGATCGGTGCCGGCCAGCCTGATGACATTGATCGCGATGGCCCCTTCGGAAAGCTGCGGAATGAATTCGGAACCGAGGTTCGGAGCGATCATGCCAAAGGCCACAATCAGCACACACAGTGCAAAACCGATGATGGCGAACTTGTGATGCATCGTGAATCGCAGAATCGGCTCATAGACCCACTTGGCAAAGCGAATCAGTAGCGGCTCACGTTCCTTCATCTGCTTGGGCAGAATGATGCTTGCCAAGACCGGCATCAGGGTGAGCGACAGCAACATCGAACCGGCCAATGCGAAGATGATGGTCAGAGCCATCGGACGAAACAGTTTGCCTTCGACACCTTCCAGCGTCAGAATCGGCAGGTACACAATCATGATGATCAGTTCGCCGAACATTGTTGGTTTGCGAACTTCGATGGCTGCATCGCGGATGAGTTGCAGTTTGCTGCGACCTTTAGGATCAGGGTGCGACAGGTATCGCACACAGTTCTCGATCATCACCACGGAACTGTCGACGACGAGACCAAAGTCGATAGCCCCCAGACTCAGCAGGCTGGCTGCAATACCGAATCGGAGCATGCCGGAAAACGCTAAGAGCATCGACAGCGGAATCGCCAGTGCAACGATCACACCCGCTCGCAGGTTGCCCAGGAAGACGAACAGGATCGCGACGACAAACAGGCCACCCTCGAAGAGATTGCGGCGAACCGTGTTGATGACTTCGTCGACCAATTCAGTGCGATCATACATCGAGACAATCTGCACGCCTGGTGGAAGCGTTGATCGAATGTTATCCAGCTCTGCCTTAATGCCCGACGTCACGGTATGCGTATTCTCGCCCATCAACGAAAAGCCCAGCCCCATCACGGTCTCGCCGTTGCCGTCAGCAGTCACCGCACCGCGACGGATTTCGTAGCCGATCTCAACATCCGCGACGTCGGAGATACGGACTGGTACTCCATCCACGGCCTTAACGACGATGGCCTCAATCTGATCGACGTTGACAGTGCGGCCTTGTCCGTGAACCAGAAGCATTTCGCTGGAACGGACGATGTTCCCACCACCGACGTTGCGATTGTTCTGGCGCAGTGCGGCAGTCACTTCATCAAGAGTCAGCCTGTGGCGAATCAGCCTGTCGGGGTCGACTCGTACCTGATATTGCTTTTCGTATCCGCCCCATGAATTCACTTCAGCTACGCCGCTGACCGTGCGGAGCTGCGGCTTGATCGTCCAGTCGTGCAGGGTCCGGAGTTCGGTCAGTCTGCGGATACGCTCGTTGGCGTCCAGTCGTGAGAAATCGTAGCCATCGAGGGTCACAATGTAATGAAAGACTTCGCCCAGACCAGTCGCGACCGGGCCCATTCTGGGGCGTTGGATTTCCGCAGGCAGTTCGACAGTAGCGAGACGTTCGCCAATCAACTGGCGAGCGAAGTAGATGTCGATCCCGTCCTCGAAAACAATCGTGACCTGCGAGAATCCAAACTTGGAAACCGATCGAACCTGCTGCAGACCTGGCAGTCCGCTGATCGCCTGCTCGATGGGGAACGTAATCTGCCGCTCGACCTCCTCCGGTAAGAGAGACGGTGCGTTCGTGTTGATCTGCACCTGAACCGGTGTTGTGTCAGGAAAGGCGTCCACATCCAAATGTTGCAGCGAGACAACTCCCACCACCACCACTCCCAGCACAAGCGCGATGACGGCGAAGCGATGCCGCAGCGATGCATTGATAATCCAGTTCAGCACCAGGACGTTCTCCATCGACGGGCCGTTTTACGAACGGCCGCAAATCATGTTTCTTCCTAAGGCTTAGCCGTCAATTGAAGATCGAGGCTAACACCACCCCACTCTTGCGTTGCACATCACTGACCACAGGTGCAGCCAGCCCCGAGGTTGTTCTTGAGAATCTGCGAACGCATCAGCGCACTGCCCTGAGTCACAACAACTTCGCCCGGCAGGATGCCGGCAATGATCTCTGTCAGTCCATCGATGGTCACGCCGGGTCGCACCGAACGAGTGTGAAAGATTTTGGGATGGTCGTCGTCGAAGTAATCTCGGTCACGCACGAACACGACGAAACAGGAACCATCCCACTGCACGGATTCTTCGGGAACAACGACCGCATTCGGTGCTTCACGAAGAATGATCTGTCCCAGCCCAAAGGTTTCATTTCGCAACGTTCCCTCCGGATTCTCGACGTCCGCTCGAACTTCGACAGTGCGCGTTTGCTTGTCAACGTCCGTGCTGACCCAACTGATCTGACCGAAAACATCGTCTCGCATCCCGTCCGGTAGGAATCGAACGGCCTGTCCGATTTCGAGGGACGTGGCATCTTCCAGTGCCACGTTGAACCGCAGCCACATGCGGTTCGTGTCGGCAATCCGAAACAGCATTTGCGATGGATTAACCACTTCGCCCGTGACCGCCTTTCGCTCCACAACCACGCCATCGAGCGAGGCGACCACAGGAATCAAGTTGTTGGTCGACGTCGATGCTGCGACGTCTGATCGAATGCTGTCAGGAAGACCGAGGAATCGGAGTTGCTCTGCACGCTGTTCTTCCGGCAACTTCGTGAGTTCGGCGACATCGACACGCAGTCCAAGGTTATCCAGCGTCTGTGCGGCCCGGCGCACGCTAATCGAAGCCTGCTGCAACGCTGTCTCCGCTTCGAGCAACTGACTGCCGGGGATAATCTGCTTCTCCGCCAACGGCCTAAGACGTTGGACGGTGGCCGCATGGAATTCGGCCTGAGCCAGTGAATCAAGCAGTTCTGACTTCGCTTTTCCCACGTCCGCAGCGTCAATCAATGCCAGAACGTCCCCCTGGCTGACACGGTCGCCGACAGTTCTTTCGACTTGCCAGACTGTGCCGGGAACTCGACCGGCCAATTGAGCGACCCGTGTTTCGTCATAGGTGGCTTCTCCGCTGGCTCGTACCGCTTCGATCATTGGCCGTGTTTCGACCAGTTCAAAGTCGACTCCTGACTTCTCGACGGCACTCGTCGATGAGAACTGCACCCGACTGCGATAGAGCCGACAGCCTTGATTGTTTTCCTGCCGGTCACGAAGTTCCAACGCAAATGACGCCGCGGTCAGTTGTGAGTCGTCGATCACCGGAGCTGTCTTCAATTCGGCGACATCAGGATGGCACAGTGGACACTGATGCACGCCATGCTCCTTGCACCATCCGTAGTCTTCCCCTTTCGGCAGCAACGTCGGTAAGCACTCGACACATTCTGATCCTGGCACTCCATGAACTTCACACCAATCGTCATTTTCCGCTTCCACTTGCCCGATGATCGCCGAGAACTTGGGCATCTGCCAATCCGAGCGATGTCCCCACCATGCGACACCACCCAGAGCCGCTAGCACAGCGATCGTTGGCAGCGTACCAACGATCCACTGCATGAATTGGCCGAGTCGGTTATTTCCACTCGACGGATTCTTGTCCTTAGGTTGGTTCGCGATTTGCGACGGACCAGGTTCAACCCACGGTTGATCGATAGTGGCTTGGCTCATGGGACTTACTCACGTCATGTTTAGGGGCAATCATTCGCGATACGACACTAAGGCGCGCATGACGAACACCGAGTGATCACAAAGAAACGACGACCGCATCTTGAAGTGCGTACGGATCTCTCGGATCAACGTCGCGAAATGCGGCAAGCGTGTGTGCAGCAAAACTTACAGCAGGTACGAACCTGCCAGCACACATAGATCCCGCCCGGAAGCGAAGGGCGGAAAGTGACAGCGGTTGGGCGGTAACGTCCTCGACAGCAGGGCGAGCTGAGTCTTCACAGTTACCGCGTCGATGATCACAAGACCGTCAAAACTGACTGTCTGGTTCAGCCCAGGACAATCCGTTCCCGCAGGAAGGATCGCACCGCCACAGAAACAATTCAGCGTTTTTGTCTCATTGGGACACTCATGTTCGTTAGGCACCTCACGCTCGCCGTGCGCTTTGCAATGGCCGCATCGCTCAAGACCGTCACTCTCACTCTGAACGGTTTCTGTCGCCAAACAGACACCGCAGCACTCTCCACACGGGAGAAACGGGCACAGCAGCACAAGTGCTGTCATGAAAACGGCGGTGATCCGGCGACCAAACATGAAAACCAGCAATAAAGAAGCTGATGCGGTGGGTTGCAGTAGTATAGCATACGACCGCACTTGCCATCGATCAATGTCAACTTACGATCGAATTCGCGGCTATTGACCGCTCAACGCCTGTCCTCGCAAGTCATCCCCGACATCGTATGTAGCGAAATTCGAGAGTCCACCGGTCAGCAGCAAGCCATCGATTTTTGCATTCGCTTGAGCCAGCGATCCCAAGGCTGTGACATATTTCAGGTTGACCTCGAAGTAGGCCCGCCGTGCCGTCAGGACGCGAAGAAAGTCGAACTCGCCAGCTTCTTGAGCCGTTTGCATCAGTTCTAGAGTTTCTTCGGCCTTGGGAAGAATCTCAATGTCATACTGCCGAACCGTCGCCTGTGCGATCCGATACTGACGCATTACGCGAGCCAGATCGCGGCGAATCTGCATGCGGAGTCGCTGTACGTTCTGGGTTGCCTCGCAATACTCCGCGTGCGCGGCTCGAATGTTCCCTTGGTTCTTGTTGTGGACTGGAATTGGCAGGCTGAGTTGAACATTCACAAACTCATCGCCAGTGCCGTTATCGTGACCCACGCCCAGTTGTGCGGTGATATTCGGGATCGCCTGAACATTCTGTCGTTGCAAGTTGGCACGAGCGCGATCGACACGAGCGATGGCGGAAGCCAGCAGGGGGCTTTCCGATATGATCTGTGCGTATGCTGTGTCAGGGTCTCTCTCGCCCACTACCACATCCAGTTCGCCGACCAAAATGGTGGGAGCCAGATCGGGAAGTCCGATGACAGCCGCCAGTTCGTTCCATGCCGCCTCAAACTCGAACTCTGCCTGCTGGATTGCGAGATTGACTTCGCTCAGTTGGATTTCCGATTGCAGAACATCGGGCCGCGCTCCGACTTTGGCAGTCATGCGTTCTTCAGAAATACTCACCCCCTTTGCGGCGATGTCACGGAAGTCCCTCGCCAATCTCAACCGACTCTGCGCGGCCAATGCTTCACAAAACTGAACACGAATGTCCGTACGAACGCGCTGGCGCTGAGCTTCAACCTGCCACATGACTGAGTTGACATCATGTCCAATGACCTGCTGATTCCACGCCAGCTTGTCGCCTCGCACAAAGGTCTGTTCGATAAAGAGAGAATTCTGATCGGTTCCAGCATCAGCCAACTGGGCACCGCTATAGCCAAATGTTGGATTCGGCTTGAGTCCCACCTGAGTTCGGATCCCAGCCGCTTTGCTTGCGACTGCTGAAGCCTGCTGGATTGATGGATTGTTTTGCAGGGCCAAATGTTCCAGAGCTTCGAGTGTCAATCCGTCACCCGCCCAACCGAATTCGTTGGGATCCGAAAAACTCTCGACGTGAATGTTGGAGTCGGTGATCAGGGCTTCATTGGTGTCGCTCGACTGCTGCAAAGACGTGGTGTCATCTTCGTCCCGGTATGCGACAGTCTCAACTGTGGCCAAGCTCTCTTGTAAGATTGTGTCCTTGCCGAAAGATGCGGTTGGTTGCTCGCCTGGCTCGGAGTCGTTTGAAAGAGCCATCTGAGCGGAGGTCGAAGGATCTTGCCGGACCACATGGTGGTTGCCTGTTGCAAAACAACCAGTGATCGACACCAGGAGACCTGAAGACACTAGAACCCGAGTGAAAGTGTGGGTGATCATGGGGGTAATCCGTGCGAAACGAAGGCGTTGGAAGAAAGCTAAGCGACAATGCATCGCAGGCTTCTTAAACCAACAGGCGCACCCCAAGAGTGGCCACGAGAGGGCCATCCCTGTCAACCGCGGCCGGAATTGTCCTAACGAGAGGTGACGCCATCGAGACACCGTTAGCGACGATCCATTCAATGATGACCGCAGGCAAATCTCTGAGCCGAGTCACGGCCCGCTGAGGGAGACCGAGATCAGCCTTCCCCGCGCAGAATGGGCACTGCGGTTCGTGAGAGCCGTCATCAAGAGGAGGCAAAGGGTCGCCTGAACTCTCTTGGCAGCATGAGCAATGTGAGGCAGGCGACACGCACTGTGTCAGCATCCCAGACGTACTTTCGTTTGTCGGAGCGAAAGCACAGCACGGTACGCTCGTCTGAAGAATGACGGCGAAGAGAAGAAGCCGGGTGATGTCGACCTGGATAGACACGATCAAGTCCAAACTGGAAATCCGTTTCCAAGGACGGAATCGCCCTCATCGATTTGATCGGGTGCAAGAGATTTCCGGGCTGACCAGAACTGTGAACCTTTCCCCGGTTTTCATGATCAGATGCCATGCAGGCAGGACGACCGTCGCAACCCGACATGCCGACTAAAGCAGAACAGAGAGAACAAGCGTGCTTCATCCAGGATCCACGATGTCTTGGCAATCGTGTTCGTCGTCGATACGACCACAGCTTTCATCGTTCTGATCGATCGACGCATGTCGGCCAACACACTTGTTCACTCGCTTCGCCGTCTCACGAAGCGACCTCGCTTACCACTTTGCCATGTGCGGGACATTGGCACACCACTTGCATCATCCTCGACTTGAATCGCCGATCCACAAAGGGACGGTCTGCACATGACGTGCTTGGCGATGTCGCCATCTTGAAACCAGACTGAAGGACAGGAAACGATGCAGACCATGACAAACGGGACAGCAGCATTTCTGACAATGCTCGCTGCAATATCGACAACCACGTTCGCACACGAAGGACACGATCACAGCCACGGAACTGACCAAACTGTCTCTCCCCCGGAACGGAACCAACCACCGGGAGACTTGACGAACGAAGCCCCTCCGTTCGGAACTTTGCCTCCGGGTCATTCGCCTAACGATGGCCACGATCATGGAAACACGAGCAACCAGCTTCCACCGCAACCCACCAGAGTGAATCCTCGATCCGATTCCAATCCGTTCTATCCATCACCGAATCGATTCGTTCCCAATCCGGGTAACGGAGTCGGTCGTTTCGATCGAACACCGACTCCCGAGTTCACTCCCCATCAACCAGACAACTGGGGAAGACCAACTTCACCATACACCGGAGGGCCAAGCGAGTTTGGACGGGATCTGCCATATGACGAGAGCAGGATCGGCCATGGTTGTTCATCCGGCTCCTTTTGCCCACACGCGGTCGGCTCATCACATCAACCAGTTCCGTTTCAATACTCTGGCTACTTCAATCCACCGCCCGGGAGCGAACCTTTGCATTCCAACGGAAACTGGTCTCCCGCATACAACGACTGCGATAAATGTCGCAACTACCAATCGTGTCCGCTGAATCATTGATTTTGGTTCGCAAGCAAGATCAATCGAAGACGAGGCACTCGAATTCCTGTCATCATGAATCGCTCATGCGACTGGATGGTAACTTGAGGGTCATCGACTTGAGCGAGGCAGCTTGTTGGCTGTAGTTGATGACTGCAACCAACTTCATCTATGTAAATCACAGATCTCCCTCAAGTGCCTGTTTCTTCAAATGGTTCCTTAGACTCCTGGGACCTATTCGTGATCGTTCGGCAGACCGTCAACACACTCCGTCAGTCGAACGGTTTCCCATCGTCAAGACGTTCGGCCACCGATCGCTCACATTTTGATCTGATCTTTGTTAAGCGACAGCCCGTCAATCCCCACGCATTCACTGACCCGGTATACTCTCTGTACCAGATCAAATGAGCCAGTGTGACCAGATGAATCTAATGATACGACGGTCCACAGAGTTGGTCGGAGCGATCATTGCAAGTTCAACACACTGTCGCCTATCGAGCTGACATTTCCCTTTCCCCCCAAAGCGACCCGGCTGACAGGTAGGTGGCAGATTCGATGCCGTGAAGAATCATTTTGGGCAGGGGGCTCGAACCCCGAGTTCGTGAAGCGGAATCTTTCCTCTCTGAATGTGTTACGGCATGCGGGTGTTGCAGGTGTCAGTCTTTTGGCAGCGATCGAATGGCAATGATTGTCCTGCCGTGACATTCGCCGTCTCGTACCTGCCGCCTTTTTGACGTCGACGACTCCCCTTCTCTCAGCCGGGCTGGTATCCGCTTTTTCATTTCACTGGCGGCAATCCCCTCTGGCCATGTTCCAGTGAATGAGGAAACGACCACGGACATATCGGGATCGGCAGTGCGTCACGATGGTGAGACAACTGTCGGACCGTCATCGGACTGTCGATCATCCTGACGACAGACTGTCTTCGACATCCCGAACCCCCTGCCGACGACATCCTGCCCACAGGCTGACAGGACAGGACGTCTGTCACCGTGCTGGCAGGGTGTGACTCCCTGTCGTGTGCCCCTGACACGACGCTGAAGCGGGAGTCCGATTATGGCTGAGGCAAGCCGTGAGACGGCTGTCACCCACCCCGTGTCAGGGGACGTGGTGACAGACAGACTGTCGTCAGGGGGACGTGCAATTTGCTTGACAGTCCGTCACGAATCGAGGCATCCTGTCGCCATATTTGCTGTCACCCCGCTGACGTTATGACACCCGCACCCATCCCCGGCTACCTCACCAAGAAGGAAGTCACCGAACGCTTTGGTCGCTCACATCGCTCCCTCACGCGAGACTTCAGCACGGCCATCCGGATGGAGGACGAGGAGGTGCTGACGCATCTCAAACTCCAGACTGAGGACGGCACCGAGCGAGCGGGGACCGAAGTCACACTGGAACAGATTCAACAGCTCTCGAACGACGGGCTGAGTCCGACGTGGTATGTGGAAGGGGAGTGGGCCGCTCAGCGATACGGCACTCGTGAAACGTCTACTTCACCAGAGCCGACCACTGCGAAAGCGGGTCCGGCGAATGCCAAACCGCCCGCAAGCTCTTTCGAGTCGAACGAACTGGTCAGCCGATTGGAGACACAAATCACGGATCTCCAACGGGACAAGGAGCAGCTCTATCAGGAACTGACAATCAAGAACGAACAGATCAAGCAAGCGAACGAGCGGACACGCGAGTCGAACATTCTCATGAAGGAACTCCAGTCGCTGCTCGCCAACGCACAGCAGCGAGCCTTGCTGCCTGTGCCGCCGCATTCCGGGGAACGATCATCTCCATCGCCGGTCGATGTCTTCGAGAGTGAAGAAGTACCTGTACCGGTGACTGCCGAGGCGACTCCTGTCGCTTCGACGAAATCCACTTTAGTAGTGAAGCAGAAACAGAAGGGGAGTGGTCGAAAGAAGTCGACGCCCGTCAAAGCCTCCAGGAAGTCCACTGCCACTGACACCAAGTTCAAGTGGCACGAGATGCCGACGTTTCGCAAGTTGCTTTCCCGTCGTCAGGACTGATGACAACCGCCACGCTCTCGACAGCGGCAGTTTCGCAGCACGCCTTCAGTACGCATTCGTTCACCGGCTTCGAGCCGCTGGATGCGAACTACCTCTACTGCCCGAATCAGTTCCTGGATGTCTGCCTGCCGCACTTGTCCCGCAGTGCCTTGCGGTTAGTGGCTTACATCCTTGATCAGACGCTGGGCTGGCTCGATCACAACGGCAATCCACGATCGCAGAACATCACCGTGTCTTATCAGCAGTTGATTGACTCGGCCGGTCTCAGCCGGGGAGCCATTCGCAAGGCGATCGATGAGGCGGTCAATGCAGGG
>JAJDEJ010000113.1 GCA_029259815.1 Planctomycetaceae bacterium | reverse complement strand
TGCGTATCCTGCGGTTCACGTGAAAACCTCCCTGAGATGCGACGCTCTTCCGCTCTCACTACGCGAAAACATCAAGAATCGCAGAAGAATTCCGGCCACACGAATCACCGCCAATGGATCTACGCTGGTTCAAGGTCTAGTCGCAGATCGAATTCCCATGAGAATCTCTCTCACAGCGATTTTGTTTCTCATCACATTCACGACGTGGGTGCCGAACGCGTCCCGGGCGGATGACGTTGCTGTTGAGGTGAATGCACGGTTTACGCAGGCGGTGGATCGGACGTTCAAGGCGTTTGATCCGCAGGTTGAGCGGGAGTGGCGGGAGCCGTTCTTTTTTCTGCAGTTGGCGGATACGCAGTACGGCATGTTCACCGGGAACAAGGGGTTCGAGCAGGAGGCGGTGTTGGCTCAGCGGGCGGTCGAGCACATCAATCGGTTGCGGCCCCGGTTTGTGATTGTGTGTGGTGACCTGACGAATGCGACGCCGGAGCAGGCTCGCTATCGGGAGCAGGTGGCCCAGTATCATCAGGACTTTTCTCAGGTCGATGCGGAGATCCCGCTGGTGTGTGTCTGCGGGAATCACGACATTGGGAATCGACCCACGCCCCAATCCATCGCCAGCTATCAGGCGAATTTTGGGGACGACTATTTTGCGTTCTGGGTCGGAGGCGTCTGCAACATTGTGCTGAACTCCAGCGTGCTGAAAGATCCCAGCGGTGCTCCGGAAGTGCTGGCGGCTCAGCAGACGTGGCTGCAGCAGCAACTCCATGATGCGCAGGACGCGACGCACATCCTGCTGTTTCAGCATCACCCCCTGTTTCTGACGAATGAGGACGAGCCGGATCAATACTTCAACATTCCGCTCGTGCGGAGAACGCCGCTGCTCGATCAACTGAAGCAGGCGGATGTCCGTGCCGTCTTCGCAGGCCACTACCACCGCAATGCCTGCGGTCGAGCGGGAGCGATGGAAATGATCACCACCGGCCCAGTCGGCCGCCCCCTCGGCAAAGACCCGTCCGGCTTCCGCATCGTGTCCGTGTACGAATCAAACATTCAGCACCAGTACTACGGGATGGGTGACGTTCCAGAGAAGATCTCGCTGATGACAACGGTCGAACCGTAACTCGCGTGTCACATCGCTTCGCATCTCAGGGCTGAGAATTCCGCATGGCACGAACAACACACACTGACGACCGACTGATTTCCGAGATGCGGAATCTTGGACCGGCTTGCGAGCGGGACTTGAACGCGGCTGGAATTACTACGGCTGAAGAACTCAAAGCGTTGGGTGTTGAGCGGGCGTTTCTGCAGATGCTGCAGGTACGGAAGCGGGAGGGGCGCAGTGCGAAGTCGTGCAATGCGGCTTATTTGTATGCCCTGTATGGAGCGATCCATGACGTCGACTGGCTCGACGTGCCTGAGCAGGAGAAGCAGCGGTTTAAGGAGTTGACCGCCGAGATTCGTGAGTCAGGTCAGTTCACAGAGAAGAAGCAGTCTGGGAGCGAATGAGCGATCAGATTCTCGTAGAATACTCCGCATGGGGCGTCCCTCATCGATCATGCTTCAATGTCTGTTGTTTCAGGCAAATCTCGCCGGAATCTGCTGCGATGATTGCAACGGTGCCCGATCTCCTCGTCACGTCTGCTCTGGATGCAAGGACTTCACAAGATCCGGGTCAAGCGTCAACAATTTCTTGACGATCATTCTAGGGAACGGGACTTGAACAATCGCGGCGTCTTTCCGGAGGCAGCATGACGACGCAAAGCGGGTTACGGTTGATATTGGGGCTGGGGCGAAGTGGCACGACATGGTTGTCCTCAGCGATTGGGCAGTCGGAGTCGTCACTCAGATTTGCAATGGAGGGCCTCCTGGCATTTCGTCCAAAGATCAAACTTTCGACGTCGAAGGACAGGGGAGCGTCTCCTTACGTTGCGACACTCGATGAAACTCATCAGCTTGCACAGTTCTATTCGACAGTCGCAGCTCCCCACTTTGACGCGACTCAGCAACACATGGAGGGGCCGATCGTCCGCAATGATCTTGACCCCCATTGTGCGATCGTCAAGGAAGTCCACGCACTCCTGGCCACCGAAGCACTCGTCGACCATCTCAAGTGTCCGACTGTCATCATCAAGCGGGACCCCATCCGGATTGTCGACAGTCTTTTTGCACGTGATGGATACCGAAGTTACTACTTGGACGGAGAAGCGGAGGAACTCCTGGGGGAAGGAATCTTGCCTCAAAGACGATTCTCGATGTTGCGGACGCGATGGCGACGACCCGCCAACCCGGAATTAATCGACCGTTACTTTGTAGGACAATCGTCGAAACTGCAGCAACTTGCTGAGGTCATCAAGTCACAGTCGAGTCTGCGTGAGCAAACGGTCCTGGCCAAGATTGTCACGGTCGGCTTGATGTCAAACATGCTGACGCAGATTGCGACAGAATCCCCGTATTGTCGGCTGGTCAGATATGAGGAGCTTTGCGAGCGACCGATCGAGACCGTGGCCAATGTCTCGGATCACTTTGACATCGAATGCGGCGAATCTGTCAGATCATTCCTGCGAGAAAGCACTTCTCGCGACACACAGTCGCCAGACCGTTTCCCCGTCTACCGTACACAACAGCAGGTTGCTGACCGGCCGTTCAAGTTTCTCACTGATCTCGAAGTTGAAGTCGGCCGCAATTTGCTCGCAGAAATCAGTGCTCCGCTGCTGCCGAGTCATCTGAAAGCAGCGTGAGTGATGCGGCTGGCAGAGCCCGTCTGCAGTTTTGAGTGCCGCATACGGTTTCTTGGTGTCACGGAGTTGATACAGCAGGTAGGGACAGCCCTGAGCGGCTGGATTCACTCTTCGACTTTGAGTGAATCGGTCGGCCGGCGGCGGATGGTGTCGGTCGTCTTGTGCAGGGGGCCTTCGGTGGCGAGGTGCTGGCCGGATTTGCCTGTGTCTGTGTTGAACAGGACTGCGAATGTGACGCCGTCGGCGCGACACATCAATTTGGTCGATGAGCCGGGCAGCAGTCCGCCTTTGCCGTAGTTGAACCTCGAGCATGAGTTCGTCGAAGACTCTCAGCTCTTGCGGGGTTGGATTACCGTCCGCACCAAGGCTCCATCGCGGCTCGCTCCCAGTGATCGCCGTCGCTGCGACGATGGAGGCACTGGCGAGAAATTGTCGCCTGGAGCAATCGCTCTTGTGGATAGAGAGATCCTGGACGAGAACCTTGAGAGTCGTTGACACCTCTCCCAGTCAATCCGACACCTCGCTGACGACTTCACGGATGCCGCCCATCACGCGGTCTTCGACGGACTTGGCAAACGGCGCAGGGACGAGTTGGTGGACGATGCCTGTGCGGCCTTCGTAGCCGCCTTCCATGAGGACGCGGTAGGAAGGAAGGTAGGCGAACACGTCGTTGCAGTAGCCGGCGACCCACACCAACGGTCCGGCGAACTCGACCTTGGGCTTGCGAGCGTAGTCGATGACCGTCTCGCCGCTGACGAACAGCATCAGTAACTCATCACCAAATCGGGCCGCTTGCAGTGGGCAGTTCTGGGTCGTTGCGATCTCGCCATGTTGGTCGAGTTGACCGAGCAAGTAACGAGCCTTGCGGTCGGGGTAGGTGTCGTTGCCGGTGAGTTGGCCTTCCAGTTGCTCACGTGTCGGCGGTGGTTCGAGGTCGAGGGTGACATCGGTGTACGCGACATTCAGTGGCCCGTGGACTTCGGTCTGCGGACTCGCGATCGCATGTTCGACGGCGTCTGCCAACTCACGGCCATGCCGTTTGCAGTGATCAAGACCCTCGGGGCCATGACGCGGATACGGGTTCTGATCACCCCCGCACCCCATCACAAACAGGGCCGTCGCACCGGGGTGAGTCTCTTCGAGATACTGGTGAGCGAAGCCCGCGTAGTCCCCGCAGTATTGGTAGAAGGACAGCGTCGTGTTATGACACGCATACCCGAACAGGATTCCCCGCAGGCTCTCGTCTTCGCTGTGAACCAGCATTACCGGCACGTCATGATCGGTCACGCCTGCCGGGTGCTGCGAGTTGATGTAACGTTTGCCGTCTTCCTCTTCGACTGGCAGTCGACGGTTGTCCGCGAACAAAGCCGCAGACTGACTCACGCTGATCGTCGAAGGTTGCAGGTCATCAATCGCTGCTCCAACAAGTCTGATCAACTTGGGAATGAGTTGCTCATCAATGTACGCCTGCAACTTGGCTTCCTCGACGTCACTCAGACTGTGAAACACGATCCGCTCGATCGCAATCTCCGGCGCACAATGCGTATGCGACACATTGATCACCAGCCGCTCCTTGCCAACTCTCCATCGCTCCTCTGTGGCCTTCGCCACTTTATCAGTCAGTCCTTGATAGACCGACCCCAGATCACATGTCACCAACACAAGGCGCTCACCTTCCGCATCCTCGAAGGCAACCGCCTTCGCAAACAGATCATGCACCTTCCCCTCTGCCGCATGATCCCGACTCCCATACCCCGACAACCACGTCGGTGACTCGGGCGTGATGACGACACTGCTCAGGCCGACTTGCCACTCGGTGGCGCCGAGCCACGAATCAAGCGAGCAGTACAACAGCAGGATGAGGAGTAATTGTCGAGAGAGCATACATTCACCTAGACAGCTTTTACGGCTGGATCACCCTTCGATTGTGTCACCCGCCTGAAGCAATTTAATCTGTTCGTCTGAGAGGAGCCGAGCAATAAGTGCCAGTTTACGTCGAGCGCTCCGTGTATTAGGACAGGGACGACCGTTGCTCGCATAGATTCCGCAATGGCCAAGGTCGATTTGGGTTGGTTCAATCCATACTTCGAGGTGACCATCTTCCCCGTCCGCGATTTGAACAACATCAGAAAATCGAAACCAGCAGACTCCCCAACCTTTCGGATCGATGGGATCTGACATCTGTCGCAGTTGATCCAGCAACTGCCTTGGCGATGTTAGTCTCAGTCGCGAACAGGAGAGTGCTACTTCATCCGAGCGACAGGCCATCACGTCCGAGTTTGGTCGTCGGCTTCCGTCTGACAAGGCCTTGCATCGCTCATCGAGGGGAGGACGGACGCGGCGGAGGAGAATCTCATCGGCATTAATCGCCGGCCCAGGTCCCATCGTGTCGCCTCCAACGACGCGTTAGACACCGGTTCCAGGGATGAAGTGGACGAGTTCACCGAGACTTACTTTGGTTCCCTCGCCATTGCGTGACGGATTCGTGTCATCGGCAAGCAGATACCCAATGCGACCGTCCGGAAGGAACTCCAACTCACATGCCCACGAATCGTCATCGGCCTCCCACGCGAGCAAGATATTGCCATTCGGCAAACAAGCAACGCGTGGCTCTTCGATCGTCAATACAGCAAGTGACTTTGTGCGATCAATTGCGCAGCGAATTGAATGTGGATCGGCCGGGTACGCACCGTAACTGTCCGAGTTTGGAAGAAGTTCAGAGACTCGTTGGATCTCCTGGATTTTGGATTGGAGCCACTCGGCCGGCCAGCGTACAGAATCCGCCGATGGTGTCACTGATTCTTTTGGAAATACCATTGACTGGAGACCGTCAAGTTCCAGTGAATCATAAAGTGTGCCATTCATGTTATTTGCCCCCAGATGTTTTTGCGAACAGACTCACCTGTGATTGCAACAAAACCATTAACGACCCAGTCGTGAGCCAATTGCAAGCGATCCAGCCATTGATCTCCGTCGCGTACTACTGTTCGACCGACCATTTTTAAGAGGAATGCATGCCCGTTTGAATCTTCCACCGATGCCGCCTCAGCATAAAGGCGACCGTGTTCTTCTGCGAAGTCGAAACGCCGATTCAGCGAAAGTGCTGAAAGTGGGCCAAGCCATGATGCTGACAGTCCAAGTGTACCTTCTCCGAATACTTGTGCAAAAAAATCGGAGGGATTCTCGTCGTCCGGCACGAGGATCCGGTTGACGTAAGTCACTTCGCACAACTCGACAATTGGTTCAGAGAGTTCAACGTTCGCACAGAATTGCTCGAATTGTCGAAAAGAGTCTTCAAATCGTTGGCTCGTGTCAGAGAATGGACGATATTCATCACCCAAGTCGCGACGCCAGTTCATCGCAAAACGGTCGGGTTGAAGTTGCATCAAACGAGTTGATGGATCGGTTGATGAGAACACACAGCGGCTTAGAGACGGGCCAATCTCAAATTCAAGTCTGTTTGGTTGACTCGGTGCAGCAGGGAAACGCTCAACGATTTGCGGTAACCGAGTCTGTCGAGTTGACAAAGGAAAAATATCGCGGATCTGTTCAAACCACATCCCATAATGCACGAGATCGAACCCGCCCAGTTCACGGAATTGCACAGAGAGGACACGCTCGACAGCAGGTGGGTTCTCAAATGAAGGACCCGACATTGTTTCGACCTGATGGGAGGTTGCGATGCTGACGGGCATCTACTACCTGTTCTCTGACTGGTTCCACAACGGGAGGATTTGAATCAACGCCAATCCAACTGTCTGTCGGCAGATTCTGCCGTTAATCCTATCGAGCGCAGACCACTAAAATCAAGTGCTTGGCGACAGAACATCTTTGCGAGCTAAAGTTTACGCCACCCAGTCCTCGATCACCCTCCCGCCCACGTCGGTCAACCGGAAGTCGCGGCCTTGGAAGCGGTGGGTGAGTTTGAGGTGGTCGAGGCCGAACTGTTTGAGGATGGTGGCGTGGAAGTCGTTGGGGTGGACGGGATCCTTGGCGACGCCCCAGCCGATGTCGTCGGTCTCGCCGTAGACTTGGCCCCCTTTGATGCCGCCGCCGGCGAGGAAGGTGCTGAACGCGTAGGGGTGATGATCGCGGCCGGTGACGGCACCGCGACCGTCTCGGTTTTCGCCGAGAGGCGTGCGACCGAACTCGCTGCCCCAGACGACCATGGTTGAGTCGAGCAGGCCGCGTTGTTTGAGATCGCTGATGAGGGCGGCGATTGGTTGATCGGCCATCCCTGCGTTGTATTCGAGTTCCACGTCGATGTTGGAGTGGTGGTCCCATGAGGCGTGGACAATGTTGATGAACCGCACGCCGCGTTCGACCATGCGGCGGGCGAGGAGGCAGTTGCGGGCGAAACCGTCCCAGGCGTTGTTCCCCTTGCCACGTGAGGCTTTGCTTTCCGGCTCCTTGCGACCAACGCCGTAGGCATCGAGGGTGGACTTGGACTCGCCAGCAAGGTCGATCAGTTCGGGAGCGGCTGACTGCATGCGGAAGGCGAGTTCGTAACTGGCGATGCGTGACGCGATCTCCGGGTCGTGCATGGTCGCGAGACGTTGCGAGTTCACCTCACGTAGCACGTCGAGCCCTTTGCGTTGGAGTTCGTTCGGCAGGCCAGCCGGGTTCTCGAGGTTGAGAACCGGCTCGCCCTGATTGCGGAACAGGACTCCTGCATGCACCGAGGGAAGGAAGCCGCTCTGCCACAATGTCGCGCCGCCTGATGAGCCGCGACCGGCGGTCAGCACGACGTACCCCGGCAGGTTCTGTGACTCACTGCCGAGCCCGTACGTCATCCACGATCCCATCGACGGCAGTCCGAACGTGGCTCGACCGCACTGCATGAGGAGTTGGCCGGGGTGATGGTTGAATTGGTCAGTGTGCATCGACCGCACGAGGCAGATGTCGTCCGCGACGCCGCCAATGTGAGGCAGCAGGTCGGACAACTCCATGCCGCATTCACCATGCTTCTGGAAGGTCCGCTTAACCGGTGCCATCAGTGTGGCCGTGTCTGGCTTGAGGAACGCAAACCGCACGCCTTCGAGCAGCTCCTTCGGCATCGGCTGGTCGTGCAGTTCGTTGAGCTTGGGTTTCGGGTCGAACAAGTCGAGATGGCTGGGTGCCCCCGCCATGAAAATGAAGATACACGCCTTCGCCTGCGCGTCGAAGTGCGGCTCTTTTGGTGCAAGCGGATTGACCGCATCGAGAGACGCCGCATCACTGGCGAGCAAGCCATCGTCCGCGAGCATCGACCCGAGACCGATGGCGCCAAGCCCACTGGCCGAAGAGAGCAGGAAGTCACGACGGGTACGTTCCGCGGTTTCATAAGGAAGGCTAAAATTGAATGGCTTCACCATGCGATCCCTGTTTTTTTGGAACAAGAACAATCTTACTGTGGAAAGGCATTCACCGCATGCAGAATTGTCACTGCGCAGTAATCTGTTGGAGTGATTCAAGGAATTGTTCGAGGCTTCGCGGCCTTTTTGACTCTCCCCCCAATTGGTTAATCAATGACGGTGACAACTCGGTTGTAGTCTCGACGATCTTTCGAGGGGGTTGTCCGAACAGCTTCTCTTTTAGCAAATGTCGGTTCATTGACTCCCATTTTGTGCCATCCTGATTGTCGCGTCCCCAAATGAGCCAAGCTTCTGTTGCCTGTGCTGGAGTCATCAAAGTCCAAGTAACCGGTCGCTCTCGGTGAACATCCTTCAACCTGGAAATGGTCTCTGTGATTTTACCGTTGATTTCTTGCCATCGCGGGCTTTCGTTAACGTTGCAAAAATTCGCTGGCACTGTGTCATCTAGATCAAAATGCACAACCAAGGCGTCATATCCTTGGAAATGAGCAGCTTTGACGAGAGTTGGAATGGTCTTCCGGACCATGGCGATTCCTCTGGCTGGGAAGTGTTTCCGCACGATCTCGACCTGAGTCCATGACAACTTGATCAACGACTCAGCGATGATTTCGTCGCTTTCACCCTCAGCAGCCAATAGAATTCGAATGGTCACATTGCCTCCGCAATGACGTCGTCCAATAATCCCATTTCCCAGACTTCGCCGACTGGCTGTTCGATAGGGTCAGGTCCGAAGGCTTCGCGAAGAAGTTCGTTAACTGGACGAACAAGTGTTGAGCCGCTTGGAACGCGAGAGACCATTCGAAGTTCGCCAATGCGGTCACCAAGCTGATTGACAAAAGACGGGCTATGGGTGGTGACGACAACCTGGATGGGAGGCCCGTTATTGATGCCGTCATAAGCAGCTTCGGAAAGAAGTTCGAGGACTTGACTGAATCTGGATGGATGGAAACCACGATCTATCTCTTCGAACGCGATCGTGGCACCGGATGCTGACGAGCTTTGATCGAGGACACAAAGAATTCCGACCAATTGCCGATCACCCCATGACAGGTGTGGAGCCTGAAATGCTCGATCCTGACCACGGTCTCGGAGGCCCCAATACAATGTGCTGCCACCAGACCAAACCTCAATCGAATCTGTTTCAGGCCGAAATCTCTGCAATTGTTGTTGGATGTTCTCGAATTTTTCAGACGAGGTGTCGCGAAGCGAAGCCAAGTATCCAGCGACTCCAAATCCATCCCGACTTACATATTGGTGTTCTGGATCATTGCCGCGCTCGATCTCGGAGGGATTGAGTTCATATGTGGTGACTCGCTTGAAGACTTCGCTGACCGCACGGATTTCCTCAGCGGGAGAGGCATCTGGCGGCGGTTTCAATATGGTTCCAGATTCCGGAGGAGAGTTAAAGTCGAAACTCGCGACTGTGAAGTTATCACGAATGCGAGTGAGTCGTTCTTCCACCACACACGGGTCGCCCTTTTTCTCTTGCAAGCTGAGTAGGTAGCGATATCTCTCTCCGGCAGCTACTCTGAGGTGAACCTCAAACCTCACAGCATTGATTTGACCCATACCTCTCGTTCGTTGCCATCCGAGTGACCATGGTGGGGGACCGAATGCTCGAGCCACGCCGCCACGTGCAAAGTTTCCAAGAAGCTTCAGAGCATCCAAAAGTGATGTTTTTCCTGAACCATTTCTTCCGATCATGAGTGTCAACGGGTCAAACGTCACCTCGGTGTCGACCAAGGTCCGAAAACCGTGAACACGAAGTTTTTCGAGCATAGTTCTTTCGCCGTAAACGTCGCACTGTATCTAGGTGATAGTACAAGTTCACCGGGGTCTTGGGTCAAGCTAACACACATTCTGCCAGAGCGTCAGACTTAATGACAACCTCGACGAAGATATTCAAAGGAAGTCGTGCAACGTTCGCATTCATTGACTACTCAAAAAAACCTTGATGCGAACTCTGTTACTTCAAACGTGTAATCCTTCCAACGGGACGACTTCCGGCTCGGCGTGTCGTCCATGCGGAGCGGGCATTGGTGGCGACGGGCGGTTGTCGCTCTTGCGGGGGCCGAGGAGGGTCAGGCGGGCGGTGGTGAGCAGGCCCTTCAAGCTGCCGAACGTGGCGTTCACGGCGGAGGGTTCGTAGCCGCTGTGGACCATGCAGTCGGTGCATTTGGGGTTGCCGCTGGCGCAGCCGTAAGCGGACCAGTCGGTCGTCTGCATGAGTTCGTTGAAGCTGGTGGCGTAGCCTTCGTTCATGAGGTAGCAGGGTTTTTGCCAGCCGAACAGGTTGTAGGTGGGGTTGCCCCAGGGGGTGCATTCGAGGTCGAAGTTGCCGCGGAGGTACTCCATGAAGAGGGGGGACTGGTTGAATTGCCAACGCTTTTTCGGTGCAGTCCCACGGGGCGTAGCCCGTGGACTTTTGTGGGGTTGAGATTGGGGGGCGAGGATGCGTTGGAAGAGGGAAATGGTTTCGCTCTTGTGCAGGAAGTGTTCCTGGTCGGGGGCCTTCTCGTAGGGGTAGCCGGGCGAGACCATCATGCCTTCGACGCCGAGGTCCATCAGCGTGTCGAACATCTCCCGCACACGGTCCGGGTCGGCATGATTGAAGAGGGTCGTGTTGGTCGTGACACGGAAGCCGCGCTCGACCGCTGCTCGGATGGCGGAGACTGCGACGTCGAACACGCCGTCGCGACAGACTGCCTCGTCGTGCTCCTCCTGCAAGCCGTCAATGTGCACGGAGAACGAGAGGTATTTGGAAGGGGTGAACTTATCGAGGTGTTCTTCCAGCAGGATGGCGTTGGTGCAGAGGTAGATGTACTTCTTGCGTTCAACCAGCCCTTCGACGATCTCCGCGATGTCCGGATGCAGCAGCGGCTCGCCGCCGGGGATCGAGACCATTGGTGCCCCGCACTCATCGACGGCATCGAAGCACTGTTGTGGCGTGAGGTGTCTACGGAGCGTCTCGACCGGATGCTGAATCTTCCCGCAGCCTGCACAGGCGAGATTGCAGCGGAACAACGGCTCCAGCATGAGCACCAGCGGGTAACGTTCGACCCGCCGCAGTTTCTTGCCCAACACGTAACTGGCGACAGTCCACATTTGCGAGACGGGTACAGGCATTGGGGTTGATGGTTGAGAGTTGATGGTAGGTGGTTCGAATGCCACAGGAGTGATATCACGTCTTTCGCAACACGTCTGCGCCAGTTCATTCACGAGGAAACAGTCCCCTGAATTCCCATCGATCAACCATCAACCATCAACCATCAACCACCGGCGGCATTGTGCTCTGCGGCGGGCGCAGCAGTCGCATGGGTCAGTCGAAGGCGTGGCTGCCGTTCGGTGAGGAGACAATGTTGCAGCGGGTCGTGCGGACATTGGGTAAGGTCGTCACGCCGATTGTGGTGGTGGCAGCTCCGGATCAGGAGGTGCCGCCTGTGCCGCAGGGGGTCATGATCGTGCGTGACGAGCAAGAGGGACTGGGGCCATTGGCGGGGTTGGCGGCTGGTCTGACGGCCCTTCAGGATGAAGCCGATGCGGCGTTTGCCTCGTCGTGTGATGTTCCGTTGCTGATGCCAGAGTTCGTGCGTGCGATCATCGACAAACTGGGTGACCACGATTTGGCGATCTCTCGTGAGGAGGGTTACTACCATCCGCTGGCCGCCGTGTATCGCACGTCACTCGGTGAGAAGTGTGCCGCATTGCTGGCCGAGGGACGACGGCGGCCTTTTGACCTTGTGACCACATCGAATTCCTATGAAATTGACGTTGAGGAACTGCGATTCGTTGACCCTACCCTCGATTCGCTGCGAAATGCGAACACGCCCGAGGAGTATGTGGCCTTGCTCGAGCGGGCGGGATTTTGCCCCGGTAGTTCGGAGAAGTGAGTGTATGACACGAAGCAGTTTCAAAACTCCGACTGACCGTAGGACGGACTTCCAAGTCCGTCCAGAACCACTGTAAAACAGACATGTCTGACGATTGGATTGGGGGATGGGACGGATTTGGAAATCCGTCCTACGAAAAGCTCACGGCCTCTCCGCCATCGAACGATGGCTATTCGATCGATCAAGAACAAACGATCGACGGCAGAGCCGTCGGCTTGGGAGTCGATTTCCATTGCGAATTTCAACCAAGGCGTCTGTTATGACCACATCCCCATCGCAGCACGATGACGTCCGCATGCGGGGGTTTGCGGCGAGATCGACCGTCGAGGAAGCCATTCGCTGGGTCGATACTCAGACATCCCGGCTGTCATCGGCCACAGAGTTGTTGCAAGATGGACACAGCCGTGTGCTCGCTGAAGATGTCGTGGCGACGCTCAACGTGCCCGCCTTTGATCGGTCGGCGATGGACGGGTATGCAGTCCGTGCTGATGAGACTTCAGGGGCGGGCATGTACAACCCGCTGCCGTTCAGGGTGGTCGGACAGTCGCTCCCCGGTCGTGCGTGTGAGGTGACTGTCGAGTCGGGTGATGCGGTTCGCATCATGACGGGGGCACCTTTGCCAACGGGAGCGGACGCGGTCGTGCCGGTTGAGGTCGCGCGGGAGAACGAGGGGCTGGTCGAGGTGACAGAGCCAATCGCCGTTGGCAAACATGTCGGTCGCATTGGTGAAGACATTGCCGTGGGGACAACCGTGTTGTCGGCAGGTCGGCGTCTACGACCACAGGATGTCGCCGTGCTGGCATCAATCGGTGTCGCAGAGGTGTCGGTCGTCTCGCAGCCGCGAGTCAGGATCATCATCACGGGGAATGAACTGGTGCAACCCGGTGATGTGCGAAGAGAACATCAGATCTACGAGGCGAACTCGTTCCTGTTACGGGGACTCGTGCCGCGCGATGGGGGAGCGGTGACGTCAATCGAGTTTGTGCCCGACAGCCGTGACGCGATCTTCACCGCTTTAACAGAGCCGGGGGCCGATGTGATTCTGGTCTCAGGTGGATCGAGCGTCGGTGCGGAGGATCACGCTCCGTCTCTGGTCGCTGAGGCGGGCGAACTGGCGATTCATGGCATCGCCATGCGACCGTCCAGTCCGACGGGCATTGGCCGCATTGACGAGTCTCTCGTGTTGCTGTTGCCGGGGAATCCGGTCTCCTGTCTGTGTGCGTACGACTTCTTTGCCGGTCGCGCCATTCGGCGGATGGGCGGACGATCGTTGGACTGGCCGTACCGTCGGTCAACCGAAACAACCGCCCGCAAGTTTGTGTCGGTCGTGGGACGGACCGATTATTGTCGTGTCCGTAAGACCGAAGAGGGCATCGTTCCCCTCGCCGTCAGCGGAGCGTCGATCCTCTCCTCGACAACGCGCGCCGACGGCTTCGTGGTCTTGCCGCCGGAGTCAGAAGGTATCGCACCCGGCAAGGCGGTCGACGTCCTGTGGTACGACGAGCCGTGACAGTCATAGTTGCCATCACGCTCGGGACGTGGGATTTATTACTGTCGGGCTATTGCATGTGGCGATTCTATAGACTCGTCATTCCCGCGCAGGCGGGAATCCAGTGATCGCGGCAAGGGTGTCCAATCGTGAACAATGACCCCAAGCGGTCTGGATCCCCGCCTGCGCGGGGATGACAGGAAGTTGGTTCACACTGAAAAACCGACAATTCGGACAGCTATTGATCCCATGTCCCCCGCGTGATGAGCGGATGACTTGCAGACTTCCAATAAGCTCGAAAACGTGCGAGCGTCAGTGTCATCACGGCGGAGCGTGACGACTACTCTGGTATGGCCTGCATCACTTAATGCATCGTGATTGAGCCGATGGGGGCGAGTGCTTCGATTTGTGGGATGTCGAAGTCGCGGAGCAGACCGAAGGTGAATTGGTTGGTCGCCTTCTCGAAGGAGATGTCTTCAATAATGGTCTGCTTGAGGCTCTCTTGTCCGTCGTGGAGATGTGTGGATTCGATCGCGGTCGGTTCGAAGGCGGCGGCGATCAGAGCGGGCTGCGTCATCGCGGGGCCATGCGCGTTGACGCTGACTGTTGCACCCCCAAACTGATCTCGACTCCAGCGGGCGATGGCAGCGAGTTGCGACGCTTGGACGCCCACGGGGCGTTCGCCGACCGTTTGGAGGATGAGGGCGAACAGGTAGTCCCGATCGCGGGGATGAGACTCGCCGCAGTACCATAGATCCGGGACGAGCACCCGCTTGCCGCTTGAGAGTTCCTGCTCGACCGCATCGGCCAGTGAAGCACGTCCGTCGGCTGAAATGAGGATGACTGTCTCTGTTGATTCTCCACGTGTGAGTTCGACCACGGGCACGGTCCAAGTGTCGTCACATTGCAGCTTCCATCGCACGACTCGTGTGCCGTCCTGTTCGATGGGGTCTGTCGACAGGGATTCGAAGTCGTACTCCCGGTATCGGACCAGTTCCCGTAAGACGTCGAGTCGCTCGGCCTGCCATGTCGAGTGTGAATCGGCATCGGCGGGAGGATCGGAAGCCACCGGCAACGACTTCACCGCGTCGATCGCGAGCGAGTTCAGCGTCGCCGTGTTCTCCGGGAGCGGAACCAATAGTTCATCGGGCGTCTTGATCTCATCGCCGCAGGGGATCTCCTGGTCTGAGAAGGAGTCGTCATCCGGAAAGAACGAGCGGCCAATCAAGCGATAGAGTGCCTCGCGGTTCTCTTGCAGGAAATTATGCGTGCCGGGGTCGGCGTTGACGTGGGTCGTGAGGTGATCCGGCGCCCCGTAGAGTCGGTAGATTGGCTGAGCCGCCTCCAGTAGCGGTGGCAGAGCCGTTGCGGAGACGAAGCAGCAGTTGTCCTGAGCGTTGTAGGTGAGCAGTGCCGGACGCGGGGCGAGCAGGCCCGTGAGCTGTTTGTAGTCCGCATAGAGGGCAAAGTCGCAGGGCGTCTGCTCTGAGTCGCCGAGGTCAGCAAACGTCTGGAGGCGGGTCGACAAGCTGGAGTAGCCAGCGACTGGATTGGCGAGTGTGACGCGTGTATCGAGTGATGAGATCACAATCGTCTGCCATCCGCCACCGGACAAACCTGCGACTCCGACTCGTTCGGGGTCGGCATGCTCGAGCGAGAGCAGCACATCGAGGCCCCGCTTCATGCTGAAGTAAAACGGTGCCAGACCGCTGATGCCGCACAAGTCGAGTTGATTCAACCGTCCGTGTCCGTTCTCTGGCACGTGAGGTTGCCCCATGCGAATCCACTCAACGTTCAGGGCGATGATGCCTCGCTTCGCCTGATTGATGCAGCGGATCTGTTTGTAGTTGGCCTGCTTCCCCTTGCCGTCATGACCGTTGACGTTCATGAAGACGGGAACTTTGCCCTCCAGCTTCTCGGGAAGATACAGGATGGCCGGAACCCAGAAGCCGGGGACCGCTTCGTAACGCAGCTTCTGCATCCGGTAGCCCGATCCACTGGGGATCGAGTCGAGCATCTCGACGTTGACTGGTCCCTCGACCCACGAGTCAGGCACACCCCGCAACATGATCTTGTTGAGTACATCACTGCGAATCTTCTCGGCATGGGCTTCCCACTCTTCACGCGTTGTGCACTCCGGCATCGGCGGTACGTTGGAGGCGACGAGCCGAATCGTCTCTGCCTGGGTGGTGTTGGCGTCAAGGATGGGCTGCCTGAGGATGTCTTCGAGTGGAGAGGCGGCAATCAGGAAGGTGGTTTTACTCAACAAGACGGCAAGACCGACGAGCAGGCGAAGTTGCGAATGGAAAGTCATGTCACGTCTCGGTTTTGAGAGCAAGGGGATGACGAGAGGTCAGTCTAACGTGAAGAGTCCACGGGTGGCACGCCCTCACGTCAGGAAGGGCGTGGCGCACGGTTCAAAGACGTTCGATTATCTGTGACGCGCTCGCCACGCCATCCCGTTGGTCTGGGCGTGCCACCCATTCTGTGAACGTCAGTCGTCACCCGCCTGTCCGCTGCCGACCTTGAAGGCGGTGGTGGTTGCGAGGAAGACCCACAGGAGGTCGAACAGGCTGAAGACGTCTCCCAGTCCGACCTGTCCCCCCGCACCGACCGCGAGGACGAGCATGTAAAGCAGGATCTTGGGGAGTGTGACGGCCAGCAGAGCGATCACCGCAGCGATGATGCCGGTCAAGTCGCCGACGATGTGGTCGCGCGAGCTGAGGATGACACCGAAGCCGACGAGTCCGCCAATGCCCCACGCCAGGATGCCGATCTCGTAGCCGGTGGCCATCGCGAGACCGATCCACGCGACCCCACCGATCGCTGCTGCCACGCTGCCGCCAATCATCGCCAGGAGGACCGAGACGAACGTGCTCTGCTCTTGAGTGGAGGGCTTCTTTCGACGACGTTTGCGGGGCTTCTTCTTGCGAGGCGCTGCCGGAAGTGCCTCGCTCCTTGAGGAAGTGGTCGGAACCGCCTGGGAGTCATACGTATCGAGGTCGTCCGTCAGCCAGGAATCGGCCAGAGAGGGAGGAGCCGACCGACGGAGCCTCTTGCGCGTCGAAGATGCGGGCGTTTGGGCCATTTGGCCCGTGTCGGTAGAGATTCCATCTGCGGTCGAATGACGCGGCGCTTTCGAACGGCGGGCTCTGGGCTTCCGTGTCGCGGATTTCCGACGAATTGGCTGTTGCTCGTCGGTGAGAAAGTGTTCATCCGAATAGCGACCCGTCTCCCTGACGACAAACGGCTGCTTGCACGACGGACAGCGAGCCTTCTTGCCCAGGAACTCCGGGTCCTGGAACTTCAGCGTCGCTTCACAGTGTGGACAATTCGAAAGAATCGACGTCGACATCAGCGGCCCTCACCACAGATTTCATCAACAGGCAACGGTCTGCTCAGCATACCCGCGTTGACGGGCGATGTCAGCCGATGATCGACCAAACGCGAGAGTTGAGGCCAGAATCGAACACGCTCCGTAGACATGGAGAAACTGGGCGTCACGGCCAACCGATCGACGGTGGATCGAGTGTGACGGTGCAGGGTGTGTCCGCAGCGATGCCCTTGTGGTGAAGATTCGGCTATCCTCTTGAATCCATCAGCGACTTCGTTACCTTGGGTGACAATTTTGCGCCGCGACATGCAGGTGTTCGCGACACCCGACTCTCAACCCTCGATGAAAACCAACCGTGCCTCGACGCGACGACATCTCAAAGATTCTCATCATCGGTTCCGGCCCCATTGTGATCGGGCAGGCGTGTGAGTTCGATTATTCCGGGACTCAGGCCTGCAAGGCGCTGCGGGATGAGGGGTACGAGGTCGTGCTCGTCAACTCAAACCCGGCGACGATTATGACCGACCCCGGGACGGCTGATCGCACGTACATCGAGCCGATCACCTGGCAGTATGTGCAGAAGATCATTGAGGTCGAGAAGCCGGACGCGCTGTTGCCCACGCTCGGCGGGCAGACAGGACTCAACACGGCAATGGACCTCGCACGGCGGGGGATTCTCGATCAGTTGGGCGTCGAGATGATCGGTGCGCGCGTCGATGCCATTGAAAAGGCGGAAGGTCGGGAATCGTTCCGAGAGGCGATGTCCAAGATCGGCCTCGATTTGCCGAAGCAGGAGATCGTGCATTCGCTCCCTGAAGCGCGAGAAGTGATCAAGGAGATTGGACTGCCGGTGATCATCCGCGCCAGTTACACGTTGGGAGGTGTGGGTGGTGGGATCGCCTACAACCGGGATGAGTTCGAGGAGATGGTTCGTAACGGTCTCGAACTCTCTCCCGTCAGCGAGGTGATGCTCGACGAGTCGATCCTCGGCTGGAAAGAGTACGAGATGGAGGTGATGCGGGACTGTGCAGACAACTGCGTGATCATCTGCTCGATCGAGAACTTCGATCCCATGGGAGTGCATACGGGTGACTCAATCACTGTGGCACCGATTCAGACGTTGACCGATAAAGAGTACCAGATGATGCGGGACGCGACGTTCGCCTGCATCCGTGAGATCGGCGTGGAGACGGGCGGGTCGAATGTCCAGTTCGCGATCAATCCGCAAGATGGACGCATGGTCGTGATTGAGATGAACCCACGCGTCTCTCGGTCGTCCGCACTGGCGTCGAAGGCGACTGGGTTCCCCATTGCCAAGATCGCGGCCAAGCTGGCGGTTGGGTATCGCCTGGACGAGATTCCCAACGATATCACTCGCGAAACGCTCGCCTGCTTCGAGCCGACGATCGACTACGTGGTCACCAAGATCCCCCGCTGGACCTTCGAAAAGTTCCCGGACGCTGATGCGACGCTTACGGTGCAAATGAAGTCGGTCGGCGAGACGATGGCGATCGGCCGCACGTTCAAGGAGTCGCTACAGAAGGCCGTGCGTGGGCTGGAGATCGGCCACTTCGGTCTGGGCGGCGGCATCAAAGACCTGTGGGGCACTGAGAAGCAGCCGGACATCGACGAGATCCGTCGCAAGCTGGCAATTCCCAATTGTGAGCGGTTGTTCTTCCTGAGATACGCCCTCAAAGCGGGGATGACGCTGGACGAGATTTTCAATCTCACGTCGATCGACCCCTGGTTCCTCCGCCAACTCCGAGACTTGGACCAGCTCGAAAACGAGATTCGCGAGTTCAACGATCTGGAGGACGTTTCCGACGAGCTGCTGCGTCGCGCCAAGCAGAACGGCTACTCGGACCGGCAGCTTGCCCGCTGGTGGCGAGTGTCCGAGATGGACGTCCGCACGCATCGCAAGAGCCGTGACATTGTCACGACATTCAAACAAGTCGACACGTGCGCGGCTGAGTTTGAAGCGCATACGCCGTATTATTACTCAACCTATGAAACAGAGTGTGAGGCCCCCGGAAGCCCACGGGTTACACCCCGTGGGTCGGAGCCTCAAGATGAATTCGAAAAGACCCACGGGGCGTTGCCCGTGGGCTTGCGGCGTGTGATGATCCTTGGCGGCGGTCCCAATCGCATCGGACAGGGAATCGAGTTCGATTACTGCTGCTGTCATGCGTCGTATGCGATGCAGGAGTTGGGTATCGAGAGCGTGATGGTCAACTCGAACCCGGAGACTGTCTCGACCGACTACGACACCAGTGATCTGTTGTTCTTTGAGCCGTTGACGACCGAGGACGTCCTCAACATCTGCGATCGACTCGAGCCGGACGGCGTGATCGTGCAGTTCGGTGGTCAGACGCCGCTCAACCTCGCACGCGGTCTCGAAGCCGCCGGTGTGCCCATCATCGGCACTTCACCAGACATGATCGACGCGGCTGAGGATCGTGAACGGTTTCAGGCCATCCTCCACAAGCTCGACCTCAATCAACCACCCAACGGCATCGCGACCAATGTCGAACAGGCTCGAATCCAGGCGGACCGCATCGGCTATCCGGTTCTCGTGCGACCGTCGTATGTGCTCGGTGGACGGGCGATGGAGATCTGCTACGACGAGCAACAACTCGTCCATTACATGAACCACGCGGTCGACGCCTCGCCCGACAAGCCGGTGTTGATTGATAAATTCCTCGAAGACGCAATCGAGGTCGATGTCGATGCCATCTCGGACGGCGAGACGACGCTCGTCGGCGGCGTGATGGAGCACATCGAAGAAGCCGGCGTCCACAGTGGTGACTCCGCCTGTGCGTTGCCGCCCTATTCGCTGTCGCAGGCGGTCATCGACGAGATCAAGGAGGCGACCTATGCGCTTGCCGATGAGTTGGGCGTGCGAGGGTTGATGAACATCCAGTTCGCGGTCAAGCGGAATGAAGCATGGAGAATGGAGAATGGAGTAGACGCCATGGATTCTCAATCCTCCATTCTCCATTCTCCATTCGACGTCTACATCCTCGAAGTGAACCCCCGCGCAAGTCGTACGTCGCCGTTTGTCTCGAAGGCGACCGGGCTCTCACTCGCCAACATGGCTGCCAAGGTGATGGCGGGTGTCTCACTCAAAGAGCAGGGGATCACCGAGGAAGTCTGGCCGACGCATACTTCAGTGAAAGAGAGCGTGTTCCCCTTCTCGAGATTTGCAGGAGTCGACATCATCCTCGGCCCGGAGATGCGGTCAACGGGCGAGGTCATGGGCATCGACGACAACTTCGCGGCTGCGTTTGCGAAGAGTCAACTTGCAGCAGGGATCGATCTCCCGACCGAGGGGACCGTATTCATCAGCATGGCTGATGCTCACAAGCAGACGATCATCGACCCCGTGCGTCGCCTCCAGAAGCTGGGTTTCAAAATTATCTCGACCTCCGGGACGGCGACGACACTCAAAGATGCAGGGATTGAAGTTGAACGGGTCAAAAAAGTGCAGGAGGGGCGTCCGAACCTGCTGGACCTGATGGCCAACGGCGAAGTGCAGTTCATCTTCAACACGCCCAGTGGCAAGGGAAGTCGTACGGACGAGGGTCGTATTCGAGCCGCCGCGGTGACATACGGTGTCCCGTGTGTGACGACAATGCCCGGCTGTGAGGCAATGGTGCAGGCGATCGAGTCGCTGCGAGAAGACCCGTTACCGCACGTGAGAGCCATTCAGGACTGGACCAGTGGCGTTGGAGTCGAGAGTTGAAGAGGCGGCAATTCACGCTTGCGGATTAGCACGACGGGGAGGCCTTGATCCATGCTCTCTGGTCACGCTAAGCCGCAAGCGATGGTCGTGGGATTACTGCTGATCCACGCGGGGCTCCTGGCGTTTCTGGGGACTCGTTACAGTCCGACGATTGACGAAGTCGGACACCTCCCTGCGGGCTTGTACACGTGGGAGTTTGGTCGTTTTGATGTCTACCGGGTGAATCCCCCGCTGGTTCGAACGCTCGCCGCGCTGCCAGTTTGGTTAAGCGAGCCGGAGTATGACTGGCGAAGCTATCGGGCGGGACTCATGGCCCGTCCCGAGTGGAATCTGGGCCGAGACTTGATGGTGGCCAATGGCGAGCCCTCGTTGTGGTACTTCACTTGGGCGCGGTGGGTCCTGATCCCGGTGAGTTTACTGGGCGGCCTGGTCTGCTATCGCTGGGCCAAGGATTTGTACGGCGTCGCAGCTGGTTTGACCGCACTCACACTGTGGTGCTTCTCGCCGACCGTGTTGGGGTACGGTGCTCTCATCACGCCGGACCTGAGTGCAGCGGCGTGTGGTGTGACGGCGTCGTATGTGTTTTGGCGATGGCTGAGAACGCCAACTGCAGGCTGGACTCTCGCCGCCGGGGTGATGCTTGGTCTCGTCCAACTGACGAAGATGACATGGGTCATCCTGTTCGTACTCTGGCCGGTGCTATGGGTGATCTGGCAGATCGGTCGAAGATCGCAGGTTGAAGGTCGAGGAGAAGGCTCTCTCGACATTCGACATTCGACCTTCAACCAACTCAGCAAGCTGGCGGTGATCCTTGTCCTTAGCCTGTACGTGCTCAACGTGGGATATGCGTTCGATGGCACGCTGACCCGGTTGGGGGACTATCAGTTCGTCAGTCGTGCATTCAGCGGTCAGGATTTTGACGACGACGAAACTGAAGTTGGAGGCAATCGCTATATCGGTACCTGGTGTGAATCGCTACCGGTCCCTCTGCCGCGGGACTATGTCACCGGGATGGACGTTCAACGGCGAGAATTCGAGCAGCTGAAGTGGTCGTTCTTGCGGGGCGAATGGAAGCGGGGCGGATGGTGGTGGTACTACCTGTATGCGGTCGCCATCAAAGAGCCTCTGGGGACTTGGTGTTTGTTGGGGTTGGGGTTGGGGTTGATCGCAGCTTGGAAGGTGTCGCCATCAAACGTTAGCTGGATGGATACTCTCGCTGTCGTACTCCCGGGTCTGGCGTTGTTTGTGCTCGTCAGTTCTCAGACCGGGTTCAACAAGTACATTCGTTATGTGCTCCCGGCGTTTCCATTCGCCTTCGTGTGGGCGTCGCAAGCGGCGAGGCTGATCGAGCATGCGGGACGACGATGGCTCGTGCCGGTCGGCGGCGCACTGCTGTGGTCAGTCGCGAGCAGTCTGTGGGTTTATCCGCACAGCCTGTCGTACTTCAATGAATCAGTCGGCGGACCGTCGGGTGGGCACGAGCATCTAATCGATGCGAACGTCGATTGGGGACAGGGGCTGTACGACCTGCGAGACTGGCTGGACGCCCATCGAGAGGCGGTTCCAGTCGGTGTCGCCTGTCGAGCGTATGTCCCGCTGGAGTTGATGGGGCTGGATTTTGAGCCTGTCCCGCGCGAACCCCAGCCGGGATGGTTCATTCTCGGTCGTCATGATCGGCATGACAGGTCAGGTGGTTACGCGTACTTCAACAGGTTTACGCCAGTTGACAGCGTCGGCGGTTGTTTCGATGTGTATCATCTCACCCGTGAAGACGTGGCGAGTCTGGGGACAGCGACGAACGCCGATTGACTTCCCGCTGGACGGGCGCGAGTCGATGTCGGATACTGAATGGCGACACGTCACGAGCTGAAATCTTCGTAGAGGCTTCCATGCAAATGCTTCGTATTGTCGTTCGACCGGTTGTCGGAGTGATCACCCTTTTCGCAGGTCTCTCGCTGGCGATCGCCGAGGAACGGTTGATCATTGTCGAGACGGGTGAGCTTCCGATTCTCATTACGGCTCCCCACGGGGGAACGACGCTGATTCCCGGTGTGCCTGTCCGGGAAGTGCGGGTCGGACAGCGAGTCACTCTGCGGCGAGACGAATTGACGAACGAACTGGCGATCGCGACTGCCGACGAAGTGGAGAAACTGGTTGGCAAGCGGCCCTCGCTGGTCGTCGCCGAGTTCTCGCGGCAGTCTCTCGATGCCAACCGACCGCAGGAGACGGCGTATCAACATCGAACCGCAGCACCATATTATTTGGACTATCATCAGGCAGTTGCCTCGGCTGTGAAGGCGATTCGAGATCAATGGTCACATGGACTGCTGGTGGACCTGCATGCCCAGTGGCGGCGACCACAGTCCATCATGCGCGGCACACGCGACGGACAGACGGTTCGGGGGGTGATCGAGCGTCGAGGATGGGAGGGACTGCTCGGAGAGGAGAGTCTGTTCGGGTCGCTGGGCGGACAGGGCCTCGCACTCTTCCCGCCTCATGGTGCAGGTGAGGGAGATTGGACGCACGCCGGCAGTTACACCGTCACAACCTATGCCAAAGATGGCATCGACGGTCTGCAACTCGAGATCGGCAGTGACCTCTGCGATAGCAAACAGGACGTCGGGCGTCTGGCTCATCAAATCGCTAAGGGCATCGAAACACATCTGCGTGCAGAGCAGCAACTGCCTGTCGTCGAGGAGGACGTGTCAACAACTCTGATCGTCGCAACTGAAGCTGCAACAGACGAGGCGGAGACACAGACTGACACAAAGGGCAACCCGCTCAACGAGGCCGAGCAGGCGTTCGTCGACCTGCTGATGGATGCCGTGCTGGTCGGACGATTCTCGATTGACGGCATCGAAGATGCCAACCCACGTCCTGAGCGGTACAAGATCAACAAGGTGACGAAGGTTCGTGGCAAGCACTGGACTGTTGAGGCCCAGATTACTTATGGCAAAGTGGACGTGGCCGTCCCCGTGCCGGTCGAAGTGCATTGGGCCGATGACACGCCTGTGATCTCGCTGACGGATCTCAAGATTCCCGGTCTGGGTGAGGGTTTTACGACACGGGTGCTCTTCTACGAAGACCGATACGCCGGCTCTTGGTATCACGGCAAGATCGGCGGTCACATGTGGGGCAAGATCGAAAAAGGGGAATCCTCTGACGATTCCTCCCCGCCAAACGACTCCGAGTAAAGCCCAGTCCCATCCCGTTGACAATTCCGCTTGCGGCTGAGCGCGTCCTTATGAATCTGATCAACCGTTCCACACTCGCTGTTCTGCTCACGTTCATCTGCGTGTCGCCATTCAGGTTGTTCGCCGCCGATCCGCCGCCCCTCGCTGAGACCCGTATCGTCAGCACGTTTGACGGCAAGGAACAACCCGTCCGTTATTGGATCCCCGAAGGGGCGACGAAGCAGCCGACGCCTGTGCTCGTCTCCCTTCACACCTGGAGCAGTGACTACATGCAGGATCGCTCTCGGTGGTACAGCGAGGCCTATGATCGCGGCTGGATCTACCTTCAGCCGAACTTTCGTGGAGCGAACAATCATCCCGAGGCGTGCGGGTCGCCTTCTGCTCGGCAGGACATCCTCGATGCTCTCGATTGGGTGATCGACAAGTACAACGTCGATATGAGTCGTGTCTATCTGGCGGGAGCCTCCGGCGGCGGGCACATGAGCCTGTTGATGGCGGCAAGGCACCCGGAGCGATTCTCGGCTGTGTCTGCCTGGGTCGGCATCACAGATCTTGCAGATTGGTATCGTTTTCACACTCCCGACGGAGAGCCGGGCAACTATGCGAAGATGGTCGCAGCGAGTTGCGGTGGGCCACCGGGGGCATCAGAGGAGATTGACCACCAGTATTACGACCGATCATCGATCCATTTCCTGCAGGCGGCGGTCGGACTCCCGCTCGATATCTGTGCGGGTGTCAAAGACGGCAAGACGGGCTCGGTTCCCATTCATCATTCGCTACGGGCCTTCAATGTGGTGGCGAAGGCGGGAGGGCACGCGACGATTCCCGTTGCGACGATGGACGAGTTGTGGGAACAGGAACGATTGATGTCCCCTCAGCCGGGCGATGAGGTCGACGACCCGACCTATGAGAAAGAGATCCTGCTCCGACGGACCGCTGGTGCTGCTCGTGTAACGATCTTCGATGGTGGCCATGAGGCGCTGCCATCCGCCGCCTGTGCGTGGCTCGCGGAGCAGTCCCGGCTCACGAAGTCGCCCACACAATGATCCATTCGCGTGGGACTGCGGTGACCCCGTTGAACGCGTGCGTTTCTTGTGCGGACTGATTACAGTGTCCGCTCACTGGAGTCCGGAATTCACTGTGTTCTCTTGGGGAGAATGCGACCGGGCGATGTCATCTCTCATGATGGCGAGGAGACGCACCGTTGAGTTTTCAGAATGTCATTGACGCTGGCGGCATCGGTCTGTCGGTCACGGGTTTGACGATCGTGTTCATTTCGCTTGTGTTGGTCAGTCTGTTTATTTCCGGGCTGCCACGCGTCTTGCCTATTGTGAACAGCATCCTGCCGGAGCTTGAGGGGCATCACGGAGCACCGATGCCCTCGGCAGCGAGCCCGCATGCCACTGCGGGGATGGATGACGAGGTCATCGCCGCCATCGGATTCGCCATGCACTCACGAGGCAGCACATCACAGAACTCCACCTGAGCGACAGGACTCGGTCCATCACCCGCCGCGTTCATTTCATTTACATTTGCGTAGCTTTCAACCGACGATCTCCCCTCCATGGAAATCCTGTTTAATTTTCTGAAGAGCACCGGCTTCGCACAGATGGAGCTGGGCAACGCGATCATGATTGTGATCGGTTGTATCTTCATCGGCCTCGCCATTCGCAAGGACTACGAACCGCTGCTGCTGGTGCCGATCGGTTTCGGGATCATTGTCGGCAACATCCCCTATGTCGCGACGATGTCTCTGGGCGTCTATGACAGTTGGCTGCCGATTGAAGAAGGGGGGAGGGGAACCCTGCAGGGCGCGAGCGTGATGTCGTTCATCTACTTCGGCGTGAAGTATGGTCTCTTCCCGCCGTTGATCTTCCTCGGCATCGGGGCGATGACCGACTTCTCGACAATGCTGTCGAATCCCAAACTTGTGCTGTTAGGAGCAGCGGCGCAGATCGGCGTGTTTCTGACCCTGATCGGTGCATTGTTCCTCGGCTTCACTCCACAGGAAGCCGCGTCGATCGGCATCATCGGCGGTGCGGACGGGCCGACGGCCATCTTTTTGTCCTCGCAACTTGCTCCCGAACTGTTGGGTGCGATTGCGATCTCAGCGTATTCGTACATGGCATTGGTCCCGGTGATTCAACCACCCATCATGAAGCTGTTGACCTCGCGCGAGGAGCGGCTGATTCGCATGAAGCCGCCGCGTGAAGTGTCTCGCCGCGAGCGGATGATCTTCCCGGTTGCGGCGTTTCTGATCTGCGCGTTGATCGCTCCCGGTGCTTTGACACTGCTGGGCATGCTCTTTTTCGGCAATCTCTTGAAAGAGAGTGGTGTGACCGAGAGATTGGCGAACACGGCACGCACAGCGTTAATCGACATCGTCACCATCCTGCTTGGCTTCTCGGTTGGCGCAAGCACACAGGCACAGACGTTTCTCAAGTCAGATTCCCTGATGATCTTCGGACTGGGCGCTCTGTCGTTCGCCGTCGCTACTGCCGGCGGACTTTTGTTCGCGAAGTTCATGAACCTGTTTCTCACAGATAAGATCAACCCACTGATCGGAGCCGCCGGCGTCTCCGCTGTTCCCGACTCAGCTCGTGTTGTCCAAATGGTCGGCCAACAGGAAGACCCCCACAACATGCTCCTGATGCACGCGATGGCACCCAACGTTGCCGGTGTCATCGGCAGTGCAATCGCGGCCGGCGTGTTGTGGTCGGTGCTTGTGAAGTGAATCGACACTCACATGCCAAGTCAGCAATCTCACCAGCCGATTGACGATACCCAGGTCGATGAGTTGCTCGACCGTGCAGAGTCGTTCAGTTTCGATTGCAAGCGAATCAGCAAGCACCTCAACTCAATTCTTGAAACGATGGTCTCATTCGCAAACAGCAATGGCGGGTTGATTGCAGTGGGATTGGAAGATCCAGACAAGGCGGTCGGTCGCGATCGTGTGTTTGGTTTGCAGGAAAGTCTTGAGAACTGGGATGAGTTACAGCGCCTCGTCCAGCAGCGAATTACAGAACCCGATCGACTTCCTTTGCAGTTTTCAGAAATCGGTTGCACGCTGCGAGACGGGTCCAAGGGGTCACTTGGTCTCGTGAAAGTTCAAAAGAGTGAGCGGATTCACTCGATCGTCGGTGATGGAACATTCGTCCGACTTGAAAAAGGTAAGAAAGAGTTGACCGCTGCGGAGATCAACGACCTGAGCTTTCAGCGGGGGACGATCACTGCGGAATCTCAACTTGTCGATGTTGATTTCGACGTTTTAGAGACCGATTATTGGCGTGCTTACGCCTCGCATCGCCGACTCACGAGACCCATTCGTGAAGCCTTGCAGCATTTGGGGCTGGCCAAAAAAGATTCTCATGGGGTTCTCTATCCACTCCGGGCAGCTGTCTTACTCTTTGCCGAAGAACCTTCGGGAGTCTTGGCAAGCAAGAGTGCAATCCGGGTCTTTCACTACCGGGGTACGGCAGCATCAACGGACCCGAATACCAACCTCGCGACGACTCCCGTGACGATTCATGGTCCGCTTGTCCGTCAGATTCCCGATGCCCGACAGGCTGTCATTCGTGAGCTTGCGAAAGGCGTCCAGGTCGGTCCGCTCGGATTCGAGATCGTGCAACAGTATCCGGTTCGTGTCATCACTGAGGCGATCACAAACGCAGTCATCCATCGTGATTATCGACTGCCGGTTGACATCCAGATTCGGATCTTCTCTGATCGCATTGAAATGGAAAGTCCAGGGTTGTTCGCAGGGCCGGTCACGGCAGGAAACATTGGACGAATAGGGCCTCACAGTCGTAATCCGCTCATTGTTCAACACCTTCGAGAGTTTCCTGACCCTCCCAATTTGGATGCGGGGGAGGGAGTGAAGATGATGCGTGGAACAATGTACGATGCAGGACTTTACCCTCCGATCTACTCGACGCGTCCGCGGATCGAACCAGAGGCTGTTCGTGTCTACTTGTTCAACGAGAATCGCCCCAGTGTCTGGGAACAAGTGAGTGACTTCGTCGACAAACACGGAAGCGTCGCGAATCGAGAAGTTCGCCAACTCATGGAGACTGACGATACACTCTCCGCGTCTCAACAGTTACGTGAGTGGGTTGACCTCGGATTACTCGTTGTTGCCAACCCCTGGGCTGGAAAACGTATCAGACGGTACAGAAAACCTGACGGGGAGAGTGGAGAGTTGTTTTCATAGGCGGTTTGAAAAGAAAACGGGAGCATCCCGCATGTTCTTTTACACAAAAGGTTTGCGGCAAGGATTCGTGTGTGTTGTTATACACTTGACTCACTACGGTAACAATTGTTCAGATAAAACAGTCTCGATCAATGAAAAAAGTCACCTTCATGTGTACGGCCTTTCGGGACGGATTTCAGTCCGTTTACGGGGCGCGTGTTTTCACCAAAGACTTCATTCCGGCTGTCGAAGCGGCACGGGATGCAGGCATCACGTACTTTGAAGCCGGCGGCGGGGCGCGCTATCAGTCGTTGTACTTCTACTGCAACGAAGATGCCTTCGACATGATGGACCAGTTCCGGCAGGCGACCGGGCCGGACGCGAATCTGCAGACGCTCGCCAGAGGCGTGAACGTCGTCGGGCTGGAATCGCAGTCGTCGGACATCATCAATCTGCATGCCAAGCTGTTCAAGAAGCACGGCATCACCACGATCCGCAACTTCGACGCTCTCAATGATGTCAACAACCTCGTCTACTCGGGGCAGTGCATCGTCAACAATGGCCTGAAGCATCAGGTCTGCGTGACGCTGATGCAACTACCGCCGGGGTGCGAGGGGGCTCATGATGCGGACTTCTATGAGATGACACTGCGGGGCATTCTCGATGCGGACATCCCGTTCGATTCGGTCTGCTTCAAGGATGCCTCCGGAACGTGCGTGCCTTCGACTGTGCATGAGACGATCAAGCGGGCCCGCAAGATTCTCGGTCCCGATGCGTTCATTCACTACCACACGCACGAGACGGCCGGTATCAGCGTGCAGGGGAATATGGCAGCTCTCGATGCAGGAGCCGATGCGATCGACCTGTCGATGGCTCCGTGTTCGGGCGGGACGTGTCAGCCGGACATTCTCGTGATGTGGCACGCTCTGCGGGGCACGGACTATGACCTCGGCATCGACCCGGACAAGATCCGCGAGGCCGAGGAGGTCTTCAAAGAGGGCATGTCCGACTACTTCCTGCCGCCGGAGGCGACGTCCGTCGAGCCGCTCATCCCGTGGAGCCCCATGCCGGGCGGCGCTCTTACTGCGAACACACAGATGCTCCGCGATAACGGCATCATGGACAAGTACCCCGACATGATCAAAGCCATGCGGGAGGTTGTCGAGAAGGGCGGGTACGGCACCAGCGTGACGCCCGTCTCGCAGTTCTATTTCCAGCAGGCATTCAACAATGTGATGTTTGGCCCGTGGGAGAAGATCGCCCCACCGTACGGCAAGATGGTCCTCGGCTACTTCGGCAAGACGCCCGTCCCACCGGACCCGGCGGTCGTCAAACTGGCGAGCGAGCAACTCGAGCTTGAGCCGACAACGACCCCTCCCATCGAGTTGAATGATGCCGACCCAAAGAAGGGGATCGAGGCTGCACGTGCTGTCTGCAAGGAGCACGGCTTCGAGGAGACGGAAGAAAACATCTTTATCGTCGCCGCCTGTCAGGACAAAGGCGTTGCGTTCCTCAAGGGCGAAGCCGAGATCGGCGTCCGCAAAGTCGACAAGTCACAAGCAGCCTCCCAAGCCGACGGCTCTGCCGTTGGACCGGCTGCCTACGACGTCACCGTCAACGGCAAGACCTACAACCTGCACATCGACGGCAACACGGCCACCGTCAACGGCAAGGCCTACTCAGTCGATCTGCGTGAGGGCGCAGCGGAAGGAGGCGGAGCACTAGTCGCGACGGCAGCCGCGCATGAAGTCCACGCGCAGATGCCGGGCAAGGTTCTCAAAATCATGCTACAACCAGGGAGCACAGTTGCCGAGGGACAGGTCATTCTGGTGCTCGAAGCAATGAAGATGGAAGTCCCCGTCAACGCGACGGTCGCCGGCACAATCGCCTCGATCGACGTCGCCGTCGGCGAACAAGTGGCGAATGGACAAAAGCTGGCGAGTGTTGGCTGAGCGAGTTGATTGTTCCGTGGGAGTGAAAGCATGTCGAGCAGATGTCTGACCGTCACCCTGTGCGCTCTTGTGATGGGAGCTTGGACGACCGTCTCCGCTGAGCAGCCGAAGTTCGAGCGACTGCAACTCTCCGACGAGTACTTCGCCGAAGGAGCTGGCACCGGTGACTTCAATCATGACGGCGAGCAAGACGTCGTCTGCGGACCGTTCTGGTGGGAAGGGCCCGACTTCAAGGCGAAACATCAGTTCTACGATGGCCACGCCTTCCCCAATGACAGCGGATACGCGGACAACTTCTTCTCCTATGGGCACGACATCAACGGCGATGGCTGGTCGGATGTGCTGAGGCTCGGCTTCCCCGGCACGCCAGCCTACTGGTACGAGAATCCACAAGGCAAAGAGGGCGATTGGACACGGCATGAGGTGATCGCAGCGGTCGACAATGAGTCGCCGGAGTTCACGGACATCAACGGCGACGAGCGACCGGACATCATCTGCTCGATGGCGGGGCGACTCGGTTATGCAACGTTTGATCCGAAGCAGCCGACAGAACCGTGGGCGTTTCATTCGATCTCTGATCCCGGTCCCTGGCAGCGGTTCACGCACGGATTAGGTGTGGGCGACGTCAACGGCGATGGACGGCTCGACATGCTCACGAGTAACGGTTGGTACGAGCAGCCGGAGACGCTCGATGACAGCGTGCTCTGGGAGCCGCACGACTACAAGTTTTGTCCGGGTGGGTCGCAGATGTTCGCCTACGACTTCGACGGAGACGGTGACAACGACGTGGTCACCAGCCTGGAGGCACATAAGTGGGGGCTGAGTTGGTTCGAGAATGTGCCGGGTGAAGATGGCTCGATTGACTTCAAGCCGCATCTGATCATGGGGGAGAAACCAGAGGACAACGTAGATGGTGTTGCCTTCTCCCAGTTGCACGCGCTTGCGGTGCACGACATGGACGGCGATGGGATCAAAGACATCGTCACCGGCAAATGCTACTGGGCCCATAACGGTCACGACCCGGGTGCCCGCGACCCGGCAGTCTTGTACGTGTTCCGTACGATGCGTGAGGGCGGCACGGCTCGATTCGCCGCGCAACAACTCGACGACGGCTCGGGCGTCGGTCGACAGATCGTGATCAGCGATATCAACGACAACGACCGACCGGACATCATCGTGGCCAACAAGAAGGGCGTGTTTGTCTTTCGGCAATGACCCGTTGCCACGCGACCCAGTCACTCACCCCCCACTTCATTGATTCACGTTCATGACTGTCCGCACTCGCTTTGCCCCTTCGCCCACTGGATACATGCACATTGGTGGCATGCGGACGGCGTTGTTTAACTGGTTGTGGGCGCGGCACAACGGGGGAGAGTTCATTCTGCGGATTGATGACACGGATCAGGAGCGGAATGTCGAGGAGGCACTCACGCCCATTCTGCATGCGTTTCGCTGGTTGGGACTCGATTGGGACGAAGGACCCGAAGTCGGTGGACCGCATGCCCCTTACTTTCAGTCCAAACGGGGTCATTTGTATCGTCAAGCGGTCGAGACGCTGCTGGTCAGTGGCAAAGCCTACTACGACTTTGATCCGCCCGAGGTGACACAGTCGGATCGTGAAGCGGCGGAAAAGGAGAAGCGTCCGTTTCTCAACATCCGTCGGTCACTCGACCTGTCGGACACGGAGCGAGAGCAGTTCCTCGCAGAGGGACGGCCGCATGTTGTGCGGTTGCTCGTCAATCGTGAGGCGAAGGTTTCGATCGACGATCACATTCGCGGGCATGTCGAGTGGGATTGTGGGCTGATCGCAGACCCGGTCATCTGTCGAGGGGACGGGTCGCCCTTGTACAACTTTGCGACCGTGGTTGATGACGCTCAGTTGGAGATTACCCATGTCATCCGCGCGGAGGAGCATCTGACGAATACGGCTGTGCAGGCGATGCTGTTCGATGCACTGGGGCACGAGCGGCCCGGGTTCGCACACATCCCGTTTGTGGCAGCACCGGGGTCGAAGGAAAAGCTCTCGAAGCGAGTGAAGAAGCTGGAGAAGTATCGCAAGAGTCCTCAGTTCAAAAAGCTATTTGACATCGCGGACGACGTCCTGCCGAAGATCGGGCTGGAGCCGGGTGAGTCGATGAACCCGGTGATGGTCGCGTACTACGAAGCGGTGGGCTTTCTGCCGGCAGGTGTGCTCAATGGGCTGTCGCGATTGGGCTGGTCATTCGACGACAAGACCGAGAACATGTCACTCGAATTCGTCACCGAGCACTTCACACTCGGCCGTGTCGTCAAAGCACCGGCAGGTCTCGACTCGGATAAGTTGCTTGCCTATCAGGAGCACTGGATGGGCGAGTTATCGACCGAGGAGAAGGTTGATGGGTGCCTGCCCTATCTGGTGAAGGCGAAGTACATTTGCGACCCGATCGACGCCGCTGATGTCCGGTTCGTGTCGCATCTGGTCGAGGCACTGGGCGAGCGGCTCAAGCTGTTCAGCGACATCCTGCAGTACGACGAGTATTTTGTCAGTGATGCTGACATGACCTTCGACGAGAAGGCGTTCGAGAAACGACTGCGCAAGCCGGAAGAGGCCGGGCCGCTGTTGCGAGAATTCCGCCAGCAATTGGCCGCTGCGGACTCATTCGACGCCGACGCACTGGATGTGCTGTTGCATCAGTGGGTGGAAGCGAAGGGCATCAAGATCGGTAAGGTGATCCATGCCCTGCGTGTGGCGACGACCGGCAAACCGACCGGACCGGGCATGTTCGACTGCCTCGCTCTTCTCGGCAAAGATCGCTGTCTGGCCCGCATCGACCGGGCAATCGAGTTGATCTGACTTGGGGAACGTTGTTCAGCGTCTCAATCAACTGCTGATCGATCAATTACCGGCAAGTCGCTGCATTCGCGCGCGACGCTCAGCCCGGCGCTTGGCGCGGCGTGCGACATCGCTTGGCTTCTCGTAATACTCCCGTCGGCGCATCTCTTTTTTGATGCCGCTGTGTTCGACTGCCTTGCGAAACCGTCGGACAGCATCCGCGATGGACTCATTCTCACGTAACCGAAGCTTAACCACGCATGTCTCCAGGAGCTTTAGAGTCTTTTCCGTCTCACCTCAGCGACGCGCCATTCGCTCGCTGGGGGATCGAGCAGGATAGCCGAAACAACCTCAAAACGCAAAGCGAGACTGGACAGATTGATGCGACAGTCCTCCGCAATCCGGACGATGGCGGAGTCGACGGCTGGGGATGTGGGCGTCATTGGGGCATTCGGGTAACATGTGGGAGGCGAGGGCCTGATTGAGGGACGGCGGCGTGTCCGTGGCGATTCAGGGCTGTTGCAGACGTTTCAGGAGAAAGACGTGAGGGCACAGATGGTCGTTGTCAGCTTGTTGTTGATTCTCCTGGCGAGCGGTCAGGTGTTGCAGGCAGAGGATGTCATGCCTCTGTCGCAGGCCCACGCTCACAACGATTACCACCATACCAAGCCTTTGCATGATGCACTCGCGTGCGGCTTCACGAGTGTGGAAGCGGACATCTATCTGGTGGAGGGTGAGCTGCTCGTCGGGCATGACCGTGCGGAACTGCGACCGGCACGGACATTGCAGAGTTTGTACCTCGACCCGCTGCGGGACCGTATTCGCGAGCACGAAGGTCATGTCTATGCGAGGGAGGCGCCGTTCGGGCTGTTGATCGACATCAAGTCGCGAGGCACTTCGACATATGAGGCATTGGACGCAGTCCTGGCTGAGTATGCGGACCTGTTCACGCGGGTCGATCAGGGACAGGTCATTGAGGGGCCGATTCTGGCCGTCGTGTCAGGTAATCGAGCTCGGAAAGTGATCGATGCCGATGAGACACGGTTCGTGGGTGTCGACGGTCGACTCTCCGATCTGGGCAGCGACGACTCTCCGGATCTGCTGCCATGGATCAGCGACCGCTGGGGAGCGCATTTCCAATGGGATGGCATGGGTGAGATGCCAGCGGGTGAACGAGAGAAGTTGCAACGCATCGTCGAGCAGGCCCACAAGGAGGGACGGGCCGTCCGCTTTTGGGCGACCCCCGAGACCCGCGAAATGTGGGAAGTGCTGGCGGACGCTGAGGTCGACATGATCAACACCGACGATCTGGACGGGTTACGAGATTTCCTGTTGCAACGGCAATAGCTGATGATTCGTCGCTGAGTCGACCATCGCCACGGCGAAGAGGACTTGACGACTCTGGGTAGGATGCCGACGATAGAGGCACGAGACGTTAGACGTTGGTCTCGTACAGCCCCACCTGAGTCTGCGACGGTTGTCATCAGTCCGCACAGCCGTCGTCCCACCTTCCGACCGACACGCCTTATGCTTCGACTGGCTCGATTCGCGCTCGCTACGCTCGTTTTCACATGCCCTCCGGGGTTGGTGATGGCTGAAGATATGCCGGCGACCGACTTTGCTCGGGACGTGCGGCCCTTCCTGCAGTTTCATTGTGTCGACTGTCACAGCGGCGACGAACCGGAGGGGGGCGTGTCGCTGGAGTCTTACGAAGACTCAGCGAATGTGCAGACGGACTTCGAAGTCTGGGAGAAGGTGCTACGAGCCTTACACGCGCGGGAGATGCCTCCGAAGGACGAGCCGCAGCCTGCAGACGCAGAGTATCTGGCGGTCATCGGCCATATCGAGGCCGAGTTGGCAGCGTTCGATTGCAGTGGACCTCAACACCCCGGACGAGTGACGATCCGACGGCTCAATCGAGTCGAGTACAACAATACCATCCGCGACTTAGTTGGCATCGACTTTCAACCGGCGGACGACTTCCCTTCAGATGATGTGGGCAACGGGTTCGACAACATCGGCGATGTGCTTTCCATATCGCCGTTGCTCCTGGAAAAGTATCTGACCGCAGCGGAGACGATCGTTGAGCGAGCCCTGTCCAATGAGGAGTTGAGACAACGCATCCTCATCCAACAGGCGCCGGACGATGATCTCGCCAAGAAGATTGCAGCTGCACAGTTCAACATCCGTACGTTTGCCTCACGCGCGTTTCGCCGACCGGTGAGCGACGAGGAACTGCAGCGGCTGTTTGCTCTCGTGATGTTCGCGTTCGAGCAGGGCAGCCCGGAGGAAGAGATTCTCAGGACGGTGCTATCTGCCGTGCTATCGTCGCCCCACTTCCTGTTCCGTGTCGAGGACGATCCGCAGCCGGACAACGAGGACGGCATCCGTGCACTGGGAGACTATGAACTTGCCTCGCGGCTGTCGTACTTCCTGTGGAGCAGTATGCCGGATGAAGAACTCTTCCGTCTGGCGGAGGAAGGGACACTGCATAAGCAGGACGTGCTGAAGGCACAGCTGCAACGAATGCTGGACGACCCCAAGTCGCAGGCACTGGTCGACAACTTCGCCGGTCAATGGCTCCAACTGCGGGATCTGGCGCATCTCCAACCGGACCCGACACTGTTTCCCCATGTCGACGAGCAGTTGCGAGCCGACATGCGACGGGAGACCGAGCTATTGTTCGAGACGGTGATACGTGAAAACCTCAGCGTGCTCGACCTGCTTCGAGCTGACTTCACGTTCGTCAATGAGCGTTTGGCCTCGCACTATGGGATGGAGGGGGTCACAGGTGCGGACTTTCAACGGGTCGATTTGCCGGACAATCGCCGTGGCGTGCTCACGCAGGCGAGTGTGCTCTTGCTGACGTCGAATCCGACACGCACTTCGCCCGTCAAGCGGGGTAAGTGGATTCTGGACAACATCCTTGGCGAGCCTCCACCTCCGCCTCCAGAAGGAGTCGAGGAGCTCAAAGAAGCGGAGGAGGCGCTGGGTTCGCTGCGTGAGCGATTGGAGGAACACCGCAGCAACGAGTCGTGTGCGATCTGTCATCGCCGCATGGATCCGCTCGGTTTCGGACTGGAGAATTTTGATGCCGTCGGTGCCTGGCGCGATCAGGACGGTCAGTTCGATATTGATCCCTCAGGGACACTGCCGGGGGATGTCAACTTCAGTGGCCCTGTCGAGTTGATCAACGTGCTGGTCGAGTCGAAACGGGACGCATTTTGCAGGCGGCTGGCGGAAAAACTGCTGACATACGCCTTGGGGCGAGGATTGTCGTCTCAGGACCGCTGTGCTGTCGATAGAATACTGGAACAGATGCAGGCGGACGACGACCGTTTCCGCACGCTGGTCGAGGCAGTCGTGACGAGCGATCCGTTCTTGATGCGAGAATCTCAGAAGGATTGAACATGTTGAATCGCAGTCATCTCACTCGACGAACGGCCCTCAAGGGGCTCGGCGTCTCACTGGCGATGCCGTGGCTCGAAGCCATGCAGCCGGGACGCTCGCTTGCTGCTGCTGAGGTTGCGGCGACGACAGTGCCGAATCGCATGGCATTTCTGTTTGTCCCGAACGGCGTCAACGTCGCTCATTGGACGCCCGAGCGGACCGGATTTGGATTCGACCTGCCATCGATCCTTCAGCCTCTGAGCAATGTTCAGGACGACCTGCTGGTGTTGTCTGGCCTCACCCACGACAAGGGCCGAGCGAACGGTGACGGGGCAGGCGATCATGCTCGCTGTGCATCCGTGTTTCTGACGGGGGCACAACCTCGCAAGACAGACGGAGCAGACATTCGTTCGGGCATCTCGGTCGATCAACTGGCGGCCCAACAGATTGGTTCGCAGACGAAGTTCGCCTCTTTGGAGTTGGGCTGTGAACGGGGGCGCGGTGCGGGGAACTGCGACTCGGGATACAGCTGTGCCTATTCGTCCAACATCTCGTGGGCGTCCGAGACGCAGCCAATGGGGAAGGAAGTCAACCCGCGAGCCGTGTTCGACCGTCTCTTCGGCGACGGCACCACCAAACAGATGGAAGATTCCCAGCAACGGCGACTCGCTCTGAGGAAGAGCATTCTCGACTACGTTGCAGACGACGCGCAGCGTCTACAAACGAAACTCGGTCGCAACGATCGCCGCAAAGTCGACGAATACCTCACTGGAGTTCGCGAGATCGAGCGTCGGCTGGAGCTTGCCGCTCAGTCGACTGAAAAGGAGACGACTCGCGGCTTTCGAGGACCAAGTGAGGTTCCCGACGATTACGGCGAGCACATGCGGCTGATGTGCGACATGATGGTCCTGGCGTTCCAGACCGACTCGACCCGCATCGCAACGTTCATGTTGGCCAATGCGGGGAGCAACCGGAGTTACAGCAACATCGATGTGCCCGACGGACACCACGCCCTGTCGCATCATGGCGGCAATGAAGAGAAGCTCGACAAGATTCGCCGGATCAATCTGTTCCACACGACCCAACTGGCCTACCTGTTGGAGAAGATGAAGTCGATCCCGGAAGGCGACAGCACGCTGCTCGACCACTCGATGATCGTCTACGGCAGCGGTATTAGTGACGGCAACCGTCACAACAACGAGAATTTGCCGATCCTCGTCGCCGGTCGGGGCGGCGGCACCATCGACACCGGTCGACATGTCGTCTACGAACAGGAGACGCCGCTGAACAACCTGTATCTCTCGTTGCTCGACCGTGTTGGGGCACCGGCTGACTACATCGGCGACAGCACCGACCGACTTTCGGGTCTCAAACTGTAATGGCGATGCGACAGTTGATGTGTGTTTGTGCGAATGGGACGGCGACGCTCCTGCGGAGCCGCAGGCGGATGGCGCGTATCCTTCAAGCAAGAAGCATGTGCGGAGTTGGATTGCCGCAAGGAATGCGACTTCTCAGATGGTCGTCCATTCTCACGGCGCGGCTCAGCAGGAGCTTCGCCCTCCCATGTGATGTTGCTCAAGACGAATTCCCGAGTGCCGCGACACGACAACTCCGCTGGTCGGACTTCATTGTTGGTTTGGCCGTGCTTGTCAGTCTCGCTGGGCCAGCAGTAGCACAGGATGAGACAACTCCGCTCGATGATGTCATCGAGCAATTGGACGATTCCGAACTCGCGGTCCGTCGTGATGCGGTTTACGAATTGGTCCGACGAGGACCGGCGGCGAAGGTGGCAGTCCCCGCGCTCATCAAAACGCTCGATGACGATGACCCGCAGATGTGGTTTCAGGCGACGCTCGCCTTGGGGCGCATTGGTCCTGACGCCGAAGCTGCGATCCCTGCTTTGAGCGAGAAGCTAAAATCTCACGGAGGCCAACGCCTGCATCGCACGGCCCACGCACTCGGTCAGATTGGTCCGGCGATCCTTCCAGACATGATTGCTGCGCTGGAGTCAGACAACCGGAACGCACGAGAGGGAGCGGTACGTGCTCTCGGATGGTTGAACGCTGAAGCGGCTCCCGCGATTCCTCAACTCATTGCGGCGTTGGGAGACGACGATGCCAAAGTTCGCACACAAGCGGCACTCACACTGGGCCGGATTGGACCTCAAGCGGAAGAACCACTCGGTCGCGCTCTTGATCATGAGGAGGAACGTGTCCGCGTCGAAGCGTTGACCGCCCTCGCCACGATCGGTCTACGGACTCCCGAGGTTGCAGAACGACTCCCGCAACTCATAACAGACGGATCGGTTGAACAACGTAACGCGGCCCTACGAGCCGTCGCGGCGACAACGATTGATCGCGACCAGATACTCACCCTCCTGGTCGATTCGCTGACGGATGCGGATGAAAGCGTGCGATCAACGGCGATTGTCGGGCTGAGCGCCGCTGGCGAAGACACGTCTGTTGTCGTTCCGCGATTGATCGAAATGCTCGACAGGGACGATAAGACAGTTCGATTAACGGCAGTTGAGACGTTGAGGCGAATCGGTCCACCTGCTCGTGATGCCGTGTCATCGCTCATTCGTGTGATCCATGATGACATGCTGGAGCCAGCGGTTGTGCAGACACTCAGCCGGATTGGGGTCGATGCTGTGCCGGCGTTACTCGATGCGGTTGTCACTGACCGCGACAATGACGCGATCATCACTGCCCTTGCCGGAGTGGGCGGCACAGCTGGTCCGCCGCTGATTGAGGCGTTGAGCCACGCCGATCCTGACAGACGTGCGACTGCTGCCCGAGCGTTTGTGCAGATGTCGCCGCCTCCCGAGTCAGCGATCACTGCGTTAACGACAGCGCTCAGCGATGAGTCGCCCGATGTCCGAGCGGCAGCGGCAGCGGCACTTGGTCGCTGTGGTGTCGTGGCTGATTCCGCGAAGGAAGTGTTGCTCCAGGCGACGCAGGACAGCGACGCTGCCGTCCGTTCGTCTGCCATGCTGGCCTTGACTGATGTGGGTGCTGGCATTGATGAGATGCTGCCTTTGTGGCGCGAGGCTCTTCAGGATCCACAGATCGATGTTCGTCGGCGCGTGATCGATGCGCTGGCCATGGTCGGTCCCCCCGCACGTGAACTGTCTGCCGAATTACTGAAATCGCTCGAAGACCCGGACTCCACCGTTCGTGCACATGGGGCTGTTGCCATCGGTGTGATTGGTCCAGATGTCGATGTAGCGATGCCAGGGCTCATTGTTCTGCTGGGTGATGCTGACTCCGAAGTGCAGGAAGCCGCAGCGCAAGCGATCTCGATGTATGGCGAAGAAGGGACTCCTGCGATCAAGACACTGACGTCACTCGTCAGGGATGAAACGCCCGATGTCGCGATCGCAGCGATGGCAGCCTTGGGTGAAATTGGATACGCCGCCGCCAATGCTGTTCCTGCGGTGATGGAAGTGTTGTCTGATCCCGACGCGGCCCGTCGCAAGGCTGCAGTGGCCTGTCTCTCAAGAATCGAAACGGACAGTGGTGTTCTCGTGACTCGGCTTTTGGCGACCCTCGACGATGAGGACTGGGGCGTGCGAAAGGCCGCAACCGTCTCACTCGGAGAGTTGGGGCCATCAGCAGTAGTAGCCGTGCCGAGGTTGTTTGAACTTCTTGCCAGCCGCGACGATCAGCCGGATGCTGGGCGTGCACTGCGTCGGATCGACACAGCATCGCCGGAGGCAATGCCCGCTTATCTCCAGACACTGCGAAACGGTCGCGAGTCGAGTCAGGTGTTCGCGTTGCACTATCTCGGCAAACTCGGAGAATCGGCCGCTGACATCCTTCCTGAACTGCGAGAGCTGCGGGAGTCGGCCAAATCTGATCGTCTCAAGGGCGCCCTCGAGAAAGCGATCGCGGCGATCACACCAGCTCCGGCTGAGTGACACCCAAGCCGACGGCTCTGTCGTCGAACGAAGTCACACATCGCAGGCGAGGACATGTGTGAGGTGCATTGAGATGGTAACATGGGAATTCGCATCGTTCACAATGATTCCATTCTCTGCCCAACTCGTGGATGCCGTGATGCCGTCGCACTTCTCTGTCTTTCGTCAAGCGCTAAGAGGAGTTGCCTTCGCCTTGGGTGCGATGTTGTCTTGTTCGATCGGGACAGCAGATGATGAGGCCAAGGTCGAGTTCTTTGAGAGCCACATCCGACCCGTGCTGATTGATCAGTGCTATTCGTGCCACAACAGCAGCGACACGGCGGAGGGGGAGCTGTCGGTCGATCACCGTGACGCCATGCGAAAAGGCGGCGCGTCGGGTGAGTTGATCGGTCTGCAATCACCGAATGAGAGTCTGTTGTTGCAGGTCATTCGACACGAGGTCGACGGACAGCGGATGCCCCAGGATGCGCCCAAGCTCGATGAGCGTGTGATCGCGGATTTTGAGCAGTGGATCGCAGACGGAGCAGTTGATCCACGTGACGAACCGCTCACAGAGAAAGAACTGTCTGCGCTGACATCATGGTCGACCGTGCGTGACCGACGAACGCAACACTGGAGTTTTCAACCGATCACCGATCACGCCCCGCCGACGGTCGATCGCGAAAACTGGTCGGAGCACCCCATCGATCGGTTCATGCTGGCGAAGCTCGAAGAGGCGGACCTGGAACCTTCGGACGATGCAAACCGTCGCACACTCATCCGTCGATTGACGTTTGCCCTGACCGGGCTGCCGCCGACACCCGAGCAGATCGAACGCTTTCTTGCAGACGAATCGGACGATGCCTACGAGCGTTTGGTCGACGACCTGCTGGCGTCCGAGCACTTCGGGGAACGTTGGGCGCGGCACTGGATGGACTGGGTTCGTTACGCAGAGACACATGGCAGTGAGGGAGACCCGACGATTCCATACGCATGGCGGTATCGCGACTATCTCATCCGGGCTCTCAACGCAGACGTCTCCTATGACCAACTGGTGAGAGAGCACATTGCTGGCGATCTGCTGCCTGTTCCACGCGTGAACGACGAATTGGGCATCAACGAGTCGATGCTTGGTGCAGCTCAGTACCGCTTCGTCCAGCACGGCTTCGCACCGACCGATGCCCTTGATGAATTGGTTCGTTTCACCGACGACCAGATCGACGTCGTCAGCAAAGCATTCCTCGGTCTGACCGTCTCCTGTGCCCGCTGTCACAACCACAAGTTCGACCCGATCAGCCAACAGGATTATTACGCGCTCTTCGGCGTCATGGTCAGCACACGACCGGCGACAGTGACCATCGACACGCCCGCGAGACAGGATCTGCATCGTGAAGAGATGACTGCGATCAAGAAACACATCAGGCGACAACTCGCTGACAAGTGGCTCCTCTCGCTCGACTCACTCCCGGAAACGCTAAGCTCGTCGGACGGACCGTGGAGCCAGGTGATTGAACAGGCGGACGACAACAAGCACCCGCTGCATGTCTGGAAGCAGTTGCGATCACTCACCGATGAAGACTTTGTTTCCAACTGGAGTCGGCTGACGGACGAGTACCGACAGAGCCGTGCGCGGATCGACAAGCGGGAGGGGCAGAACTATCCCTGGCAGGCTGACCTCTCTCAGGTGGAGGAGTTTGAACGGTGGTCCGCTCATGGCGCGGGATTGCGAAATGGCAAGCCGAGTCTGGCAGGGGACTTTGCCATTGAGGAGGAGGGTGAGCGGATCGTCTCTGACATCCTCCCAACGGGCGTGTACTCACACGCGCTCTCGACGAAGCACAACGGCGTACTGTCTTCGCCGAGGATAAAGCTGGAGGACAAGCATCTCTACCTGCGTGTGCGTGGCGGGGGTGATGCCCGAGCAAGGTATGTCGTCCAGCACTACCCACGGGGGGGCACGGTCTATCCGATCGCAAAACTGAATGACGGAAAAGAGAAATGGGTCCACTGGGACATGACTTACTGGCAGGGCGACGATGTCTACATCGAGGTCTCGACGGCAGCCGATCAGCCGGTCGAGTTAAACATGGGGGCCGAGCGTAGTTGGTTCGGCGTGACCGAGGCGATCCTGCTCAGCGAGGAACAGCAACAGACCGGCTTGGAGCCGCGTGACGAGATGGCCGAGTTTGTCGCTCCTCTGTTTGCAATCACAGAGGCACCGACAGACGTCGAGTCGCTGCAGGCGGTTTACACCGACGCGCTACGGACGTGCATCATCGCGTGGCGTGACGGCGAGATGACCGATGAGCAGGCACGTTACCTCAATCTGTTTGTTCGTGAAGGGTTGCTCCCCAATACTCGCGAGGAGCTGCCGGAGGTCGTAACGTTGCTCGATGAGTACCGTGTGTTGGAAGCGGAGATCCTGTTGCCCACAAGAGCACCGGGAGTCATCGAGGCAGACGTCATCGATCAGCCATTGATGGTGCGCGGCAACCACAAAAAACCAGCGGCCCCGACACCGCGTCGATTCCTCGAAGCCATCGATGACGAGCCTTATGCGTCGACAAACAGCGGACGGCTCGAACTGGCCGGCGACATCCTGCGAGCCGACAACCCACTCACTTCACGCGTGATCGTGAATCGCGTCTGGCATCACCTGCTGGGACGCGGCTTGGTCGCAACTCCTGACAACCTTGGGCACATGGGCACCGAGCCGACACACCCCGAACTGCTTGACTGGCTGGCGACACGATTCGTCGAGGAGGGTTGGTCGATTAAGACACTCATCCGGCAGATCGTTACCTCCCGCACGTTTCAGCTGGACAGCACGCCTTCACCCGCAGCGATGGAGCGTGATCCGGACAACCTGTTGCTCTCGCATGCGTCACTTCGACGACTCGAGGCAGAGGCGATCCGTGATGCGATGTTGATGGCAGTTGGGGAGTTGAGCGACGAGCAATTGGGTCCGCCCCAGCCGGTTGAGTCGAATCGTCGCAGCATCTACCTCACGGTCCAGCGAAACAGCATGGTCCCGCTCTTGGCGGTGTTCGATCAACCCACACCCTTCAGCACCAAGGGACGTCGCGACGTCACGAACGTTCCCGGTCAGTCATTGACACTGATGAACGACCCGACCGTCAACTCGCTCGCCCGCCGCTGGGCGGAGCGCGAAATGAAGTCCAGCACTCACGTTGAATCGGGTCGCCTGAATCCTGAAGACCACCTGCAGCGAATGTTCCTTGCAGCACTCGGGAGACCAGCGAGCGACGACGAAGTGCGGGCGGCCTTGTCCTACATCGACTCAGCGACGGAACAGTACGCAGCTGCGCGCGAAAGGTTGGCACAACTCAACACTCAGCTGACGGAGTTACGAGAGCAGCGAGAGTCAATGTTGATGCCGGTTCGCGAACGGCTCCTCGCGGCGAAGGGGCAGGATGTGTCGTCTGCGACCGTCGAATTGAACCCCATCGCACAGTGGGACTTTGACGAGGGCCTGCAGGATGCGATCGGTTCCGTCGACGCAAAGGCCGAAGGGAATGCCGTTGTGCAGGACGGTGCACTTGTGGTTGATGGCCAGTCGCACGTCGTGACGGTTCCTCTCGATCGCGACCTGGGCGAGAAGACGCTGGAAGCCTGGGTGCAGCTGGACGATCTCGACCAGCGAGGCGGAGGCGTCATCACAGTGCAAACGAAGAACGGCGTGGTGTTTGATTCGATCGTGATTGGCGAGAAGCAGGCACGACGCTGGTTGGCAGGGAGCAACGGCTTCGCCCGCACGAAAGCCTTTGGGGGCAATGATGAGGCTGAAGCCATTGATCAGCCGGTGCATGTGGCGATCACCTACCATGCGGACGGTCGCATCACCGGGTATCGAAATGGTGAGCCGTATGGTCAGCCGTATCAGTCGAGCGGCCTGCAACGCTTCTCAGCAGGCGACACCGTCGTAACGTTCGGTCTGCGGCATCTGCCGGCGACCGGCAATCGCTTCCTCAAAGGCCGCATCCTGCAGGCTCGGTTGTACGATCGAGCCCTGTCCGCTGAGGAGGTCGTGGCTGTCGCGAACCAGGACTTCCGGTTCGTGCCGATGCAGGTGATTCTGGCCGAGTTGACGTCAACACAACGCGAAGAATACGAGCAACTCATCGCCGATATCGATCAACGCGAATCCGAGCAGCAACAACTCTCACCCATTGGCAATGAAGCAGGACCGGAGCGAGTCTGGCAGGAAGTGGCGATGACGCTCTTCAATCTCAAGGAGTTCATCTATGTCCGTTAGACAGCCATCAGCCATCAGCCATCAGCGGTCAGCTTGTTCTAGGCGGGCGATGCTTTCCCAGTGTTCGACCGGGTTCGGCATGCTGGCGTTGGCCGGGCTGATGAGCGACCGGGCCTATGCCGACGCTGCGCTGCCGGAGCCGCACTTCGACCCGCAGGCCAAGAATGTCATTCTTTGCTACATGTCGGGTGGGGTGTCGCATTTGGACTCGTTCGACCCCAAGCCGCGACTGGCCAAAGAGCATGGCAAGCCCATGCCGGTCAAGGTCGAGCGGACGCAGTTCAATCAGAACGGCAACATCTTTGCCAGTCCGTTCACGTTCCAGCAGTACGGCGAGAGCGGACTGCCAGTGAGCAGCATGTTCCCGCATGTCGCGAAGTGTGCAGACGATCTCGCCGTCATCCGTTCGATGACGACGTCCGTCAACGAGCACGCCCAAGGCAACTATGCGATGCACACCGGGTTCCCGTTCATGGGGCATCCATCCGCTGGTGCCTGGGTGAATTACGGTCTGGGGAGTGAGAGTCAGGAGTTGCCGGGGTTCGTGGTGTTGCAGAGCGGGGGAGCCGTGCCGCCGCACGGGGGCGTAGGACTGTTCAGCAGCGGTTATCTGCCGGCCCAACATCAGGCGTCTATCATCCAGGCGGATCAGCCCGAACCGATCCGCAACCTCAAGCCCCCGGCCAGCGACCTGACCCAACGCGATCGGCTGTCTCTCATTCGTCAGTTCGATGATCAATACCTCGCTTCAACCCGGGGCGACGCTCAAGTCGAAGCCGCAGTCCGCAATTACGAAACGGCCTTTCGCATGCAATCGGCTGTCCCCGAGCTGTGCGACATCAGCGGTGAGAGCAAAGCAACACGCGAGTTGTACGGCGTCGACTCAGCGAACCAATCACTCGCAGCCTACGCACGTCAGTGTTTGCTCGCCCGGCGTCTCGTCGAGAGGGGTGTGCGATTCATTGAATTGAGTTGCCTGACGGCCGGCATCGGCGCAGGTGGTGCCGCGAATCCCTGGGATCAACACGGCGACCTCGAGAAGGGACACGCCGCGATGGCCATGCAGGTCGATCAACCAATTGCAGGGATGTTGACCGACTTGAAGTCGCGAGGTCTGTTGGATCAAACGATTGTCATCTGGGCGGGTGAGTTCGGTCGCACGCCCTTCTCGCAGGGGGCGAATGGCCGTGATCACAATCCGTTCGGCTTCAGCGTCTGGATGGCCGGCGGAGGCATCAAGGGAGGCACCGTCTATGGAGCGACCGACGAGTACGGATACCACGTGGTCGAAAATCAGTGCACGGTGTACGACCTGTGGGCAACCGTCCTGTATCAACTGGGCCTCGACCACGAACGCCTCACCTACCGTTACAGCGGCCGCGACTTCCGTCTCACCGACGTGCACGGCAACGTGCTGCACGATGTGATCGCATAAAGTAGCCATCACGCTCCGCGTGATGAGCGGGGTCAGGAAGAGCCATCAACAAGCGTGACCGTGAGAGCCATCGTGACATCACGCGGAGCGTGATGACTACTGTCTTTGCCCGTCCATACCTCTCCGTGATATGATGCGAAACACTCATTCCCTGCTGGTTTCCATCCATTGAGCCGTTCACGATGTTACGAACTCAGATCGTCCCGGTGTCGGCACTCTTGCTGCTCTTGCAAGTGCAACTCTTGCTGGGTGACGATCCGGTCCGCTTTAACGTTGATGTAAGACCGATTCTGTCCGATGCGTGCTTTGCGTGTCATGGGCCGGATGCGAATGCACGACAGTCGGAGTTGCGACTCGACACGGAGGACGGTCTGTTCGCGGAGCATGACGGCCATGTGGTTGTGGTGCCGGGACAGCTGGAGGCGAGTGAACTCTATCGGCGGATGACTTCGGACGATCCCGACGAGAAGATGCCGCCGCCCGATGCTGAGCGACAATTGTCTGCTGAGCAGATCGCATTGTTGAAACGGTGGATCGAAGAGGGAGCCGACTGGGAAGGGCATTGGGCGTTTGAGCCGGTACGGCGACCGGCGCTGCCGCAGGTGTCACAACCGCAGTGGCTGAGGAACAGCGTCGATGCCTTTGTGCTGGCGAAGCTCGATCACAATGAGTTGAGACCTTCGCAGGAGGCATCGCCTGAGACACTATTGAGACGAGTCACACTCGATCTCACAGGTCTTCCGCCCACGCTCGAGGAGATTGATGCTTATCTGGCAGACTCTTCCCCCGACCGTTACGAGCGGTTGGTGGATCGGTTGCTGACATCGCCATCGTATGGAGAGCATATGGCAGTCGCCTGGTTGGACGCGGCTCGGTATGCCGACACAAGCGGGTATCAGACCGACGGCTCACGTGACATGTCCCGCTGGCGTGACTGGCTGATCGGTGCCCTCAATGCAGGGATGCCATTTGATCAGTTCACCATCGAAACGCTGGCCGGCGATCTGCTGCCCAATGCGACCCTTGATCAACAGATCGCGACTGCGTTCCATCGCAATCACCGCGCCAACTCCGAGGGGGGCAGCATCCCGGAGGAGTTTCTCGTCGAGTACATCGTCGATCGTGTGGACACGACCGGCACTGTCTGGCTCGGACTGACGATCGGGTGTGCCCGCTGTCATGACCATAAATACGATCCGATCTCGCAGAAGGATTACTACGAACTGTTCGCTTACTTCAACACGGTCCCGGAGAGTGGTCGGGCGCTGAAGGAGGGCAACTCGCCGCCATATCTGGTGTCGCCCACCGAGATGCAACAGCAGGAACTCAATGACCTCGACACCCGTATTGCCAGTGCCCTGGCCTCATGGAAAAGTGGGGCAGATTCCCGGGAGCAAGCCCAACGTGAGTGGGAGCAGAACGTCCGGCAGCGCGAAGAACAGGAGACCATCGACTGGACAATCGCTGAGGGATTGCTGACTCGGCATCCGCTTGTCGACAGTCTTGAATCGGCAGTGACATCTGCATCGACTGGAACCGAATCGGAATCAACAGACTCTGCGGAAGAGCCAAAGCTGCCGACCATTTCGACTGGCGAAGCCGAGTTCATCAGCGAAGATCGTCAGTCGCTGCGGCTGAATGGGGAGCAGTTTGTCAGTGCTGGCGATGTTGCAAACTTTGGATACTTCGACTCGTTCACCGTCTCAGCCTGGGTCAAGCCGCGCGGCGATGGGAGTGGCGGGATCGTGTCGCGGTCGAAAGATGGATTTCAGCGGGAAGGGTGGGCGCTGCATGTCGAAGACGGACATCTGCAGGTCTGGCTCACCAAACGCTGGTTGGATGATGCCCTGCGGGTCGAGACCGACGCGACGCTCACGCCGGAGAAGTGGCAGCATGTGCTGATGTCGTACGATGGTTCCCGTGTCGCAGACGGAGTTCGCATCTTCATTAACGGCGAGCCTCAGAAGCAAACGGTGCTTCTCGATCAGCTGAATCAGTCGATCGAGACGACCGAGCCCCTGCGGATCGGGTCGACAGGAGCAGAGAGTCCATTCGCCGGGGATCTTGCCGACGTGCGGGTCTACGAACGGGTGTTGGCGGACACCGAGGCGACGATTGCCTCTGTTGCGGAGTCCATCGACGCACTGGTCGCCCTCGCACCGGGAGAGAGAACCGACTCGCAGGCAACGAAACTGCAAGAGTACTTCCTGCAAGTTGCCGGGCCGGAACACATCAGACAGCCGTACGCCGAACTCAAACGCTTGCAGCAAGAGCGACGTCAGTTCATTAAAGAGCTGCCGACAACCATGGTGATGGTCGAGAGCCAGGAACCGCGACAAACGTTCGTGCTTGCGCGCGGGAGTTATGAGAATCCGACCGAGCCGGTCTCAGCGACCGTGCCGGAGGTACTGAAGAAGTCTCCGCAACCCGTCGGAGATGATCGACTGGCGCTGGCGAAGTGGCTGGTCGACCCGGCCCATCCGCTAGCATCCCGTGTCGCTGTCAATCGAGAGTGGCAGCGGTTCTTCGGCACCGGACTGGTGAAGACGTCGGAAGACTTTGGGATTCAAGGAGAGCGACCATCACATCCGGATCTGCTGAACTGGCTTGCGACCGAGTTTGTGAGGGCCGACTGGGATCTGAAGAGGCTGCATCGACTGATCGTGACCAGTGCGACGTACCGCCAGGCGTCCGCAGCCACACCCGAGTTAGTGCGTCTCGATCCGGAAAATCGTCTGCTCGCACGCGGCCCCCGCTTCCGCCTGACGGCCGAGTCCGTTCGCGATGTGGCACTCGCAGCGAGCGGGCTGCTGCAACAACGATTGGGAGGCCCCTCGGTCAAGCCCTATCAGCCGGATGGACTCTGGAGTGAAATTGCTACGGAATCAAAGTATGTACGCAGCAGCGGGCCCGATCTCTATCGCCGCAGCCTGTACTCGTTCGTGAAGCGGACAGTTGCGAACCCGACGATGACAGTCTTTGACGCCACCACGCGGGAGTCCTGTATCGTCCGTCGCGGTCGCACGAACACGCCTCTCCAGGCTCTGACACTGATGAACGACGTGACGTTCGTCGAGGCGGCCCGGGCGTTGGCCGCGCGAGTGCTCAACGAAGCGGATCCTCAACAGCATGAACGCATCTCGTTGCTGTTCCTTCTCACGACCGGACGTGAGCCGTCACAGGCGGAGCTTGACATCCTGTCTCAAGCAAGCGAGCGACATCACCGCCACTTCGCCGCCGACACCGCTGCGACACAGAGTTTGCTCGATGTCGGTGAGTCACCAATCGATCCGTCACTCGACCCGGCAGAGTTGGCCGCATATACCTCGGTTGCGAGTGTGGTTCTGAATCTGGATGAAGTTGTCACGAAGGAATGAAAATCGGAACGGAAGCGATCTGAATATGTTGAGATGACAGTTTTTGGAACACTAATCTCCACTAATTAACACTAATCATTTTTTGGCGACCGGGCGCTGTGAAGCAATTAGTGGAGATTAGTGTTCCCCAAAATGGAATTGGTGAGTAAGGATGAGAAAAGAGTTAGCAATCAACGAGTCACACATCTCTCGTCGTGAATTCGGGGCACGGATGTCGACAGCCGTGGGGACAGCGGCGCTCGCCTCACTGTTGCAGGCAGAGGGAGCGGTCGGAGTATCTGCGGCTGAGAGTCGGATGAGTCCGCCGCACTTTGCTCCGAAGGCGAAGCGGGTGATCTATCTGTTTCAGTCAGGGGCACCTTCTCAGATCGATCTGTTCGACGAGAAGCCCGGACTGCGGGAGTTGCAGGGAGAGGAACTGCCGGATTCGATTCGTCAGGGGCAGCGGCTGACTGGCATGACGGCGACGCAGGAGAGTTTTCCGATCGCTATGTCGAAGTACAAATTCACTCGGCATGGACAGTCCGAAGCCAGGATCAGCGAGTTACTGCCGTTCACAGCGCAGATTGCGGATGAGTTGTGCTTCGTGCGGTCGATGTACACCGAGGCCATCAATCATGATCCGGCGATCACGTTCTTCCAAACCGGAGCGCAACTCGCAGGGCGACCCAGCATAGGGAGTTGGCTGTCCTATGGACTCGGTTCGCTGAATGAGAACCTGCCGGCGTTCATCACGCTGACCTCGGGCAACCAGGGCCAGCCGCTGTACGACCGACTGTGGGGGAGCGGGTTTCTGCCTTCGCGGTATCAAGGGGTCAAGTTTCAATCGACAGGCGATCCGGTGCCATTCCTGTCCAACCCGGAGGGCATCGACGGCTCGACCCGACAGCGGATCGTCGAGGACGTCAACGCACTCAACCGCATCAAGTTGGAAGAAGCACACGACCCGGAGATCGCGACTCGGATCGCCCAGTACGAGTTGGCCTTCCGCATGCAGACAACCGTGCCGGAGTTGGTTGACGTGTCGGAGGAATCACAGAGTACGTTCGACCTCTATGGCGAGGAAGCGAAACAGCCGGGGACGTATGCTCACAACTGTCTGCTCGCACGGCGGTTGGCTGAGCGGGGTGTGCGATTCATCCAGCTATTCCAGCGGGGCTGGGACCATCACCAGCATCTGCCCATGTCTATGGACATGCTCGCTCCCGCGACCGATCGAGCTTCAGCGGCCCTCGTGTGGGACCTCAAGCAGCGTGGTCTCTTGGATGACACGATCGTTGTCTGGGGAGGCGAATTCGGTCGGACCGTGTACTGTCAGGGGGCACTGAGTATCGACGACTACGGACGGGATCACCACCCGCGTTGCTTCTCGATCTGGATGGCCGGTGGTGGCGTGAAGCCGGGCCTCACGTACGGCAGCACGGACGACTTCTCCTACAACATCACGGAGAATCCGGTCCACGTGCATGACTTCCACGCAACGATGCTGCATCTGTTAGGCATCGATCACAAACGCCTGACGTACCGCTTCCAAGGCCGCGACTTCCGTCTCACCGATGTCCACGGCGAGATCGTGCACGACATCCTTACGTGATCGGCGGCGACGTTTGCTCTACGAGCGGGTTTCAAGACCGCTATTCTGGAGGGTGGCAGGGTCAGCAGCGAAGCGGATGGCCCTGCAATCACCGGTCCGGGCCTTCCCGTTGGTCAGACCCGGCCACCCGAGATCGATGTGTTGAAACCGCTCCACGGAACGTCACACGCCACTCAGTAGCTCGTCGATCGCGTCACGGGTGAACGGTTCCCGGAGTCGAGCGCCGAGTTGGGAGACGACTCGTCCGGCAGCGTGTGATGCGAGGTGGCCGGACTGTTTCCAACTCAGACCGTTGGTGATGCCGTAGAGGATGCCGGCGGCGTACATGTCGCCGGCTCCGGTGGTGTCGATCGCTTCGACGTTCGTGCCTTCAATGAGGATTGATTCGCCGTCATGCATCAACAGGGAACCGTCCGCACCCAGGGTGAGGGCGACGTTCTCGGTGTGTTGGTGGATCTCGTGGGCACAGTCAATCGCATCGTGCTTCCCGGTGAGGGCGCGGGCTTCTTCCAGATTGCAGAAGAGCAGATCGACTGGGCCTTCAATGAGGTTCCAGAATTCGTCCTTGTGATACTGAATCAGAAACGGGTCAGAGACAGTGAAGGCGACTTTGACGTCATTGGCTTTCGCCAATTCCATCGCGTGAAGCGCAGCGGTTCGTGTGCTGTCTCCTGTGAAAAGATACCCCTCAATGTAGACATACTTCGCCTGCTTGACCTCAGCTTCGTCAATGTCATCCGGGGAGAGTGAGGGGGACACACCGAGGTAGGTGAGCATGGTCCGTTGGGCGTCGTTGGTGATGAGCACCGCACAGGTGCCCGTCTGTCCTTCGTCCGTCGGCGTGACGTCGATGGCGACGCCCATCTCTCGCATGTCGGAGAGGAAGAACTCACCGATTTCGTCATTCGCCGTTTTGCCGCAATAGGCGGCTTTGCCTCCAAAGTCAGCGATGCCCATGATCGTGTTCGCCGCCGATCCCCCTGCACAGCGGTGCGTATCGACATCGCCGATGATGCCAAGCACCTGCTGTTGCGTGTCGTCGTCGACCAGGGTCATGATGCCCTTGGCGTATTCGAGTTGGGCCAGGACTTGATCGCTCACGTGAGCCTGAATGTCGACCAGCGCGTTGCCGACTCCGTAGACGTCGTAGGACATGTCTCTCTCCTGAAATCTGAGTGGGACCAGAGGATAGATTGCGACGGCGGGAGACGCAAATCTGTGGGGAGAGGCATTCGTCCTGTCGAGCGATCTTCTGGTATACTCATCGGTATCACGGGAGGGGACGGTCTCTCACGATCACAGGCAGGAACCGCAAGATGTCGACCGCAGCACTCAAACACCTCAGTTGGGCTGAGTACCTCGAAAGGGAACGGCGCGCCCAGACCAAGAGTGAGTTTTATCTCGGAGAAGTCTTCGCGATGGCAGGCGCGTCGCGGTGGCACAATGTGATTGTCGGGAATCTCGTCCGCCGCCTCAGCGAAGCTCTCGATGATCGTCCCTGCGAGGTCTACCCCAGCGACATGCGGGTTCGTTGTCCGAACGGCCTTGGCACGTATCCCGATGTCAGCGTTGCGTGTGACCCGGAATTTGAGGACCACCACGGAGACACGCTGCTCAACCCGGTCGTCATTGTCGAAGTCCTCTCGCCATCCACCGAATCGTGTGACCGCGGGACCAAATTTCAAGCCTATCGAGGTCTCAATTCACTCAAGGAATACGTGCTCGTCTCTCAGGAAAAACCGTTCATCGAGCACTATCTTCGCCAGTCGGAGTTTGAGCAGTGGGTGTTGACGAGTATCGATTTGCCTGATGGCCAACTTGTGCTGCCAACGCTCGACGTCAGCCTGCCCGTCGCCGAGGTGTATGCTCGTGTGGACTTTGCTGAAGTGACTCAGCAGCCTTCGCCGGAGGAGTGATCGGCGGGGATGGCGTCACGATCCGCTTACGGTCCACGGCCTGAGTGCTCGGCAGTTGGACGTTCCAAACAAGGCCGAGTCGCTCCATGAGGCGGATGACGAGCCAATTGGAGTCGAACTGCCACCACAACAAACCATGTCTCGCTGATGTGGGGAACGCGTGATGGTTGTTGTGCCAGCCTTCGCCCGCGCTGATGATGCCGCACACAGGATTTTTGCGTGACTCATCAGGAGTCTGAAAATGTTGTTTGCCGAACAGATGACACAGCGAATTGGTGGAGAACGTAATGTGCTGGACGATGAACGTTCGCATGACGCCGCCCCACAGGAATCCCATCGCGGCTCCCTGCCATGTGCCGGTGATGACGCCCGCAATCACGGTCGGAATTGCCAAGCTGAGCGGCACCCAAAAGAACTCCCAGGTGCGGTGAATCCACACGGCGACCGGGTCAGCAATCAGATCAGGGACGTACTTGCTTTGATCGGTGTAGATGATGTGACCCGTGATCAGCCAGCCCATGTGAGCGTAGAAAAATCCCCGCAGGCCATTCCAGAACCCCTCCCCGTGGAGATGTGGCGAATGCGGATCGTCCGGCTTGTCGCTAATGGCATGATGCTTGCGATGCGTCGCACACCACTCAAGCGGCGACTTCTGCATCGCGAGCGCCCCGAGCATCATCCACATCAAGTGCAGCGGTCGATACGTCTCAAACGAGCGATGCGTGAGCAGCCGATGATAGCCGATCGTGATCCCCAGCCCGGTCAGCACAACGCCCGCGGCCATCAGCCAAAACGACAACGCGTCGATTCCGCCATACCTCCACGCCAGCATAATCGCAACGACAACCCCAATCGACTGCAACACGAAGGCCAACAGCATGCCATACCGATGCACCCACGGCGCCGCGGGCGGCGTGGCATGTTCAATTTTGGCAGTGCTCATTGTCGGGTACGACTGTAAAGGCAGGGTCAGAGGCTGAACGCTTAATCCTAAGACGTTGGAGACCAATTGAAATACCCCTGTCACCAGAATTGCAGGAATCGGCCGGAATGTGCCTCTCAGTCGGTCGTGATTCGGCGCGTGACGTCTACGGCCGGGATTTCACGTCGATCAGCACCCCAGAGAGTTGCGATCGAAGAGCTGGCAACAGGTCAGGATCAACACCGCCGATGATCAACTCCTCTAGGTTGTTCAGCCGTTTCAAATTGTCGATGACTTCGGGTGTCATGGACACTGTGGGAACCCTCACGACTTTGAGCTCCGGTAGCTGCGAGAGCAACCTACTTGTCTCCTCATCAATGGCGACGTCGGCAAGCAGGATTCGCACATTGGGGCAAGTCTCATCGACCTGTTGCAAATCTTCGATGGTCGGAGAACGGTCACTCCACTTTCCTCGCGGCCTGATCGACGCTGTTTGAGGAACGCCACTCAAATCGTAGTACACCATCAAGGCGAGTCCTTCCCAATCGAGTTCGTCGAGAGGGATCATCCTCGTCGTAATGCCCGTGTCCCCTGTTCGGTACTTCCAGACCCGAGTCGGCCTTTCGATCTGTTTGGGGGAAGGAGTGGGAAGTCCGCCACTGAACGTTATTTGGGCATGCTCGTTAGCGTCGTCGGAGACAAATCTCACAGATCCGTCACCCATCAGAAAGTGCGCTCCTCCGGTCCCGCGGCCAAAGGAATCGTTGCCGCTGTTCAAGGGCTTGTCGAATGCTCGCCAATTGAATGGGGAACCCCACGGTTCGAAATTGCCCACCACCTCGCCAAGTACCCAACCATGATTCGTTCCCAAGGCGAAATCTTCGAGGGCCACTGATGAGTTTCGATGCAGCGCAGCGGGGTTTCCCGAATAATGATTCAATCCAAATCCGTGCTCTGTCGCCACTAATGCGACACTCGGATTGAGCGCCACCGGGTGAAGTTGCTGAAATAGATGTTGGTTAACGCGATCGTCCCATGGACGATGATAGTCAATCTGAGAAGGGACCGTTGACGCATCGAGATAAGGACCAAGTTGTGTGAACCAACCGTGGTAAGACCGGTCGTCAACCAACACGGTGCCTCCCGGTGGAAATGTCGAGAAGACGTCGTGATAGTTGTGTAACGCCAAGCCAAGTTGCATGAGGTTGTTCCGCGACTGTGTTCTCCAAGCGGATTCGCGGGCTTGCTGGATGGCAGGGAGTATCAGAGCGGTCAGAATCAGGATGACGCCGACCACGACAGTGATTTCCATCTTGCTGAACCCCAGTCTCAATGATGTAGAGTTCTTGTTCATGTGTGCCTCCAATCGGTGATTGGGTCTGCTTATGGAATCATCGTCACAACGGCGCCCGTTGCAAAACGTCTGGTGACCGTTAGGATTACGTTTAGCCGTTCTCGATTGTTGGACGGCCTTTCTCTGATTTCAATGCCGCTTCGGCAAGGCTGCCTTCCATGACTGACAACGGCCAGACTCCCGCCGCTTCCGCCTATACGCTTCCGCCTTTGGGACAGAATCCATCGACCGGTGCTCAAGGGACGACTCCCGGCAGCTTTGCCAAGCTGCCTGTGATCGCTCCGGGCGTCGAAGGGGCGTACACCTTTGCTTCGCCCGATACGCCAGGGATGCCCGAGCCGAGTGACAAGACCGCCTGGGACTTTCTGCCCGAGGGGTGGAAGACGGAAATGCTATCGGAGCGGCCGATCGTCACTGGAATGGATGGTCACAAGGACGAGTTCCGAGATCTCGCCTTCAAACAGGCAGACGGTTCCTATCGACAAGTGACGTTCCCCACGGCGTTCGTTCCGGTCACCCAGCTGGAACAGGCTCGGCTCGGTATCGTCTCAAAGCAAATGGAACGTGTCGCCGAACGGGAGACGCATCTCACGCCTGAGCAAGTACGAGATGAAGTCGCAGCCGGTCGCATGGTCATTCCGGCCAACAAGGTGCATCTTGAGCATCAGTTGGACCCGATGGCGATTGGGCGGGCTTCAAAGACCAAGGTCAACGCGAACATGGGAGCCTCGCCCGTCTCCAGTGGGACGGATGAAGAGGTCGAGAAGCTCAAGTGGGCCGAGCGTTGGGGGGCCGATACGGTCATGGACCTGTCGACCGGTGGCGACCTTGATGAGTGTCGTGAGGCGATCATTCAGAACAGCACAGTTCCCATAGGCACTGTCCCCATTTACTCGATGATCATCGGTCGCAAACTGTACGATCTCGATGCGGACGTCATTCTCTCGTCACTCGCTCAGCAGGCAGCACAGGGGGTCGACTACTTCACGATTCACGCGGGCGTGCTCAAAGAACATCTGCCGTTCATTACTAACCGTTTGATCGGCATCGTCTCGCGCGGCGGGTCGCTGCTCGCCAAGTGGATGCTCGATCACGACGAGCAGAACCCGATGTACACGCTGTGGGAAGACATCTGCGACGTCATGCGAGAGTATGATGTCACCTTTTCAATCGGTGACGGGCTTCGTCCCGGCGGACTGGCCGATGCGACTGACGAGGCACAGCTTGCCGAGTTGTGTGCGATTGGCGAGTTGACCGAACGGGCCTGGCGGAAGGGCGTGCAGGTCATGGTTGAGGGACCGGGGCACGTCTCGTTCGATCAGATCGAATACAACATGAAACTCCAGCGGAACCTGTGTCATGGGGCACCATTCTATGTGCTCGGCCCGCTGGTGACGGACATCTTTCCCGGCTACGACCACATCACGAGTTGCATCGGAGCGACAGCCGCCGGCTATCACGGAGCGAGCATGCTCTGCTATGTCACGCCGAAGGAGCACCTCGGCCTGCCGAAGAAGGACGACGTCAAACAGGGCTGCGTTGCCTACAAGATCGCTGCCCATGCGGCTGACGTGGCCCTCGGCATCCCCGGCAGTCGTGACCGTGACGACGAACTGACGAAAGCCCGCGCGGCCCTCAACTGGGAGAAGCACTTCGAGTTGTCCTTCGACCCGGACACCGCTCGTGCCTATCACGACGAAGACTTGGACGTGGACACCGACTTCTGTGCCATGTGTGGTCACGACTGGTGCAGCGTTCGTATCAGCAAAGAGATCGTCCAATTCGCCAGCGGCAAAGACGCAGAGTACGAATGGGACAAGGCCAAGGTCACCGCCGCACTCACGCCTGAGCAAAAAGTCATCCTCGAACAACGCGGCGTGCTCTCACCGGAGGAACTGCACAAACTGGCCAGCAAGACCAAACAAGCCGTTGGTGCCGACGCGGGCGACAAGGCCAGTTGCCACAGCGACTACGTCGACGATGAGACTGCAAAGACCTTACAGGCTCTGGAAGTCGTCGAGTTGGAAACGCCTTAAATATCGGCCTGTCGGCCTTTCTTATGACTTCAAGGTCTCGATTCCCTTATGAGCCAGACTGATCAACCAACGGTGACAGATTCACAACCATCAATGCCCTGGTGGCGTCGCCTGTGGGAACCATGTGACATTGCGAGTGTTGTGTTTTTTCGCGTTGCGTTCGCATGTGTCATGTTCTACCACGTCTACCTGTTTACCTATCGCAACTGGATGCTCTACTTCTACGACGTGAATATATTTCACCTGAAATACTTCGGGTTTGAGTGGGTGCAGGCTCTGGACCGCAACGGGATGGCGCAGGTGTACATCCTCATGGCGTTCGCTGCGATTGGTGTCGGTTTGGGGCTGTTCTATCGGCTGAGTGCGTTGGTGCTCTTCTTGACGTACACCTATACGTTTCTGGCCGAGGCGGCAATGTTTCAGAATCATTACTACATGATGAGTCTGATCTGCTTCTTGCTGATCTTGATTCCTGCCAATCGTTCTCTCTCGGTGGATGCGGCGATCTTTCCGGAGAAGGCAAGCAGTTTCATTCCCAACTGGTGCCGGTGGGTGTTGATGTTTGTGATTGCTCTGCCGTACGTGTACGGGGGGATTGCCAAGCTCAACAGCGATTGGCTTCGCGCGATGCCGATTGGCACCTGGATTGCAATGAAGAGCGACCTGCCGGTCATTGGGCCGCTTCTCGCAGAGCGCTGGACCGCCTGGGTGGTGAGCTATGCCGGGCTCTTGCTCGATCTGTGTGTCGTGCCACTGCTGCTGTGGAGGAAGACTCGTCTGATCGCCTACATTGCAGCGGCATTATTTCATCTCTTGAATTCGGTGCTGTTTGAAATCGACGTCTTTCCCTGGATGATGATTCTGCTGACGACTATCTTTTTCGCTCCCGACTGGCCGCGGAAGTTGTTACGACGACCGCTTCCAGCCGTCTCCGAATCTGTGGAACCGACGAGTCGCACGCTCAGGCAACGTCTGACCATTGGCATCGTCGCTTTGTTTGTGATTTGGCAATTGATCTTCCCCTTTAGGCACCTTGCTTATCCTGGGAATCCCAGTTGGACTGAAGAGGGACAAGAATTCGCGTGGCGGATGATGCTACGCCACAAGAATGTGTTCGCGAGGTTCTATGCCACGGATGGATTGGAAGACAAGACGGTTGAGATTCCGTTCGATCTGATGCTGACAGACCGTCAGATCAGGGCAGTGGCTGTCTCGCCCGATCTGATTGTGGCAGTTGCTCCCTTCTTCGAAGAGCGGGCAATTTACACGGGCATGAAGCAGGTGGAAATTCGCGCTGTTGTGATCGCATCCCTCAACGGACGAAAGCCGCAGTTGATGATTGATCCGGATCTCGACCTGCTGACGGTCAAACGTTCGTGGAAGCCTCAGCCTTGGATCGTGCCACTCACAGAGCCATTTCGTTCGGAGCCGTGGGACGTCCCTTCGGATAAATGGCCTGAAGTGCTGGGAATTGAGCTCCCCGAAGCGGTTAAGCCGGAACTGCCTCAGGCGCCCAATGCTCACCAGCATCACGACCACGATCATTCGCACGCTCCCTCAGGGAGCGATGGAGTAGAGTGAATCGACGGTTCGGAGGTACAACGCACCATTGGCGAATGCGGCTGTCGACCAGACACGTTCGTCGATCGTGTTCTTCCCGAGCACTTTGAACTCGGGTCCTCCCTGCAAGATGTGAGTGGTGCCGCTGTCGTCGGGGCAGTAGACCTTGTCCTGATGCACCCATGGAGATGCCCAGAATGCGCGGGCACCCGGGACTCGCTTCTCGTAGGCCATCTCTCCTGTCTCCGCATTCACACAGTGCAACACGCCGCTGCGCCGTTCGAGGAGATAGAGATGCCCTTCGCAAAGCACGGGTGACGCCATCTGAATTCCCGACTTCTCAAGCGTCCAAAGCACAGACTCGTTGCTCGTCTGACCGTTATCCAGAGAGATGTCGCCCTCCGCTCCCGCCTTCACGGCGAAGAGCACACCCCCGCCATCGTCATCGCCGCCCCGGTTGCGTAACTCGGTGCCAAGGTACAATCGGTCCCCCACAGCGAGCGGCGTCGCCGAGCTACGTCCGCCGGTGAGATCCAGTTCCCACAACAGTTCGCCCGTGTTCGGATGGTAAGACCTTGCCTTGCGGGCACACGTGACGATCTCGGTCCGCCCGCTGTTCATCCACACGACTGGCGTGCTGTACTGAGAGGGCTCATCTCGGTCAACGCGCCAGAGTTCATCCCCCGTGGCCGCATCCAGCGAGACGAGGAACGACTGCTCCTGATTGTCAATCTGCAGGAACAGCCTGCCATCGTGCAGGACGGGAGAGCTGGCGGTGCCCCAACCGGCTCGCATTTCGTAATTGCCCAAGTCCTTCTGCCACAGCGGCTCCCCCTGCATGTCGAAGCAGTACAACCCCATCATGCCGAAGTACGCATACACACGTTCCCCATCGGTAATGGGCGTCTCTGTGGCATAGGTGTTCGATGAGTGGCGTTCCATGGGCGGGTTGCCATCCTTTACGACTTGCGTCCACAGCAACTCTCCTGTCTTCGCATTGAGGCACTGCACCTCCCAGCGATAGACGGCGGTTGTCAGATTGTTCCTGTAGCGACCACGACCGCGACCACGTCGTCCCGCTGCCTCTTTCTCCTCCTGCGGCTGTTCGACCTCTGGTGGCTTGACCAGAACGGCTGCAGTCAGAAACAACTGATCGCCCCATACCACAGGAGCTGACCATCCTTCGCCCGGATTATCGACCCGCCATTTCACATTCGTCTCCGGACCCCATGCCTGGGGAAACGCCTCCGTGACGACGGCATCGCCCTGCGGTCCTCGAAACTGCGGCCAGTTCCCGGCCTTCAAGGTCAATGACAGCAAGAGAACGAACAGGACGACCGCGCTGATCAGTCGTACAGGCATGACTCTCTCCATGAGAAGGGTTCAGCTGGCAGGAAGTCCAGCTTCTTCATTATGTCGAACAACGCCAATGTGACAAAGTCTCAAGCCCTTCGGAGGCGCACGATCACATCGTCGGAGGATACAATTGGTGCCTCCCTGCCAACTGAGGCGCAAATCTTGAACACGCAACATGAGATCTGGTCAGCCGTTCGTGAGGAAGCGTCCGCAGAGGTCGAGCGGGAGCCCATCCTCGCTGGCTTTCTGCAGAACACGGTCCTCAAACACAGCTCACTGGAAAGCTTGCTCAGTTTTCATCTGGCGGGCCGGTTGTCCTCGGAGAGTCTCTCGTCAATGCTGCTGCGGGAGTTGATCGACGAGACGGTCGACTCGGATCCACATATTGGTCAGGCGATCCATACCGACTTGCAAGCCGTCCACGACCGCGACCCCGCCTCACATGGCTACCTCACGCCGCTGCTGTACTTCAAAGGCTTTCATGCTTTGCAGTCCTATCGCGTGGCCCACCGCCTGTGGACGCAGGACCGCCGCGTGCTCGCCGTCCATCTACAGAACCGCATCTCCGAAGTCTTCGGAGCTGATATCCATCCGGCAGCGAGCATCGGTTGCGGCGTGCTGATCGATCACGGCACGAGCGTCGTCATTGGCGAAACGGCTGTTGTCGAGGACAACGTCTCTATGCTGCACGAGGTCACACTCGGCGGCACCGGGAAAGAGACGGGCGACCGTCACCCCAAGGTGAGGCACGGCGTACTCATTGGAGCCGGTGCCAAGCTGCTGGGGAACATCGAGATTGGGGCTTGCGCCAAGATCGGAGCTGGCAGTGTGGTCCTCGACTCCGTCCCTCCCTACCGCACCGCCGCTGGCGTCCCCGCCTGCCTCGTCGGCGAAGCCCACATCGGCGACCCGGCCCTCGAAATGGACCAAAGCATCCCCCACAGCTTCACCGATGGCAGCGGCATCTGATTCACTCTCCACATAGTCATCACACGCCAACTTGCCACGCCCCACAGGAAGTGGAACTGATCACGCGTCGAACTTCGCCCCCTCCTGTCCATTCACGACATACTCAACTGCCGCTTCCAACGACGATTCATCGTTGAGATATCGCGTACTCCCGTGCCGCGTCCACCACTTCTTGCCGTCCGCGGTTGTGCACTCACTCAGACGACGCGAACACCACGACTTCAGCGTGTTCATTACCTGCTCCGGCGACTTATCACCAGCGGAAACAACGACATGGACATGATTGCTCCGGCAATTCACGGCCCATACCCGCCATCCCTTGTGCTCGCACACCTCACGAACCGTCCGCTCAACGACCGACCGCTGTGCCACCGTCAACACGACCGGCTGTTGTAAGAGCTTTGCCTCAGTCGAACGACGCAGTTGAGGAGCCGACTGCCGCAACCGATCATCCACCCACCCCCGCTCATCACCCGGCAACCACGTCCCATAAGTGGTCCAAGTCAAAAAGAACGCCAGTGGATCAGCCATGATACGACTCCTCACCACCCAACTAGCCGCGCCCGTCAGGAAGCGGAACCTCGCAACATCCGAATATCTCACGCTTCCTCATTCGCCATCAGTCCCGATACTGCATTCCGCGCCGCTGCAACTGGCACTCACGCCATGCCGCTGTGCGCCCTCAATGGCTGTTCGCAGGGTGACACCCGCGTTCACTGCCGCAGCAAGATCGATGGTTGCCCGGACCGTTTCATAGTCGATCCCACTCTCGATCGCCTTCTCGATCCGCCCGCCCGTGCAGGCAATGCAACCCCGCGTGGCAGTCACCGCCAAGCCGATGAGGTGCTAATCACGATCAGTCACTAAGTCTGTCGCTCCCGTGGCATCCGAGGCCTCTTTGACTCGAAACTCTGTCGCATCCATGGGTGAACTCGCTGTGTTGAAAGAATCGGGTCCCCCCATCATGAGGCATGGGAGACCACTCGTAAACGCCGAAGCCATCGCTTGCCCTGCTTGCATCGCGAAGCAGGGCAAGCATGCGGGAACGAGCGTCAGATCCTGGACGCGTGCTCATTACAGTCGTTCCCTCGAGGAAGACCGATGCCGTCAGCCGACGTCCACACCAGCATGCTCACCGTGCTTCGCGATGTGAGCATGGCACCCGGCAAGTTATTAACTACGTCAGCTTATCGCTGTGACGACGAATGGACTCCAAATGATCTAAGAACGCATGTGTGTCCAAGAAGTAGTTCGGATACGCACGCTGCAAGTTTGCAATCGGTCCGGCAGACACAAGAACAGCTTGCAGCGGCTCACCTTCCGTAATTCTCTTTTCTGCTTTCAGATATTCATCGTTTGCAGCGTCAAGTCGCTTTTTGCTGAAGGATTCGATTGCCACTGTCATTTGATTCGGGTTGAGAATGATCAGATGATACGTACCCTTCTGCTCACCCTGAGAAATTGCATCGGCGGCAATGGCAAATGCATCTAACCTCTCACGCACGCTCAGCGCGTCTGCCACTTCTACAACTGCTTCAAATGTTTCTTTCCTGGAAAGTGTTTCATACCCCGGAACGGGAGGCTGGTTTTCTATATGTGCGAATGCAGAGCCGATCAGGGAAAAGAAGTCGAGCCACTCACCAGGTCCTTCACTGGACTTCAACGCGTGATTCAGGAAAGTACCCATTGTCTCGACCGCAGTTGCCCAAGCGTGCTGTAATCTTGTTCTGATCTGTAGTTCGATAAGTAAGCCCTGATACGCTGGTGCGCGATCATTGCAATATCGGTAGACCAGATGCACGCTTCGGTAACCTGAGGACTTCGGAGAGCCGATGTAGTCTTTCTCTGCAACTAGTCCTTGAACCAGCGTAGATCCATTGGCGGTGATTCGTGTGGCCGGAATTCTTCTGCGATTCTTGATGTTTTCGCGTAGTGAGAGCGGAAGAGCGTCGCATCTCAGGGAGGTTTTCACGTGAACCGCAGGATACGCA
>JAJDEJ010000112.1 GCA_029259815.1 Planctomycetaceae bacterium | reverse complement strand
CGGTCACCGTCGCGGCAAACGTTTCGCCCCCGCGACCGACCGCACCGGCCAACAGTGCGGCCACCCAGCGACGTTCGTTCTCGGCCAACCGCCCCAGCACCAATTGCACCTTCTGCTGCCAGTCGTCGTCCATCGCCAGAGTGCGCGACAGTTGTCCCGTACAGATGTCCCGTACAGATGTCCCGTACAGTTGTCCCGTACAGATCAAAACATCCTGCATCGTGAGTCTCCCCTTCCTTGGATTCCAGACCCACGATTTGTAGTCGATCAACAACCATTCGGGAATCAATTCCTTCCCAGTTCCTTAGCCAACAGCGAGGAGTGGGAATTGAGGATTCGATATCTCAACGGAACCCGTTCACTCCGCGTCACTCGAGCAGGGACAGAGCGGTTAAGCAACTCGCAATCGCAGCTGGACCAGATCAACGTCTTCCCCGTTCCGGATGGTGACACGGGTGCGAACCTCGTCGAAACGTTTCGAGGACTCAGAGACATTCCCCGGCCCGACAGAACCTCGCGGCTTGACACAGTCGCCAGTCTGATCGCCGAGAGCGTCTTGACTGAAGCCCGCGGCAATTCAAAGGTCGTCATGGCTGAGTTCCTTTGTCGTCTGACTGATGAATGGCAATCGCGGGAGCGAGTTAACGCCAAACAGTTCGCGTCGACACTCGTCGCTGCTGCGATCGGAGCCAAGTCAGCAGTGGCAGAGCCTCGGGAGGGGACACTCATTACCGTCCTGGAGAGGTGGGCAAATTGGATTCAGGAACAAGCTCAATCCGAGCCGGACTTCGAACCCCTCATTCTGAACTCGCTCGACGCGGCTCGCCGGTATCTCGAAGAGACGACTGAACAGCTTGACGTCCTTCGGGAAGCAGTTGTGGTTGATGCGGGAACTTTGGGCTTCGTCAGATTCCTCGAAGGAGTCGGTGAGATGATCCAAGAGGGCCACGCATCGACGTACGTCTACGAAGCCGAATCAATACCGACGATCATCAAACATTTCCATCCGGTGGAGATCGCGTCAGAGTATCGATATTGCACGGAGTCTCAATGTTCGTCTCGGGATTGCGCACGCTGACCATCTCGATCGTGCAATCTGGTCTGCAGAGCGGTTCGAATCGACAATCCACCCCGCTTCGGTTCTCATCACGGAACTGTCACCAGTGATTGCTATTCACGGCGGGCGTGGAACCATTGGCATCACCATGATGCCTGACGATCTGTCGAATCTATGGTCAGCGTTAGAGAATCAATCAAAGACTTGCCTGGATCTCAGGATTCAAGTCTTGTGAAGGGAAGCACGTGAGCGGCTTTCATGATGTGGTGCTGACGCTCACGAATGGGATCGCCATCAGATGTGCACCCCTCTTGCAACTCACTCGCTGTAAGCCAGCGCACGTGTGACATTCCATCGATAACGCCAGCAGCTTTCTTCCCATAGAGATCGACTGCGAAGAACTCGACGATCACCCATTGGGGCTGAGAATGGCCTGGCCATTCGATCGGTGCCTGATAGTGATCGCGGGGAAGTCCACTGATGAGGTAGTCGGACTTGCGGTTGAGATCGAGTGTTGCTTCAAGCTCCTCGTCGAGGCACGAACGAAAAGTCTCATCCTCTCCCCATGAGGACTGTGGGAACTCAAACACACGCCGCTCCTCATTCCAAATCGCCAACCACTCTTCGACTTCGTCAACGAACCGCCGGGCGAGCGCGATGGAACCGATGAAAGGCGGGAGCGGTTCTTGGTCGAAACCCATCGCTGGACCATCATCAAATGGACTCATTTTTTGGAGAATAACGCTGCCGTTGCACGATGGACCCGAACCCTCCGTCAATCCCGATGACTTGCCCCGTGATCCAGTCATTCATGGGGTCGAGCAACCAGGCAATCATCGAGGCAACGTCACGTGGCTCACCGAGTCTGCCGAGGGCGTGCATCTCACGCGAAGAGGCGGCAGCCGTCTCGTTGTCCCAGATGCGACGCGACATCTCTGACTTGACCAGTCCGGGGGCCACGACATTCACCCGCATGCCGGCATTGGCATACGTCGCAGTTGCAGATCGAGCGAGACCCTCGACACCTGTTTTCGCAGCTGCAATCGCTTCGTGATTAGGAATGCCGATCCGAGTCGCAGCTGTGGAAACCAGGACAGCCGATCCCCCCGTCTTCCGCATCGCCTTCGCCGCTCCACGAACCGTCGCAAAGGATGACCAGAGATTGGTCTGAAGAACATCTGCGAACTCTTCATCTGTCGTTAGGTGAGCCGGCTTGAGTAAGATTGATCCGATGCAGTTAGCAACCCTAGAGATCTTTCCGTGTTCCTTGGCGACTCCCGCAATTCCCTGTTCAATCGACTCAGGGTTCAAAGCGTCCATCTTGAAAGTCTCGTAGCCAAAATCCTCACTTGCACAACGAAGTTTCTCTGAAATTCGTCCCCCGACGATCACATGATGCCCCAACTGTTGAAGCATCGCTACGACTTCCTCGCCAATCGAACCGATCCCTCCCAAGACGATCGTGACGGGCGCGCCTACGGTTTGTGACATAATTCGCTCCGAATCCAGCTATCTGTCGTCAGTGCCACAGGTGTCCTCCGTAGGGAGAATCGACGCGCCCAATTGGTAACCGTTCACGTCCCGGACAGGAGTTTGGGGATGGGGGTGCCGTTGAAGTTGGCTTGGGGGACGAAGGCGAACACGTCTTGCTTCTGCTGGCGGCAGGTTTCGATCACGCTCAGCAGCGTCTCGACGAAGCGACTACCCGCAGCACTCTGCGTGCCGAAGGACAGCTTCCGCCAGATCACCGCGTGTCGCAA
>JAJDEJ010000111.1 GCA_029259815.1 Planctomycetaceae bacterium | reverse complement strand
CAGTCCGCATCGAGAGCCGCATCGATGACTGGCGGTGCGACCTTTGCCTCCATCGAGATGAGCGCCAGCTTGGCTTGTTCGGCACGGAGCAACTCGGGCACATCGCGGTAGACCTTCGTCAGCTTGTCACCGAGTGCTTCGCTGGCTGGTTGCTGCCAGTTTCCATCCGGGTCACCCAGGACGACGGCTCCACACGCATCAGTCTGTGCCAGTGCAGTGAGGTATGCCCCAACATGTGCGCCTCCCGCGTGCGACAACAGCGCGACTTTGATTGGTTCAGCCATCGAGAACCTCACAGGGATGGAGTTCAACAAGTGGTGTCTTGGCACCAGCAGTTAGCATACGCCGCGTGCAGGGCACTCTCAACGGAGCGATCTGATAGGCTGTATGTCGAGTGTATCTGATGATACTGTGGTGTTCGGGGGCGCTCGTCATTTTTCGGCCCGCATCACGATGAATCCACCGAGAGGGCGATCGCCGAAAAAGACGGGTGGACCCTCCGGGGAACCCCGCACTTCGGAGGGTCCACCCGACGTTTTCGCAGCGACCTCAATTCAGATCGGATTATCGCTCGGCGAAAACGTCGAGCGTCCCCACCACCGTCTAACGCAAGCGCCTTTGCGTGCAGCTGCGACACGGTGAGAATGACACTCGGAGAGGCAGATGCTCAAGACCGTGACACGTGGATGGTTCGCAGTGATTCCCCTCGTCATGCTGGCGGTCAGCTTCCAGAGTCCTGCGGCCGACATGCCTTGGGCCGGTGATGGAGCCTATCGGCTACTCGTCGAGATCGCTTCCGATGATCAGCAGACTGTCGATAGGGACGAACGCCCGGCTGAGTTGCAGATCGACTTCGCCATGCAATTGAAGGAACTGGGCGTACAGGGGACGCCCGACCTCGGTTCTTTGCAGGTGGTCAAGCATGACGCTTCAACAGGTCAGTCGGTCAAGTCTGGTCAGTACGCCTCTGCCCGTAGCGAATACGATCGACCGTTTCGCTGGTATGACGCGGCCATTCCGTATGAGTTCCCGGAAATGGCGGACGCCGTCTCGCGGACGAAGGGGCGGATTGTCAGGAAGCCGAGAACACGAGGCGGATACTTCTACAACGTGTTGGGCGACTGGCAGAGCGGACAACTCGTCTGGATGCATACATCGGTCAAGAACAAATCCGCGATCTACGGTCTCTATTTTGATCTGCTGCCGAGTGACGCTGAGCCGGATCGACTGCCGCCTCGTTCGTGGGTCGGCGACGGGACACCTCGTTGCGACGAGGTGGGCACATCGACGATGGGAGTCGAGCATACTCGCATCGATCTCGATGACTGGAACGGCGATGGTCTGATCGATATCGTTGCCGGCGAGAGCTATGGACACGTCTTTGTGTGGCCCAATCTGGGGACACGTGAGAAGCCAGAGTATGGTTTCTCTCGGTTCGTCGAGAACGCCGACGGCCAACCGCTCGATGCAGGGACGGGGTCGGCTCCGAAAGTCGTCGACTGGGACGGCGACGGTCAGCTCGATCTTCTCGTCGGCACGCACTGGAATCGGCTGCTGTTCTACCGCAACGTAGGGACGAACGCGGACCGACGTTTCATCTGCGAGGGAGTCGTCGAGATCGATGGCGAGCCGTTGGAGTTACCGTTCAAGCCACTCGCCCGAGGGAGTGAGGGCGTTTTTCGCCGTGACTACTACCCGGTGCCCGAGACGGTGGACTGGGACAGCGATGGTGATCTCGACCTGCTGCTCGGAGGATACGTCACAGGTCGAGTGTTCTTCTATGAGAACACAGGTCGCCACGAGGATGGCACGCCATCGCTCGTGTTTCGTGGGCCTGTCGAAGCGGACGGGCGACCGCTCAACGTGGGGCATTGGTGTGCGGCTCCCTGCATCGTCGACATCAATGGCAACGGTCACCTCGATCTCATTTCGGGCAACATGCCGATGCACCTGCAACCGGGCGAAAGCGAACTGCACAAGGACACGTTCCTCCAGCTCTACGCCGGCAGACCCTCGCAGCCCGCTTCAACATCCGGCCAGAGTTTGCGTCACGCAGAGTTTCCACGTGAGGGGACGTTTCCGCGTGGGCGACTGGCGACGCCGCGAACGGCCGACTGGGACGCGGACGGTGATCTCGATCTGATCGTGAGCACGGGAGCCGACATCTATCTCATGGAGAACACGGGCACAGCGACCTCGCCGATGTTTGAAGTTGATGGACAGCCGATCGAAGTCCCCTGGGGAAACGCCTGGGTCGCAGCCGATCAATTTCGCGACTGGGATGCGGACGGCGATCTCGACATCGTTCGCAACTACACGGTGCATCTCAACTCGGGAGACGGTAACCCCTACCACTGGGATGAGCGAGAGAGCGTGTTGCCTCGTGGCGAGTACATCGACCATCCGTCGCACATGGGTGACGATTGGTTCTGGCCATTCCTGGATGACTTCGATCAGGACGGACAGGTCGATGTGCTCTTCGGTGACTGGTTCGGGCATGTCTGGTTCCATCGCAATCTGTCGACTGCGCAAGAGAAACACTTCGACGTTGAGGGATTCCGATTCGCACTCGCAAGCGGCGAGTTCATCAAAGTCGGTCCGATCAACAAGGATCCCGAGAAGGATTTCGACGCCCTGCAGGGGGCCCGTACGGTGCTCACGGTCGATGACTTCGACCGGGACGGAAGTCGTGATCTCGTGGTTGGCGACACCTATGGCATCGTTCGCTTCTTCCGTAACGAAGGACTCGACGGCAACTCTGATGCACCTGTCTTCGCAGTACCCGTCGAGATCGGCAACCTCGGCATCCGGGGACTGGTCGACGCGACCGACTGGAACCGTGACGGCTGGCCGGACGTCATCGCCAGCGCTGCCAACGGTCGCGTGCAGGTGTTTCTCAATACAGGGGAGAATGGACCGACTCAATTTGCGGACGGTCAGGACGTCGAGTTGCCGCCCATCATTCAGCCGCGCACCATTATGGCCGACCTGAATGGAGATGGCGACGAGGATCTGTACCTCCCCAGCACCCAGGGGGCGTGCTTTGTTGAGCGGTCGTTTCTCGAACGCGGATATTCCCCTGCGACCCTGATCAAGATTGAACGGTCGCCGAAGGTGGAGTAACGAGCCGCGTCGGTGTATCGTGGGCAAGCGACGTTCGTAGCTGGATTCGCCAGAATTCAGCGATGGCGAGTTGCCCATCCGCCTGAACTCTGGCGAGTTCAGCGACCGGAGACGACTCGTCATTTATCAAAGATACTCATCATTGAAAGACAAGCTATGAGTGCTGAAGCACGTGCGAAGAATCTGGGCATCGAGTTTCCCGAACAACAGCCGGGGTATCTCAATCTGTGCATCAAGAGTGGTCACCAACTCATCACCTCCGGCCACACGAGCGACTTGAAGGGAGTACTCGGAGGCGGACTGAGTGTTGAGCAAGGTTACGAGGCGGCGAAGGATTGTGCGACCAAGATTCTGCAGTCCGTGCATAATACGCATGGCACGCTCGATGGACTGAAGGTGATCAAACTCCTCGGCTGCGTCTACTCAGCCCCCGACTTCACTGACCAGCACCTCGTGATCAATGGAGCGTCCGACCTGCTGCACGAGATTTTTGACAAGGAAGGCGATGGCTATCACGCCCGTAGCGCTCTCGGCTTTGCCGCCCTGCCGACCGGTGCAGCCGTTGAAGTCGAGGCCATCTTCGAGATCAAATGAAATTGTGCCTCGCGGCAACCTTACCGATCAATCATTTTGGAGTCCGCCATGTACCGAATGATCGTCCTGCTGTCACTCGTCGTCGTCTCGATCCCACTCTACGCGGAGGACTGGCCGCAGTTTCGTGGTCCGAACTGCACGGGTGTTTCCGAATCATCGACCGATCTCCCGGTCGAGTTCTCGGACACCGAGAACGTTGCGTGGTCAGTCGACCTGGGTGATGGGATTGGTTGTCCGGTGGTTGCGGATGGCCGTGTCTTCACGTCGGCGATGGTCAGCGAGGACGAGATCGGTCTGTATGCCTTTGACGCGAAGTCCGGCGAGCAACTCTGGGTGCGGCAGTGGCCGATCGGCGACCGGGATGAGATTCACCTCACCAACTCGCACGCCGCGACGACGCCGTGTGCGGATGATGAACGGGTCTACTTCTACTTCAGCACACTCGGCATGGTCGCCGTCGATGCGGAGACGGGCAAGGACGTCTGGCACAAGGAGTTGCCGGTGCCATACTTTGTCTTCAAGTGGGGAGCCGGCATGTCTCCCATTCTCTACAAGGATCTGCTGGTCTTCTGTCAGGACGACGATCTCAACCCGGCCATCTATGCCTGGGACAAACGCACGGGCGATCTCCGCTGGAAGGATGATCGCCGCGACATGGCGGTCAACTATTCGCACCCGGTCATCTGTGAGACGGATTCGGGAGATGAGATCGTGGTCGGCGGTACGGGACTGCTTGTGGGGTACGACCCGGAGACGGGCGAGCGACTGTGGCACGCGAAGACTCTGCTTCGCAACATCAAGACAACACCCGTCAGCAGAGACGGCGTGATCTACATCTCATTGCAAAGTGGAGGCATCGCCAATCAATGGCTCGTCTCCGTCGATCAAGCCGACACCGGTAACAGCGACGGACGTCTCACGAGGGACGAGGTTCAGGGCTTCGTGGGTGAACGCAAAGTCCCCGAAGCGTTCTTCGAGAAGACGTTTGGACGGGGCGACAAGAATGGTGACGGCGCACTCGTGGGCGAGGAACTCGACCTCGCTTTCCTGAGTCCAGAGAACTTTGCTGGTGCCTCGTTCGATTCGACCGACCCGGCTGATGAGTTCATCATGGCCGTCAAAGGAGGCGGACGTGGTGACGTCACCGACACGCACGTGCTTTGGAAGCACGAGACCAAGTACACCGATCATATCGTCTCGCCGATCGTGGTCGACGACCGCATGTTGTTGATTAAAGAAGGGGGCATCGCGACGTGCTTCGAGGTCGAAGACGGCGAAGCACTGTTTGGACCAAAGCGGATCAAGAACGCAGGCGAGTACTTCGCATCGCCAGTCTCTGGCGATGGCAAGATCTATGTCGCAGGAGCAAACGGCAAAGTGGTCGTCCTCCGCAGTGCTCCTGAGTTGGATGTTCTCGCCGTCAACGACATGGGCGATTCGGTCCTCGGCTCCCCCGCGATCGCCGACAACTCACTGTTCATCCGCACCCGCAGCAGCTTGAAATGCATTCGCTGATACACTGACCCGATTGATCACATGACAATCCCAAGCCGACGGCTCCGCCGTCGACCGAATGCTCGATTCGTGGACCGATTCGTAGACGATCGACGGCAAAGCCGTCGGTTTGGGAATGCGATTCAGAGTTTGACCACATTCTGAACTTGTGATGACTCCAGTATCGCCAACACGGCGGCGACGCCCGCCCGTCCATCGGTGGCGGTCCCCTCCCCGCCGGGGGCACCCTGGATTGTATTGACGAACGCCTGCATCTGGTCGCAGTAGGCTTGCATGCGGTTCATGCCGAAGGCTGCGTTCGAGTCGTCATGTCCGACGGACGGCTGTTCGTAGATGACGGTCGACTCCCCGTCCTGCCCGAGTCGTAACTGCCCGAAGGGGTCGAGGTCGATGACGCCTGCGTCTCCCATGATGCGGAAGCGGAACGCCTCGCCCTCGAAGCCGGGTGTGGGTACGACGCTCGAAGACCAGAACGTCGACATCGTGCCATCGGCGAAGCTCAACAGCGACATCGTTGTGTTCTCGTTCGGGTTGTCCTCACGGAACGTTCCGCAGCGAGCGGCGACACTGGTCAATTCGGTCCCCAACCACCAGCGGCACAAGTCGATATTATGCGGAGCGCTGTTGATGAGATGTGCCAGACTGCGCGGGTCTTTCCACCAACCCCAGTTGCCTCCGAAGCCGTCGTCGTCCCGCATGGTTGTGATATCGAACAGAGCCGACATCTGAATGCAGCGGACCGTGCCAATCGCTCCTGAACGGATGAGTTCACCCGTCTTCAGATTCGAATCACGGAATCGCTGATGATAGCCGACCGAGAGTGTGAGCCCGCGCTGGTCGAACGCATCGATCATGCGATCGCAATCTTCAACGGACGTCGCCATCGGTTTCTCAACGAGCACATGCTTTCCTGCTTCTGCTGCGGCGAGAGCTTCGTCGATGTGACAATGGTGCGGCGTTGCAATCACGATGGCGTCGATGTCGTCGCGACTGACGAGCGACCGCACATCCGGTTCGACATCAATCCCATAGTCATCGGCCAACTTTGACGCCCGACGTCCCCCGGCGACGGCGACGGGCACAGTCGTGTCCAGCTTATGGGCCGCGTCGACATGAGTTCGCCCCATGAACCCGGAGCCGGTGACACCGATGCGAACTCTTGACATAAAAATGCTTTCACTGAGTTGGGTTTGAACAAGAGGAAACGAAGGCAACGAAGAGAGAACTCAGGTCCGATCACTTCGTTTCCTCTTGTCATCATCTCGTCGAAGAGGTCGTTTCAAAAAGCGGAAGTTCTTTGCCGAACACTTGATCCTGTACGCCATCGGTGTGATGCTGCCTGTTTGCTCCCTCTAGTTCAACCCTCAGCGGACCGCATGTCACCACTTCGCCTCCTCGCCTTCGCTGCCGCCTGTCTTGTTCCGTCGATTTGTCTGGCCGCTGAGCCGGGTACGGCTGCTCCCTCGAATGGTCTGGCCGTGATCGACTGGGCCATCATCGTTATCTACGCCGCTGGGACAATTGGACTGGGGTACTTCTACAGCCGCAAGCAGAGTACGACGGAGGAATACTTCGTCGGCAGCGGGAAGATGAATCCGTTCCTCGTCGGTGTGTCGCTGTTTGCAACGTTGTTAAGCACGATTTCGTACCTCTCGATGCCGGGCGAGGCTCTGGGCAAAGGTCCCGTCAATATGACGGCCATGCTGGCGTTGCCCCTCGTCTATGTGACCGTGGCGTATGGTCTGTTACCGGTCTACATGAAGCAGAAAGTCACCAGTGCGTATCAACTTCTCGAAGCGCGGCTCGGCTTGAGTGTGCGGCTGTTGGGGGCTTTCCTGTTTGTGACGCTCCGGCTCGTGTGGATGTCGTTGCTCGTCTACCTGACGGCCAAGGCCATGACCATCATGCTGGGTGTGGGAGAAAACTACATACCCGTCGTGGCCCTTGTGACCGGCTTTGTCGCTGTCATCTATACGTCTCTGGGCGGTCTCCGCGCGGTGATCATCACCGACCTCATGCAGACGATCCTGCTTTATGGAGGAGCACTGTTGGTGTTGGGGATCATTACGATTGACCTGGGTGGCTTCGGTTGGTTCCCGACGGAGTGGAAGCCAACATGGGATACCCAGCCGCTCTTCCCGTCCAAATTGTCGACGCGGGTGTCAGTTGTCGGATCGATCACGAGCGTGTTCATCTGGTACGTCTGTACGGCTGGCGGCGATCAGACGTCGGTCCAACGGTTCATGGCGACGAAAGACGTCCGTGCAGCCCGTCGAGCATTCGCGACGCAACTCTGCACGTCAGTGATCGTCGGCGTCACTCTGGGGTTAGTCGGTTTCGCTTTGCTCGGTTACTTCGAGACCCACCCGCAGTTCGTCCCTGAGGGAAGCTCTCTCAATGAACAGGCTGACCAACTCTTTCCCCACTTCATCGCTTATCATCTGCCCATCGGTGTCTCGGGACTTGTTGTTGCGGCGATGTTCGCAGCCGCCATGTCGAGCATCGATTCGGGTGTCAACTCGATCACCGCCGTCGTGATGACAGACGGCTTCGATCGACTCAGGGGCACGACCCAGACTGACCAGCAGCATCTCAACGCGGCGCGCTGGCTCGCATTTGGGATCGGAGCGGTCGCCGTCATCGGCAGTTCGGCGATGGGCTGGATCCCAGGCAATATCACCTCGGTGACGAGCAAGACGGCCAACCTGCTGACGACACCC
>JAJDEJ010000012.1 GCA_029259815.1 Planctomycetaceae bacterium | reverse complement strand
ACGCTCAAGTCACCCGCAACCACACCTGCGGCGACAGGCCGTCCCTGATGAAAAACGTCCGGCACCACCTCAAGCACCACAACCGAAACCTCTCCACCGCACACACCGCAGCATGATCCACCTGTCGCAGAATCAAACTCGGTTATTTAGAGCGATCAGAGCCCAAATAGTCAGGGGTGTCCGCTCACACGGTTGGAATGTCTCCTGAAGCACTCCACCTGTCAGAGCGGTCGGCTACCTGACGGGCGCGGCTCAGAGGGGTTCTTTCCATTCCGATGGAAGATTTTCACCCTCACAGCGTTTACGATGGCAGACATCACGCAGCCGCGAGGTCGTGCGCGATTGGTGGAGACTGCGGAACGAGAGAGGGGAGACGGCATGCGGGGATGGACAACGTGGGGAATGGTGGCTCTACTCGCGATCGGGTTGCCGAGTGCAGGGAGTCAGGCAGACGATGAGGTGCCGCGGCTCGTGCTCGATTCCGGCGGGCATACAGCCAAGATTAAACAAGTGCTGTTCACACCAGACGGGAAGGAAGTGATCACCGTCTCGGATGACAAGACGATCCGCATCTGGAATGTGGCAACTGGTGAGTCGGCACGAATCCTTCGTCCTCCGGTCGGCGATGGGAGTGAGGGGATGATCTACGCCGCAGCACTCTCACCGGACGGTCAGATTCTCGCGATCGGAGGCTATGCATCGCCGTCTGAGAATTACGGCACAATCACACTCATCTCATTAGCCGAAGATCAAATCATCCGACGCCTCATGGGCCACATGAATGTCGTCTACGACTTGGACTTCTCGGCCGACGGACGGCTCCTGATTTCCGGGTCGAGCGATTCTACAGCCCGAATCTGGAATGTTGCCACTGGCGAGACTACTCAAGTGCTCAAGGGGCACAAGAAATCGCTCTCCGAAGTGGCGTTCTCCCCAGATGGTGAGCGGTGTGTGACCGGATCACAAGATGGCACCGCCGCGATCTGGTCCATCGCATCGGGCCAGAGGCTGACAACACTACAGGGACACACGAAAGAAGTCCGCTGTCTGGACTGGTCGCCTGACGGGAGCCGTCTGGCCACTGGCAGTTACGACTACACAATTCGTTTGTGGACGAGTGAGGGGAAATTGCACAGAGTGTTCGACGACCTCGGAAACAACAATGTCTTATCCGTGCGGTTTACAGCAGACAGTCAACAACTTCTGTATACCCAGTCTTGGTATGACTCTGGCGGGAAAATGGTCTCCGGTCTGATTGATCTGAATACGGGCCGCCAGAAAATTCGTTTCAGCGGACATGTGGACACCATCATGGACGGAGAGGTCTCGCCAGATGGCAGGCTTGCCGCAACAAGTGGTGCCCGAGGTGAAACGATTCTGTGGCGGACGTCGGACGGCCAACAAGTGCATTTGCTCGCCAGTCGAGGTCGGACAATGATGTCTGCTGCCTGGAGTCGGGACGGGACATCCGTTGCCTGGGGGAGCACCAACACGGGCAGTGCGATCAAAGCAACCAAGCCTTTGGAGCGATCATTTGATCTCGAGCGGTTGGAGACAGTAAGCGATCTAACGTCCACCGATTGGCAGCGAGCAACCTTAGATCGCGGATCATCGCAACTCGTTTCCTCAGGTAATACGTCTGTTGACGTCAGGCAGGGCACTCAGACCATCAGCACACTGCAACCGACCAAAGAAAGCGATAAGGTCTACGATAAGGTCTACAGCTTCACGTTCTTGCCGGGCAACCACGCTGCGGTTGGATCGAATTATGGCGTGTCGTTGTACGACACAATCAGCGGGAAACGACACCGGAAATGTGTTGGCCACACGGGAGCTGTATGGGCCGTCAGTCCATCGCCCGACGGGCGGTATCTTTTGTCAGCGTCAAATGACATGACGCTGCGGGTCTGGAATGTCGATCCGGAGGCAGCACCTCAATACACGGGGATTGGAACATACCTCAAACTGGTCGAAAATGGCCTGCTTGTCACGTCTCATGTTCCAGACAGTCCGGCAGCAATCGATGGACGTTTGCGGTCTAAGGATGTGATCGTTGAAGCAGGGTCGGAACGCAATGCATTGCAGCCAGTGAAGGACGTCAATGACCTCGCGGTAGATGACGGGAAGACTATTTGGCTCAAAGTGCAGCGGCCGGGGGTTGAGGAGCCGGTGTTCATTGATCTGGTTGGAGGCAAGTTTCGCGTTTACTCAGACATTGATCCGCTGGTGAGCCTGTTCTTTGCGGAGAATGATTGGATTGCGTGGACGCCTCAGGGGTACTATGCGACTTCCCCCGGGGGTGAGCGGTTGATGGGGTGGCATATCAACAATGGGCCCGATCAACTCGCGTCGTTCTATCCGGCGGCTCAGTTTCGCAAGCAGTTCTATCGACCGGATGTGATCAAGCTGCTCTTGAAGACCGGGAGTGTCGAGGCGGCACTCGAAGAAGCTGGAACTGAGGGGCCCGTGCAGTCGATCGCTGAGAACCTGCCGCCGCAGGTGGAGATTGTCTCACCGCGTGAAGCGGACACGGTCGCAGAGTCGGAGGAGATCACGGTGCGCGTGCGGGCCACGCAGCGGGGAGCCAACCCGATCACGTCGGTGCAATTGTTGATCGACGGAAGGCCCTTGGACGGGAAGGGGAGCATTCAGAAGGTGGAAGGAGAGTCGGCGACCGTGACGCATCGCTTCTACGTGCCGCTCGTGCCGGGGGTCGAACATGCGATTCAGGCAAAGGCCAACAGCGGGGTGAGTTATGGGGTGTCGAAGGAGGTACGGGTGACCTATCAGCCGCCCAACTTCTCGCCGACGTTGCCGCGATTGTACGTGCTGGCGATTGGTGTCGCCGACTATGACGACGAGACGCTCAAGCTCAACTACGCCGACGATGATGCCCGTCTGCTCGCGAAGACGCTCGAAGAGCGTGCGGCAGGGCTGTATCGGTCCATTGACACCAAGCTCATCGTCGACAAGGACGCCACACAGAAGGGCATCTTGTCCGGGCTTGTGTGGCTCAAACAGCAAATGACCCAGCACGATGTCGGGGTGCTGTTCTACTCAGGCCACGGCGAGCGGGACGAGTTGGGCGACCTGTACCTCCTGCCGTGCGATGTCGATACGGACAACCCATTGCTGTTGAGCGGAGTGCCCGATGCACAGATCAAGAGCGTGTTGCAAGGCACACCCGGCCGGATGATCGTGATGCTCGATGCATGTCACGCCGGCTCGATCGGAGGCGACCGCCGCAAGGACGCCGGAGCACCGACCGACGATCTGGTCCGCGACCTTGCCACCGACGACTACGGCGTGGTGGTCATGGCCTCGTCGATGGGTCGCGAGTTCTCGCTGGAAAGCCCCGACAACAAAAGCGGCATGTTCACTCTCGCGTTGTGTGAAGGACTCAATGGCGATGCCGACCTCAACCGAGACGACCATGTGTACTTCCACGAACTGGACGTCTACGTCAGCGACCGCGTGAAGGAACTGTCCAACGGTCGCCAACACCCGGCCACCGCCAGGCCAACGACGATCCGCCCGTTCCCCCTTGCCAGCAGCAAGTGACCCAACTCACAACGCCCTGAAAACGTCAGTCACCCTGATGGGGCGACGCCGACTGTCGCGTTAGATTTTCTGGATCGCACGGCGAGAGTCATCGACCGACTCAGATTGACCGGGAAACAGCCAGCCGTTCGAACGGTCAATCGTAATTGTCACGATGAGTTCAGCCATTTTGATCGACGGATCTTGGTGTCGTTTCTTACGGAACGACACCGCCGAGCGGGTTCGGATCGGCTGGGACATCACCCCCTCCGGGTGCTTCGATGCCGTCATCAGCCCTCAGATCGATCCCGAGGATCTCCTGGAATTCAAAGACTTCCAAATTCGAGAAACCGAACTCCGGGAAGAAGTTCGAGGCAGTGAACTCGACAGAGACTTCCGCCCCCGACGACGAGGCGTCAAATGACTTCAATGCATCCGTTTGCCGTGTATAGAACCGACGGGCACCGCCGACATCCATCTTGAACGGATAATCGTTCTTCAGGCGTTCCTCGCGTTCGTAGTCCATTTCTCCAATGAGGGTTTGCACATCAGCATTCATCTGCTCCGCAACAGCAGCAGCCCGCTCCGCACTTTCGTACGTCAACTGAGCTTCGACAGAGAAGTCGAATGCAGCATCCACACCGACGGCCATCGTCAGCAACCCCTGTGAATCGGGCCTGGTGTTGAGTGGACGACCAGCTAAGTAGTCGACGACAGGATGTCCAAATCCGTTCGGATTCGTTGTGGCGTAGAGGAGAGATTCCAAGTAAGGGAGGGAAAAGTTTGTGTCAGCTGCACTGACACCACCATCACCAATACTTGATTTGATATGGGATTCCGTTGCATACACAAGCACGTCTGATCGGGGAAAGTACGCCCCGCGGTTCTGGGATGGATCGAGATAATACGACTCCTTGCCATGCTTCATTTCGAAAAAGCTGGGCCTTGCCGCTTGGAGGGCAGTCACATCGAATGTGGAGTTGGAGTACAGGACCACCACGGGTTCTGGGTGTTCACTGCTGCTGGGGGGAATCCCAATGATGATATGATCGAGTTCAGAGAGCGCAATGGGTGCGATGAGTCCCTCGACAATTTTCTTGACTGGCGTGCCCAGTTTCGTCTTGGCAAGCCCATTCATGGCCCGCGATGTCCAGAATGGGTCCGGTCGCACTGCCCAGACAGTCTCGGTGTCGTCCGGCATCCACGACATGGGTGAAGTGCCGCTGGCGATGATGTCAGGGGCAAACTGCCAGCCGACAAATCCCACGATTGTGAGCAGAATCAACCCGACACCAATGACAAGTCCTCCGATCAGGAGGTCGGAATTCACCGGCTTCTTGCTTTTGCGATCCTTCTTCGACTTGGACCGCTCGTTCGACTCGTCTTCCGAACTCACGTCATCACCAAACTCGTCCAACTCATCCGAACTTTCACCGGTGGAAACCCGCTCGGCTAAGTCTTCATCCGTCAGTTTGTCGAAGAACGCGAATTCCTCAGAGTCTGGTTTCGGTGCAGCAGTGGCTTTCGCTCGAGGCGGTGCTTTGATACGAAAGACGGTCGAGCATTTGGGGCAGCGTGCCTTCTTGCCGTCCATTTCCATGTTGCGAATCTTGACGGCCGTCCGGCATTTGGGACACTTGTTCGCAAATCCAGCCATCAGGACACTCCTGTCGTAGTGATTTCTGTCGACGTCATGCTTCGAGACATTGTACTCGAGATTCGTCGAGAATCAGCCTAGTCGTCGTCAGAACGAATGTAAACGAGAGACCCTTCCCTGAAAAGAGACCCGAAATCTGATGAGTCAACCAGAAGTCATGAGCGACGCCGACCGCAAACAACAGATTCGCGAAGCGGCCCACGCCGCCCGGCGAGTCCAGGAAAACAAGGACGAAATCAGTCAACAGATCGTTGCCCGCTTTGTCGACCTGCCTGAGTACCATGCAGCATCGACAGTCATGTTTTACGTCGACGTGCGGGCGGAGGTGCGGACGAGACACGACTTGCCTGCGGCCCTTGAAAGTGGCAAGCGAATCATCGTCCCCTGGTGCAACGACGAGGGTGAGTTGGAACTGTTTCATCTCGAGTCGATGGACGAACTTGAAATCGGCATGTACCGCATTCTCGAACCAAAGGCCGAACTGAAGGCCAACGCCGCGAAGCATGTGCAGCCCGAAGATCTCGATCTCATCATGGTGCCGGGTGTTGGGTTCGACCGACGAGGCGGACGGACCGGTCACGGGAAGGGGTACTACGACAAGCTCCTCGAACACGCCCGCCCGGACACACCGCTCGTCGCATTAGCGTTCGAGTGTCAGATGTTTGACGAGATCCCCATGCAGTCGCACGATGTCTTCATGGACAAAGTCGTCACGGAAGCCGCCGTCTACAAAGGCATCGGTCGAAATCCGGTTTAGCCACACATTTCAAATGTCGGGCGAAACGTTACGATGTTCGCATGACTCCGACTGTCCTTGCGCTCCTCGCGACGATGCCGATTGTTGTGGTCGCCGTGTTTCTCGTTGGTCTGCGCTGGCCGGCGAGTCGGGCGATGCCGCTCTCTTACCTCACCGCTGCAGCGCTCGCGCTCTTCGTCTGGCAGATCCCCGCGATGCAGGTCGCCGCGGCGTCGCTCAAAGGGCTGATCGTCGCGGTCCGATTACTGTATATCATTTTCGGTGCCATCCTGCTGCTCAACACGCTCAAGGAGAGCGGCGGTCTTCGTGTCATCCGACAAGGTTTCACCGACATCTCCCCTGATCGTCGTGTGCAAGTAATCATCATCGCCTGGTTATTCGGATCGTTCATCGAAGGCTCCGCGGGGTTCGGCACACCGGCTGCCGTCGCGGTCCCCCTGTTGGTCGGTCTCGGATTCCCTGCGATGGCAGCCGTCGTCGCCGGCATGCTCATCCAATGCACTCCCGTCTCCTTCGGTGCCTTGGGGACACCCATTCTGGTTGGCGTGCGTGACGGTCTGACAGGAGATGCGGCTGTCATCGAGTACGCCGCCTCGCTTGGTCTGACGACAACCGACGGCACACTCTCGCCTGCCTTTCTGCAAATGATCGGCTTTCGCGTTGCCTTGTTGCACGCTGTCACCGGGACGTTGATCCCGCTGTTCGTGGTGAGCCTGATGACTCGGTTCTTCGGACCGAGGCGATCGTTCGCGGATGGCTTGCGTGTCTGGCGGTTCGCTCTGTTCGCCGCGTGTGCGATGACGTTCCCGTACGTACTCCTCGCGTGGTCATTAGGCCCCGAATTCCCTTCGATCCTCGGCGGGTTAATCGGACTGGCGATCGTCGTCCCCGTCGCCAAAGCCGGCTGGCTCGTGCCTTCTCGCGACGACACGTGGGACTTCGCACCACGTGAAGACTGGAACCCGGAATGGACCGGGGTGATCGAGGTCTCGCAAGACGGAGAGTCCACGAATCGGATGAGCCTGTGGCTCGCGTGGTGTCCGTATGTGATCGTCGCCGCTCTGCTGGTGATCACGCGTGTCGACGCCTTGGGTGTGAAGGCCCTGCTCCGCGGCTCGGCTGTGACGATCCCCTTCAACAACCTGCTGGGAACAGACATCAGCAGTCCGGAGCAACCGTTGTACGTGCCGGGGACGATCTTTGTCGTCGCCGCCCTGCTGACCCTCGCCCTGCATCGCATGCGCGTCGACGCGTTCGCCTGTGCGTGGTCCGATTCCGCCCGCACGATGGTCCGCGCTTCGGTCGCCTTGATCTTCACAGTTCCGATGGCCCAGGTTTTCATCAACTCGTCGGGAGGAGCGGCAGGCTATGAGAAGATGCCGTTCGTGCTTGCCGATGCGGTCGCGTCCGCCGTCGGTTCGGCGTGGCCGTTCTTTGCGACTTTTATCGGCGGACTGGGTGCCTTCGTCGCCGGCAGCAACACGGTCAGCAACATGACCTTCTCCCTGTTCCAGTTCTCGGTCGGAGAGCGCATCGGTGTCGACCCCGGTTGGGTCGTCGCCCTGCAGGCGGTTGGAGGTGCGGCTGGCAACACGATTTGCGTGCATAACGTCGTTGCCGCGTCTGCCGTCGTGGGACTGGTCGGACAAGAGGGAGCCGTCATTCGCAAGACACTCCCGGTGTTCGTGTACTACGCCCTGCTGCCGGGCTGTCTCGGTTACGCCATCCTCTGGAGTCATCAAACCGGCTGGCTCAACGCCGGCTCAATCGCTGCCACCATCTTTGTTCTCGCATTGATGGCATTCGCAGCCCGCCAACTCACAAACGACTCTCCATGATTCTCGAAGGCATCGTCACCACACAGAACGCGGAGGGCGTCATCAACGTGGCTCCCATGGGGCCGATCGTTGATGCCGGCATGCAGACACTCGTGTTGCGACCATTCCAGACGTCGACGACCTATCAGAACCTCAAACAAGAAAACGTCGGCGTGTTGCACGTGACGGATGACGTGTTGTTGCTCGCGCGAACAGCGATTGGCAGACTCGACAAGCTCCCGGAGACTCAACGCGCAGAGAAGGTCGACGGCGTCGTGCTCACGTCTGCCTGTCGCTGGCACGAGTTCGAGGTCACTTCACTCGATGATCATGAAGAGCGCACGCGGATCGAGTGTCGCGTGGTGCATACCGGTCGGCTGCGAGACTTCTTCGGCTTCAACCGGGCCAAACATGCAGTGATCGAGGCTGCCATTCTCGCCACGCGCGTGCATCTGCTACCTGCCGACGAGATACGGGCTGAGTTCGAGCGACTGGCCGTCCCCATCGACAAGACGGCCGGTCCCCAGGAACGCGAAGCCTTCGCTCTACTGAACAACTACGTGGCTGAACTGACGGCTGACGAGTAACATCAAACAATGATGCCTCGCCAAGTTTCCGTTACCACCGGTGCCCGTCTTCACTTCGGTCCACTCTCGTATCGTCCCGACAGTGGGCGTCACTTTGGTGGCGTCGGCCTGATGATCGATCAGCCGGGAGTGCAGCTCACATTCACAGAGCATGACAGCGACCAGGTGACAGGTGACTCTGCCGGCGTCGAGCGTGTGCGGCAGTTCGTCTCGCGGATTCGAGAGAGTCATCCGTCTATACTAGCGACGCGCTGCCGCATTCATGTGGAGAGCGTCGTCCCCTCTCATTCCGGTCTTGGCTCAGGCACCCAACTGGGTCTGGCCGTCGCTCGTGGGCTGGCAGAGGTCGACGGCGAGACGGACGTGCCGATTGCCGCGTTGGCGGAACGTGTCGGGCGAGGACTCCGGTCGGCCGTCGGGGTCTACGGTTTTGAGAGTGGCGGACTGATCGTCGATGCCGGACAAAACGACAGTGACGACATCGGAGCCCTCGCCTGTCGCCTGGCTGTGCCTGACGAATGGCGTGTGCTGCTGATCACCCCTCCAATCTCAGACGACGGCTTGTCCGGAGCCGAGGAAGAACAGGCATTTGCCCAACTCGGTTCGATACCGCTGTCACTGACCAACGAACTCAGCCGCCTCGTCCTCACCGAACTCCTTCCAGCTGTGATAGCGGACGACTTCGATAGCTTCAGCGAGGCAGTCTACGAATACGGCTCACGCGTCGGCCAATTCTTCAGCCGCATCCAGGGAGGCATCTTCGGCAACCCGGCGACCGACACACTTGTCGAGCACATCCGCCAACATGGCATCACGGGCATCGGCCAAACCTCCTGGGGCCCCACTCTCTTCGCCTTCGCCGCCGATGACGCCCAAGCCAACACCATCGTGACTGCACTCCAGTCGACGCCGTCGCCAGATTCCTCACCCCTCCACATCCAAATTGTCTCCCTCCGCAATCACGGCGCTACGATCAACCACAACGCGTCTACCCTGTAGATCTGTTTTCTCGTTCCCAAACTCAGTTTGGGAACAAGAGCATCGTCATCTAGCTTTGCTGGGTCCTTCGGAAAGTGTGAACGTATTGGCGCCTTCGTCTTCCCAGGATTTAATACGACATTCAGGGATCGTTTGCTGAAGTTGTATGGCAGCATCTTCAGAAACATGCGGGCCGAGGGAAAGCCGTTTCAGTTTGGTGAGAGATTGCAGCTGGAGGATGCCGGTGTCTGAGACATCCGATGGGTTAATTGTGAGCGACTGAAGATTGGCCATTTTGGCGACATGGATCATTCCTGCATCGGTGATCTTCGTACCACCGACATCGAGGTGTTGAAGGGAGTTGATCGTAGAAAGGGTTTGCAGTCCGGCATCACTGACGTTTGTGTTGCCGAGCCGAAGCTGAATCAGGTCCGGCATCCCAAGCAGATGATGCATCCCAGAATCCGATACGGATGATCGTTGAAGAGTCAGAATCTTGAGGCGATGAAGATCGGACAGATGAGGAAGGCCATCGTCAGAAACAGAAGTCTTGACGAGTTGAAGCATCTCAAGATTGCTTAAATTCGCCAAGAATCGCATGCCATCATTGCCAACTCTCACACCGTCGAGGATATCCAATTCTCGCAACTTCGTGAGACCAGCCAGATGAACCAGACCGGCTGACGTGACGTTCGTTCGGAGGAGTTGCAGGTATTGAAGATTCGGGAGTTGGTCAAGAGTCTTGAGCATTTCGTCGTCGACTGATGCACCATGGAGTGTCAATGTGACGAAATCACTTGCTGATCGTAATCGTGCCAAACCATCGGATGTTACACTCGTCTTGGAGAGATGCAGGCCGCGAAGCTGCCGAATGTTAGCAACATGTTGCATTCCATCGTCGGTGATGTTCGGTCCGGAAATGAGAACGTCCTTAAGCCGTGGCAACTCGGTCAGAATCGCGAGATCAGCGTCGGTGTTCTTGTCCGCATCATTGAGATGAACGCTCTCAACGTAGGCGAAAGCATCCTCTCCAATAATGGTGTGGAAAATCCAGGGGCCGGGCGCCTTTTTGTTGGCTTGGATGCGGTCTCCTGCGTATTGGTAATCGTAGTAGACCTTGCCACCGAGCGACTCAATATTGGCGACGACCATTCGCTGTTGATTGACGCGAATCTGGACGTTGCCAATCCACACGAGAAAGATGCTCAGAACGACGGTGAAGAGAGGAAGCAAGAAAAGGCTAAACCGCAACCATTGTCGTTCGCGACGCGACCCTCCGGTGGTATCAGATGCTTTGGCCATTTCGTGTTGCCAGATATCTACTGTCTATCTGAATCTGAATATTTCTCTGTCAGGTTCTATTTGTGTAATGAAGAAATGTGAAGCTGCTCTCCATCAGCAGATCGGCAGGCTGCCGTTGTGTCAACCAGGTGTTTATCTCGGGAGTGTCCTATTTCCATCGGCGAGTCCGAGAGGCCCCGAGTGCAATAGTGGCTTGAATAGCGCGGTACTTCATCATTGTTGGTCTTGGGATGCCTCAAAAAGTTGTACCACGTCTTATGAAGTTCGGTGACGTCAAGGTTCAATTGCAACACTGAGGTGTGTGGCGAGGACTTCGTTGGGGGTTTGGTAGTTGAGGCGTTTGCGTGGTCGGTTGTTGATGAGGTCGGTGGCTTCGGCGATGCGTTGCCAGCCGATGTGACGGAAGTCGGATCCTTTCGGAAAGAACTGCCGGAGCAGACCGTTGGTGTTTTCGTTGCTGCCGCGTTGCCAGGACTTGTACGGCTCCGCGAAGTAGACGTCGATGTCCAGCCGAGCCGCAAAGGCTTCGTGCTCGCTGAACTCTTTGCCGTTGTCGAGCGTGAGGGTGCGACGCAGTGCCGGTGGGAGCCTGCCCATGCGCTCGGTGATGGCCCGGCGAACGCGACGGGCCGTGCGGTCTTTGACCTTGCGAGTGATGAGGAACCCGGACTTGCGTTCGTTGAGCGTCACCAGTCCGCCCCCGTGCCGACGACCGTGCCGCCGACCGACGACCGTGCCGCCGGCCGACGACCGTGTCGCCTTCCCAGTCGCCAAACCGACGACGGGAATCAACGATCCGCGGTCGGTCGGCGATGCTCACGCTGGCGGGCAGTTTTCCCCGGCGATCCTGCGGTGGCCGACGTCGTCCGCCGCGCCGGAGCAGACTCTGCCAGTGAGCCCGATCGTCGTCCTGTTGGATCCAGGCATAGATCGTCTGATGCGAGACGTGCCG
>JAJDEJ010000110.1 GCA_029259815.1 Planctomycetaceae bacterium | reverse complement strand
CGCGAGTGAAGATGGCCGGGGATACTCGACGTTTTCGCCTTTGTGCGTACCGATGTATGTGGAAGCGATTGCGAAAACGTTGAACGTCCCCTTTGGCGTCAGAGCCGAATCCAAAGGGGACGCTACCAGTCATTCCCGCCTTCGCGGGAATGACGATGACCTGTGATCGCAAGTTGCCGTGTCGGAATCTCAAGAGTGACTGACTGATCCCACATTTCCAATGAGTCTCACCCCTTTCGACATCTCGCTTTGTCCGTCACACTGGAACAACACTCCTGTGATTCCCACGGATAAATATGTTCGACTCTATTCGCTATCTCCTCTTACAGGTCCGCAACCCGGACGACCCCATGCGATCGCACGAGGTGGAGTGTTTTGCGCGAGCACTGCAAACAACACCTGCCCAGATTAGTCTCCTCGACTTGTTACGAGAACAACCAACGGACGGACAATTGTCGCAGACCGACGTCGTCTTGCTGGGCGGGAGCGGACATTACTCGGTCGCGGACGAGACGTCGCTTGCTGAGCCGGCAGAAGAATGGCTGCGGCGAGCTCTTGATGTGATGCGAGACTTGAGAGAGCGACGGCAGCCAACATTTGCTTCGTGCTGGGGATTTCAAGCGATGGCCCGTGCGATTGGAGGGAAGGTCGTGCATGATGCGTCACGGGCAGAGATCGGCACGCATGAACTCACCCTCACGTCCTCCGGTCACGACGATCCCGTGTTTGGCTCTCTGGGAAACGACTTCCTCGGCCAAATGGGACATGAGGATCACGTGATCGAACTGCCCGCGAATGCGACCTTGCTCGCATCATCAGACAAAGTGACCCATCAGGCGTACCGCCTCGATGACGCCCCGATCTATTGCACCCAGTTTCATCCAGAGTTGAACCGCAAGGATCTGCTACGACGTCTGGATGCCTACCCCGAATACATCCGCCACCTCACCGGCATGTCCGCCGAAGAGTTCGCCCCCACCGTGAAGGACTCCCCCGAGACAGAAGCCCTGCTGCCCCGATTCGTGCGGCATGTGATGAGTTGACCCCGGACAGAGTACCCACGGGGCGTAGCCCGTGGGCTTGTGACTACTCCCTATTCGCTACTTCCTACTCTCTATTTCCTCACGTGCATATTGCCATCATCACCGCCGGCGGGGCCGGTATGTTCTGCGGATCGTGCATGCACGACAACACGTGGGCCCGCGCGCTCATGGATGCCGGGGCGGAGGTCTCACTGATTCCGACCTATACACCAATTCGCGTGGATGAAGAGGACGTGAGCGATTCGCATGTCTTCATGGGGGGTGTCAATCTCTACCTGGAGCATCGTTCGCGATTGTGGCGACGGCTCCCGCGACTCCTCACGAAGCCACTCGATCACCCAGCGGTCTTACGACTGCTCAGTCAACTCTCGCTCAGTAACGACGCGGCTGATCTTGGCGACCTCACACTCGACATGCTCGCCGGCGAAAGCGGACCGATGTCACGCGAGGTCGACGAACTGGCCGAGCACATCGCGGAGCGACTCAAGCCGGATGTGGTGATCTTCTCGAATGCTCTGTTGGTGGGTGCCCTGAGACGGCTGAAGAAACAATTCAATGGGCCGGTCTACTGCACGTTGCAAGGAGACGACGTCTTCACAGAGGATCTCCCGGAGTCGCACAAACAGCGGGTGATCGACGTTGTCTCTGAACGGGCTCAACAGTTCGACGGATTCTTCACGCACAGCCGGTTCTACCGGGATCACATGGCGAACTATTTGCAACTGCCTCGCGAACGCATGCACGTGATCCCGCTGGGCATCGATCTGGCAGGACATCGGCAATCCCACTCCGTAGGACGGACTTCCAAGTCCGTCGACCGATCAATTGTTGGGGGCGCCGGAACGGACTTGGAAGTCCGTCCTACGAAATCGGGTCCATTCACAGTCGGTTACTTCGCGCGCATCGCTCCCGAGAAGGGGCTGCATCATCTCGTGGACGCGGCACTGTTGCTGCACACCAAACGTCCGGACGAGTTCCACATCAAGGTCGGCGGCTATTTGAATCCGCAACACCGTCGCTACTTTGCTGACATTCAGAATGCGACCGGCCCTCTTGGTGCTGCATTTCAGTACATCGGCAGTCCCGCAACTCTCGCGGACAAGGCGGCCTTCTATCAATCTCTTGATGTCCTCAGCGTGCCGACCGAGTTTCTCGAACCGAAGGGGCTGTACGTCCTCGAAGCCCTCGCCAACGGAGTGCCCGTGATTCAGCCTAATCATGGGGCCTTCCCCGAATTGATCGAGGCCACCGGTGGCGGGCATCTTGTGGAGCCAAAGAACCCTGAGGCACTCGCCGCTGCCATCGAACGCCTGGTCGACGACTCACAACTGCGCCAAGACCTCGGCCGCATCGGGCAAGCCAATGTCCACAAGAGGTATAATCCGACACGCATGGCTGAGGAGACGATCAAGATCCTGACCAATCACACAGATGCCGGGACGATCAACTCTCAGCCAGACACACCGACAACCACACATCGATGATTGACGCCGAATTGTCTGAACAGACCGCCACGACCGAAGCGATCCCTCAGCGATCCAGTGTCTCGGTGGCCCAACGGTCCGCTGCATGGATGGTCCATCTGTTCACTGCCAGCGGAGTCGTGTTCTGCCTGCTGGCACTCGACGCCACGTTCGCATCGGACTGGCGAATGGCATTGACCTGGCTGGTCGTCGCGGTCGCGATCGATGCAGTCGATGGGACGCTGGCACGCATGGCCCGAGTGAAGGAGGCTGTCCCGGATTTCGACGGCACGCTTCTTGACAACATGATCGACTTCATCAGCTATGTCATCGTGCCAGCCTTGATCATCCATCGCGCTGAATTGCTGCCACCTTCGACTTCGTTCGTCGCCGCCTGTGCGATCTGCGTGGCCTCAACCTTTCAGTTTTGTCAGGACGATGCGAAGACGCCGGATCACTTCTTCAAAGGGTTCCCCTCGTATTGGAACATCACTGCCTTGTACCTCCTGGCAATGGGGCTGAGTCCAGCCGTCAACCTCTGCATCATCATCTCACTGGTGCTGCTGGTGTTCGTCCCGGTGAAGTACATTTATGTCAACAGGACCCGACCGTTTCGACGCATCACACTCCCGTTGACGATCGTGTGGTCGATCATGGCGTTGGGCATTCTCTGGCGGCTGCCCGACCCCTCGCCGCTGCTGGTGTGGACGTCTCTGTTGTACGTCGTGTACTACGTGGCCATGAGCGTGGTCCTGACTCTGCAACTACGACATCAGGACTGACGGGACTTGCCTGCCGTCATGCGTGAGACAAGCCAGATGGTCGTCAGACCACTTAACATCGACACGGTGCGAAAGGGGAAGTACGTGCCGCCATCTTCGGTCGCGAGTGGGTAGGGAATCCATGCCGGTATTCCCAGAAAGGGCTCGCCACCGCCCAACCTGAGCGTCAAGCCGACGATCGCACCTGCAAATGCGCCGAGACGATTCGATCCTTTCGAGTACAACACCATCACCAGTTGCGGAAACAGCACGACGTACACAAGGTCTGCACACAGATACCACAGGGCATACACGCTCTGCACGGACAGCGCCAGACAGGCCGCTGCGATGCCAATCACGATGATGGCACCTCGCAGGACCAGTCGCAGCTCGCGATCATCGGCCGATGGTCGACACAAGGGACGGTAGACGTTCCACACGAACATCGAAGACGCCGACAGGATCGACGAGTCAACCGACGACATCACGGCTGCCGCGACAGCTCCCAATCCAACGGTCGCCACGACAGGTGGAGTGAGATACGCCAAAACTGACGGCAACACGAGCGCCGATTTCGGTGCTGTTCCCAACGATGTGGCAGACCAATCAGCGGCGACACCAACCGCGCCAATCACTACCGCTGGAGCCGCCATCAGCAGACATCCGAACGCGGCCCACAGTGAGAGCTTCACCGCTGCCTGCTCATCCCGAGCGGCGAGGACTCTTTGAAAGTATACCTGCCAGGGGATTCCTCCCAGACAAAGGAGCAAGGCCATGTCGACCCACAACCAGATTTCGTTACCTGACGGAAAGCTGGGCATCTTCGCAGTCGTCTGCAACACGACGTCGACGCCGCCGACATGCGAAACAGCGAACGGTACTGCGACACACAGCCCGCCAAACAGACACACGAGCTGCACGACATCTGTGTAAGCGACCGACCACAACCCTCCGACAACCGTATATCCGATCGCGACTGCTGCCGAGATCAGGATCGACGTCCCCACATCAAAACCGAGCACGGTTGCAAACGTCGTCCCTAACGCAACTAAAATCGCCGCACTCCAGAACAGTTCTCCCAACAGAGCCGGCAGGAACAAGATCGCTGCTGCCGTCTTGCCGTACCGCTGCTCGAAGGGATCCAACAGCGTCGTGTAGTTCTGCCGACGCATCTTCCGGGCGAAGAACAATCCGCCCAAGACCATGCTCAACGCGTACCCCCATGGCGCCTGCGTCCAGACGATGCCTTGTGTCGAATCGTAGATTGCCTCGGCCGTCCCGTTGATGTACCCGCCGCCGACCCACGTGGCCGTCATCGTGAGCACCCCGATCATCGTCGGCATCCCCCGCCCGGCCACCAGCAGCCCGGACGATGTGAGGTCCCCACCCCGCCGACGGCTCGCCCAAATGCCGACCGAGAAGATCAGCAGATAGAAAATGGCGATTGAGAGCAACTGCACGGGAAGACCTGTCGAACAAGTGAGCAAATCAGCGAGGTTGCAGTATTGCCTCGATCGGACTGCCGGTAAAGCCGCTGGACCAGTGTAGCCATCACGCTCCGCGTGATGACACTGACGCTGTAACGCGCTCGCATCCGTTGGAAATCCATCCGTCGTCCGCTCATCACGCGGAGAGGGTGTCAGTTTTTGTAGAGCGGACACACACTCCGTAGGACGGACTTCCAAGTCCGTCCAGACATACCTTCAAAACGGTGATGACGAGCAAGGGACCAAGGAATGGACGGATTTGGAAATCCGTCCT
>JAJDEJ010000109.1 GCA_029259815.1 Planctomycetaceae bacterium | reverse complement strand
GGTGGATCTCATGGAGAATCACCCGGACGAGAAGCCCGTGTTCATCAGCGGCAAGGACGTCCGGGCCACCCTCCAGAAGGGCGAACTGGTCGATCCCCGCATCATGCGTGAAAGCACAAGCGAGATTCTTGCCGCGGCGATGACACAGTCCTGAGCCTTGTTCTCAACTCAATTCAATCCAGTACCCCGACCGCTTGAAGCAGTCGGGGTGCTTTGCGTTCTCTCCTTTGTGATTCCCCCATCGGCAGTTAGGATAGCTGGATGCAGGAACACATGGACATTGATGGCGTGCGGCTCTTTCTTGGGCATCCGGATCCCTCCGCAGGGGAGTGGATCGGACAGGGAGAGATCCTTAAGCAGTTGTTGGCCTGTTGGCTGACGGTGGATGAGAAGGACCTGCCGCTCGCACCACGGCTGTTGGGACCACCGGGGATTGGGAAGACGACGCTCGGCATTGCCGCAGCCCGCGTGCGTAATCAGGAATTGTACGTCTATCAGTGCACGGCTGACACGCGCCCCGAAGACTTGCTCGTCACGCCCGTGTTAGCGGAGAACGGGAAGATCCAGTATCAGGCGTCGCCTTTGGTGACGGCTATGATTCGCGGCGGCGTCTGCGTGCTCGACGAGGGCAACCGCATGAATGAGAAGTCGTGGGCGTCGCTGGCACCGCTGCTCGATCATCGACGTTACATCGAGTCCATCGTTGCTGGTGTTACGATTCGGGCCCATGCCGACTTCCGCAGTGCGGTCACTATGAACGATGATGACAGTACGTTTGAGATCCCGGATTACATCCTCTCGCGGCTTCAACCAACGCTCACGCTGTCTCATCCCGAGCGCGACGAGGAGATGGCCATTTTGCAGTACCATCTGCCGTTTGCCGATGCGGAGATGTTGAATCTGACGGTCGAATTCTTGCAGCAGGCTCACGAATTGAAGCTGGACTTCTCCACTCGCGATGGCATTAACGTCTTGCGGTATGCTCTGAAGCGGATCGCTCAAGATCCCAATCATCCGCTGGGCAGGGACATGATGTGGCAGGAGGCGTTGGTCAAGTGTCTGGGTGACGAGGCGGTCGACCTGCAGTCATTGGCGGAGAACAAGCAACGATCGCTCGGCGGAAATGTGCTGCCGATGGGACTGGCGGACTTCTTCTTCGACCCCGACAGCCAGTTGCGGCCAGACATGCTCGATCCAGACGATGATGATGAATTGGACGACCCCGAACTGTAACGGCGTTGGGAGATGTGGCCATGCGCGTGCAGTTTCTGGGAACGGGTGGATATCACCCCAACGAACGCAGGCAGACCGCCTGCATTTATCTGCCGGATCTGGGGGTTGTCTTCGACGCAGGCACAGCCATGTTTCGCCTGCCCGCCAAGTTGGAGTCGGACGAACTGACTCTGTTCCTGTCACACGCCCATCTCGATCACGTGGTGGGACTCACTTATCTGCTGCCGGCGATTGGGGAAGGGCGTCTCCGTAAGTTGACGATCTACGGCACCGGGCAAACACTCGCAGCCGTTCGCACCCATGTCTTCGCGAAGCTGACGTTTCCGGTCATGCCGGACTTCGACTTTCGCCCCTTGGAGGATCACTCAGAAGTGCGTCTGGCTGAGGGAACAATGCTCACGCATCATCCGCTCGTCAGCCATCCTGGCGGCTCAACAGCCTACCGCATCGACTGGGGCGGGACTGAGCAATCTCAGGCGAAGTCGTTGGCCTATGTGACAGATACGACCGTCGATGGCACGTACACGGAATTCCTTCAGGACATCGATCTGCTGATCCACGAGTGCTATTTTTCAGACTCGCAGGCAAAACTCGCAATCAAGACGGGACATAGTCACACGACCCCTGTCGCAGAACTGGCTCGTCAAGTGAACGCCGGGCGCCTCGCCCTTGTGCACGTCAACCCACAGGACGAATCGGATGATCCCATTGACATCAAGACTGCACGATCGGTCTTTGCGGAGACTCAAGTCGCTGAAGATGGCCTGATGCTTGAAGTCTGAGGAGCGGCCTTTGTTTTCCAGAGGCAGTCTTCAAGCAATTTGCCGAACCTCAGTGAGTGCGCTATCATGAGTTCGGTTTCAAAGCTCACTCCACCGATTGTGTCCGGCACGTCATGACATCTCGACTGCTACTTTTCGCCGGTGTGGGGGTGCTCTTATGCGGACTGATTCTGTTTGCCTCACTCGCACCGACGCAGTCGTCCTCTCCAGCCACAGTCGGGCCACCACTCTTCGTTGATGAGCCGGCTGACACTCCCGCCGGCATGGTCTGGGTGGCTGGCGGTACTTTCGTGATGGGGACGCAGGACGTGCCACGACCCGGCAAGCCGAATCCAGATCGGATCAAGCTGGACGAGACACCCGCTCATGAGGTGGAGCTGGATGGCTTTTGGATTGATGAAACTGAAGTGACGAACAAACAATTCGCGGAGTTCGTTGAAATGACGAGTTTCGTTACCTTTGCTGAGAAAGTTCCGACACGCGAGGAGCTTTCGCGCTCAGGGCTGGATATGAGCCAGGTTCCCGATGAGGAGTTGTTCGCCGGGTCCATGTGCTTCAACCCGGAATTTGATCGAGAGAATCTCGTCGTTGGTCCTCAGAACTGGGAGTATCAAGTCTGGATGATTCAAAAAGGAGCCAATTGGCGACACCCGTCCGGCCCCGGCTCTTCGATTGAGGACCGCATGAACCATCCCGTCGTGCACGTGAACTGGGAAGATGCTGTCGCCTTTTGCGAATGGGCTGGCAAGCGACTCCCGACCGAGGCGGAGTGGGAGTATGCGGCCCGTGGTGGGCCGCAACAGGACGGACGCAAGTACCCTTGGGGGGACGAGCGAGATCCCGATGGTCAATATGTCGCCAACTACTGGCAGGGAGTCTTCCCGACTGAGCGACTGAATCTGGATGGCTTTGAATCCTCTGCCCCCGTACGTTCATTCCCTCCGAACTTGCTCGGCCTGTATGACATGTCGGGGAATGTCTGGGAGTGGTGTCAGGACTTCTATCGTGACGACTATTACGCCACCAGTCCGAGACGTAACCCGCAGGGACCGAGAAACAGCCGAGACATTCACGAGCCGGGCGTGATCAAGCGCGTCCAGAGGGGCGGCTCATTCATGTGCAATGTCAACAGTTGCACCGGGTACCGCTGTGCGGCCCGTATGCGGGGTGAGTTCACCTCCGGCAGCTTTCATAACGGCTTCCGCTGTGCGGTCGATCCGACCATGATTGATGACTATCTTGCCGCACAGGAGCGGATTCGGGAGTGGCGGCAGAGTCGGTAGGTCGCGTTCACGACTCTGCTGAGTCGTCAGTCTCAGACTTTGAGGGATTCGGTTTCTGACCGAAGCGAGGTTCCTCGCCCTTCAGCAGTCGCGTCAAATTGGTGCGGTGTCGGAGGATGATCAGCAGTGGGATGACGAGGCTGAAGACAGCTGTACTCCATGTATAGGGTGCGAAGGGAGTCGGCCATAACTTCCACATCGTAAAGGCTGCGAAGCTGACCGCAGCGAGCATCGAACTCAAGGAGACGATTCGCCAAATGACAAAGGTCAATGCGAACACTCCCGTTGCGACTAACGATGCAAATGGGACCAGGACCACTACGACTCCGAGCGCCGTTGCGACGCCCTTGCCGCCACGAAATCGGAGCCAGCAGGGGAACATGTGACCCAGAATGGTGGCCAATCCGCACAACACATGGATGTGTTTGATTCCCGGTTCCCCAGGGGGCATCGTCAGCAGAGGAAATAAGAGTGTCGGGACGAGTCCTTTGATGGCATCCAGCACCAGCACGAGAATGCCCCAAGACTTACCGATTGAGCGAGCAACGTTGGTCGCTCCAATGTTGCCGCTGCCAACCGTGCGGATGTCGACCCCTTTGGCAAGACGTGCCACGAGCAGTCCGAAGGGGATGGAGCCAATGGCGTAGGCGGCGAGGACCGGGACGAGTGCGAGCAGCAAACTGTTCACAGGCTGATCCCGCTGCAGTGCTGACGGTCAGTCCAGAGCACCGGCTTGGTCAAGTCGTTGCTCACGGAGGATCGGCTCCAGCTCTTCCACAAAGTCATTGACATCCTTGAACTCTCGATAGACGGACGCAAATCTCACGAAGGCGACTTGGTCGACCAAGCGCAGGGCATTGAACACACTCTCGCCGATATGTCGGGAGGGAATCTCGCGTTCCCCTGTCTCATACACGTCTGCTTCGACATCGTTGACGATCTGTTCGATCTGGTCCGGGCTGACCGGTCGCTTGTAACAGGCTTTGTCCAACCCGTCTCGGATCTTCTCCCGGTCGAACGGAACGCGTGTACCGTCCTTTTTGATCACTTTAATCGGAGATTCCTCGATCTTCTCGTAAGTCGTGAAGCGACGACCACACGCAAGACACTCGCGGCGGCGGCGGATGACGAAAGCCTGACTGCCACGCGAGTCGATGACTTTCGTCTCGCCTTGTCGACAGAATTGACACTGCATGTCGAGGTGCCTTCAGGTGAACAACTGATCCCGCCGAGCCAAGTCCCGCCAAATCAGAGTAGCCAATTGCCAGAGGACTGGCTAGCAGACCTTCGCTCATGATGCCATTTCCGCAATCAACCGCGATTTCATCTGTTGTCGCTATCGAATCCATCTCTTGGCGAGGTTCGGACTCGGTAGCATCTCGAATCGATTGTGTTGACACTGGCAGATTTCGCCTTGCGATCCAAGCTGATCCCAGTTATACCACCAGCGATGGAGTGGAGCTGGAACCTTCCCGTCACAAAGATTGTGACAGCCGCTCTCACTCTCCATCGGCCCAGCGACGGCTGAGCAACAGAGGGGTTGATCGTCATCATGACGGTAAACGAATCTTTGGCATCTCACAGTCTGTGGGAGCTTGCCTGCCGGGAGGCTGATGCCTTCAAGTGGTTGGAAAGCGAACGACGCGGTTTCGACGTGGGGCCGATCGCTCATCGAGAGTGGTGCCGTCGTTTCTGGGGAGTCTTCTGCCGGTATCGCCGAGTCGAACACCTGCTGGGTACACGACGTATCCGCGAGTTTGACGACGCCAGTTTCGGCTCTTTGAATGATCCGGCAGTGCTGCAACGTCCGGTCGTCCGGTTTGTGATGGAACGATTCGTGGACGAGGGCTGGGAAAATCTGCATTTCGTGTTCTGGTCTCACCGACACGGTTTTGCACTGCCCGAATTGCATGAAGTGCTAAGTGTCATCGACGTGAATTCCGCGAGATTCGATCCTCCCTGGTCGTAAGATGCGGGCCTGTTATTCAAGGCAGGTACCGTCCGAAACGGTGGAGCCCGATTCCCACAGTCTGGCGACCGTGGCCACGTGATGTTCACCGCATGACGGCTTCGGAAGAATTCCCCGAACCCTCTGGACGTGCATCTTCCTCTTAAATTGACTTCCCGCGTAACTCCTGCTGCGCCCGCATTGGACTGATCACACCGCTGAAGACAGTCCGGTTGTATCGACCGTGACGGTCGTGTGGATTCCTCCGCGTCAGTTTGGCTCATCTGCGGGGAACGTGCGATCTGACGGTATTCGGGTTTAACCGTCACGTTGAAAAATGGAGCAGGGAAAAGTGTGACAATTCGGCAACGGGCACGGGCACTAACGGAAACGTGTGGTAGCGTTTCAACACGGTCTGCACAGACTGGGAAATAGTAGCAAGTGAATCCATGTTTGAATTGAGCCCACAATCCTGGTTACTCGTGATCGTCGTGGGTGCCTTCACCGCGGCGGCGGCTTTTTGGGACTGGCGTCATTGGCGCATCCCGAACAAGCTGACGCTTCCGACATTTGCTCTGGGTTGGATCTATCAAGCTGTCTTCAACGGCCTCCCCGGTTTGGGTGATGCGGCCCTCGGGTTCCTCTGCGGCTTCGGCGTGCTGTTCGTCCTTTGGATGGTCGGCGGCGGCGGCGGCGGAGACGTGAAGCTGATGGGTGCTCTGAGCGTCTGGCTCGGCTATCGACACACACTCATGGTCCTGATCGTGAGCACGCTGATGGTCATCTTCGGCACAGGAGCCATCATGCTCTGGAGTGTGCTCACCAAAGGCTTCAAGAATACCCAGAGTCAATACCTCGCAACGGGCAAGACCGAGAAAGGTCAGCCGGTTCGCAAGGAGACTGTGAAAGAACGACAAACCCGACGTGTGATGGGGTATGCCGTCCCGGTGGCTGTGGCCACCTGGCTGGTGATGCTCCTCAACCTGTCGACGTTGCCCTAACTCAGTACTGAACGACGCGACCAAACTCCCCTGCCGCGACTATCCCCACCCTCGCACCCGGAACAACTGGTCACGATGCAAACACGATTCACCATGCAAACACGATCGAAGAACAATCGCCTGCGACATCGGACTCGTCGTGACGGCATTCTCAGCATGGAACTGGTTTTGACACTCCCGATCGTGGTGGTGCTCCTCATGGGCATCCTGGAATTCACGATGCTGTTCTTTGCGCAGGGCTCCGTGACGGAGGCCAGTCGGCTGGGAGCACGTCGGGCCACGATGCAGGGAGTCGTTGAAGAGGATATTCATGAAGACATCAAACGGGCTTTGGGAAGAAGCCTGTACCCCTACGCGGAAATCAGCCTGAGCGACAGTGACTACTCGGGCGACCCGGTTGCCGTGGCGGTCCGCGTCCCGATGAGAGCCGCATCACCCAACTTGCTGTGGCCGATTGGTTTCGACCTCAATGGAAGATACCTCACGTCACAGTCACACATGGTGAAGGAATAGCAACACCGTCACACATGGTGAAGGAATAGAAATCAATCAGGACGAACGGTCACAGGAAAGTCTCTCAGAGACGTGACCATCCCCCCTCTCGGCAAAGATCGAAAAGTCCACCGAAAACGTACTTCTGGAGAGTCAGCCGTGAAATTGACACCTGCCCTATTGACCCTGATTATGCTGCTGGTGATCGGTGGCCTGGTAGCGGCGTTCGTCGCCAAACGCATGTTCGCTAAGGAAGAAGTTCCGGTTGTCGACACCCGGGTCACGATCCCGATGGCATTGACTGACCTCAAGCCGGGCACGGTCATCACCGATGCACACATCGGCATGGGACCGGCCCTTAGCGAGAAGTTGGACCGCGAAGTCCTGCGAACCACGCGCGTGGTCGTTGGTCGTGTGGTTCGAAACCCGATTACACGAGCTGAGCCGATTCGCACCTCGGACCTGTTCGCTCCAGGTGAGCGTCCGCCACTCGAAGTGACGCCTGGCATGCGAGCCGTTTCGGTCTCGCTCTCAGACGGTACCGCTTTGGTCGACGGACTCATCGAGCCGGGCAACTACGCCGACGTCCATTTCACCCCCAGTGGAAATTACAGCGGTCGGGGGGGCATGGTCATGACCCTGTTCAAGGGTGTCAAGCTGCTCGCGATCAATCGCAGCCAGACCGGATCATCAACCGTCGGTCGGGGCAACAACAGTGTGACGATGGAACTCACTCCGGAACAGACCAACATCATGCTCCTCGCCCGTAATCGCGGCAACATCAACCTCACCTTCACTCCGAATGGTCTGGGGAACGGTGGTGTGGCTGTTGCTGACGAGAATCGTGCTTTCCTCGACGAAGTGCTCGGACTGGCACCGCCCGAAGAGCCGGAGCCGGACTTTGCGACCGAGATCTTCAACGGTGGTGGTCGTCGCGTGAACACCTTCGGAGGCAACGGACGTGCGGACCGAGGTGCTGGCGACTTCCGCAGTGGGAATCGTCAACCACCGGAAACGATCGAGCCCAATGATCGGGAACGCACAAATCCGGGTAACAATCGTGGCTATTGGGGCGGACGTGTCTCAAACGACGCCGACGCTACGGCTCCCGCAGCCGACGCTGGTGCCTGAGCACTCTTTCCGACTCTGACTGTCTCGACCTTTGGATTGACTTACCCGTGAAACGTCATCACTCACAACCAGGAGCAGCCTCGCGACGCGGCACACTGATGCCGGCTCTCGCGATGGTGATCCTTGTGGTCTGTGTGGCAGCCGCCTTGATCCTGGATCGACTGTGGCTGGACGCGGCACGGGTCGAGTTGACCACAGCTGCCGAAGCGGCCGCACTCGCCGCCGCCGGTCGTCTGGCTGACGACGACCGGCTGCGGACTGACGCGGATGGCACGGCCATCATCGAAGCGGCCCGCTTTACTGCATGGTCCATTGCTGCGGACAACCGAGTCGCTGGCTCCGTCGTCGAAATGGACACTTCGCCAGATGGAGACATCCGCTTCGGCGTTGTGACGGATGACCCGACGACGGGTGTACCGGTCTTTCTAGAGACTGATCACAACCCGACCTCGGTCATCGTCAGAGCACAAGCGATCCGTCGACGTGGAAATGGAGTCGCCTTGTTCTTCCGAGGTCTGACGGGTGTCGAGACCGGCAACGTGGTCTCGTTCGCCGAGGCGTCCATCAACAATCGTGTCATCGGCTTTCGCTCTATACTGAGAGCAAACGTGCCCGCCATGCCGCTGGGAATTCTGGAATCCGACGTCACCGGCACACGCAAAGACACCTGGGAATGGCAGATCGTTCAACAGAACGGTCAGGACCTGTACGGATACGACGAAGCCTCACATTTCGTCACGAACGGACCTGACGGGATTCGTGAGATTGTTCTTACATACGAGTCATCGACGAGTGACGTGAGCACATCGGAAGAGAACGGGTCGCAAGAGACGTCGCCCAACTTCCAGATCATCGACACGGGCAACGGACTGCTGGAGCAACAGTGTCGTCGACAGATCCTGGAGGGCTGGGATGAGGAAGACCTCGCCCAATTTGGCGGTGAGTTCGTGCTGAGCAGCTCTTCGCAGCCAATCGACGGTTCGGACAGCATGTTCCTCGAATGTCTCAGCGAATTCGAGCAGATGATCGGACACAAACGGATCTGTGTTCTGTACCAGGACGACAGTCTGGCGAACGAATTGGGCATCGGACGCCTGCAGGCGACCCAGTTCGTCGCCGGTCGCATCCTCGCGATCGACGGAGCGGAGACGGGAAGCACACAGATTGTCTTTCAACCGGCTGTCGTCTCCACGCGGACGGCGATCATCGACGAAACCCTGAGCGAAGACCTCGCGAACCCCTATGTCTTCAAACTGCAATTGACCCATTGACCAAGCAAGACGCCTACGACAAATCGACACCCTTGAATTGACTCATCCTTTGAACTGACGTCCGGCGTCAACACAGCCTAACGGAGGCAACAACATGGTGGCAGCGACCGAAAACGGGACCGACACCCGCAAATCCTTCCAACAACTCAAGACCCGTCTGCACCACCAGATGGTCGACGCGATCGACATGTCGAAAGCGGGCGAGCTGGGTGAAAACGAGTTCCGCCGTCAGTTGCAGTCGCTGGCGACACACCTCGTCAACCAGCGTGAGGTCAACCTGACCCCCGACGACCGGCAACTCATGGTCAGTGAACTCATGGACGAGATCTATGGGTTCGGTCCCATCGAAAAGCTGATGAACGACTCGGAAGTCAGCGACGTGCTGGTCAACGGGCCGGACAGTGTGTTCATCGAACGTAACGGTGTCCTCGAACAGACGGACGTCCGCTTCGCTGATGACGCTCACCTGATGCGATTCATCCAACGTCTCGTCGGACGAGCCGGTCGCCGCATCGACGAAGTCTCGCCAATGGTCGACGCCAAACTGCCGGACGGCTCACGACTGCACGCGGTCATTCCGCCGCTCGCACTACGTGGTCCGACGCTCTCGATTCGCCGTTTCAAAACCAAGGCCGTGCTCTTTGAAGACATGGTCAAGATGGAGACGTTGACGCCTGAGATGGCCGACTTCCTCATCCATTGCGTCAAAGGCCGACTGAACGTGCTGCTCTCCGGCGGGACCGGTGCCGGCAAAACGACGATGCTCAATAACCTGAGTCGCTTCATCCCGCCTTCCGAGCGTGTGGTGACGATCGAGGAGACGGCCGAGTTGCAGTTGCAACAGTTGGACGTCGTCGGCCTCGAGACTCGCACCGCGAACGTCGAAGGCAAGGGCCTCATCACCCAACGCGAGTTGCTCCGCAACACACTCCGCATGCGACCGGATCGCATCATCGTTGGCGAAGCTCGTGGTGGTGAAGTTCTGGAAATGTTGCAAGCCATGAACACGGGCCACGACGGCTCAATGAGCACCGTCCACGCCAACGACACACGTGACGCGCTGCACCGTCTCGAACTGATGATCGCCCTCTCGGGAGCCGAACTGCCCGTACATGTCGCTCGGCAGTACATCGCCTCAGCGATCCAAATCTTCGTCCACATTGCCCGCCTGAGCAATGGTGAGCGAAAGGTGATGCGGATCTCGGAACTCACCGGCGTGACCGATGGAGAGTTCGACATCGAGGACATCTTCGTGTTCCGCATGGCGGGCGTCGACGACGACGGCAAAGTGCTCGGTTCGTACTACGCGACCGGCTACGAGCCGCAGTCTCTCCGTCGTCTCGCGACGCAGGGACACGAACTCAATACACGCATGTTCAACGCCCGCGAACTCAAACCATGCAGCGACTACAACCCGGGCGAGTAAAAGGGGGGGAAGTCGTCGCTGGATTCGCAAGAATTCAGTCTTGCGAAGACTCTGAACTCTTGCGAGTTCAGCGACCAAGAGACGTTCGACGTTGCTCGAATCAATCGCCATCAGCCAAGAGTTATTGAACCATGTCGACTGAAGTCCTCAATCCGACAAAAATTAAGCCCAGCAAGGAGTTCGCAGGGATCCTCAAGGACCACGAGCCCTATGCTCACGGCGATCCCGACGATCTGGCGGATCGCCTCAACGGCTGGTTCGATCAACTCATGCTGCAATCGGGCTTGGGCATCGCACCTGCGTTAATGCTCGCCATCTGTGCCTGCTCAGCGATGGCTGTTGCCGGACTCGCATTTGTGATGCAGGAGAGCCTTGTGGCCACCGCGATGGGGGCCCTGGTGGGATTTGTCGTTCCGGTCGCGATCGTCACAATCATCCGCTCACGGCGACAAGCGAAGATGACGGAGCAACTGCCACCGGCCATTGATGAACTCTCCCGCGCCGCCCGCACCGGGCGAAGTCTGGAGAACTGTTTGAAGATGGTCGCTGAGGACACGCCAGTTCCGTTGGGTGACGAACTCAAACTGGTCACCGGCAAAATGGATATGGGTCTGTCGGTCACGGACTCGATCCGTGATCTGCCGACACGCACCGGTCTCGTCAGCACGAGCGTGTTGACGACCGCTTTGGCGGTTCACGAACAAACAGGTGGCGATCTCGTCCACGTGTTAGACCGCCTCTCGCGAACACTGCGTGATCGTGCACAGTTCGTGGGACGCCTGCGTGCCGCAACGGCTGCGAGCAAAGGCACCGCACTGTTGATGCTCATCCTGCCGATCGCGGTGATTGCCTTCTTCATGTGGCGTGATCCCAATTACTTCAACGAACTGCTCGACTCCCACTGGGGATTCCGGGCGACGATGGCGGCTCTGTTCCTGCAACTGCTCGGCTCGTTTTTCGTGCTGAGGATTCTGACTCGCAGCCAGAAGGCCTGATAGACACATGTTTTCCAAGTAGCTGAATTCGCAAGAGTTCAGACCAACAGACAGGTGGAATTCGTCTGAATTCTTGCGAATTCAGCTACCGAGTCTTGAAACCACCATCTTGAGAAGAACTGACATCCGACGACGGACTCTCTGACATGATCTCTCCTGAACTTCGCACCATTCTGATTGTCGCCGCCTGCCTCGTGGGAGCCGCTTTGCTGGCCCTGCTGTTCCTGCGGCGTCGACGCTCCGGCTGGTTGAGCAACCTGACCTCGGATGCTTCCGGGCTTCGCAAGGAGCCGAAGGCCGACGTGACGCAAGCGGGTGCCTCGGACAAGACAATGCATCCCATTGCCAGTCCGGCTCCGACGGCGACAGCGAAGCCGTTGCTCAAGATGGAACCGGGTGACGTGCCGGGGCGCACCGATATGATCTTTGGCAGTGCGACTCCATTGTTTGCCTCGATGTTGCCGGAGAGTGATGACAAGAAACGGCTGATGAAGCGTGAACTGGCGAATGCCGGTTACTATCGGCCCAATGCCTGGCTGAACCTGGCGGCCATTCGCTATGTGGGAATTGTTCTGTCGATTCTGTTTTTCGGGATTCTGTTCCTCATCGTGCCGCCCGCACTGGAACTGTTCGTGCTTCTCGCCGGTGTAGCTTCCGTGTTGCTGGGCTGGGCGCTGCCAAGTTTGCTCGTCCGCAGTCGTGCCTCGGAACGACGCGACGAGATCGGCAAAGCGATGCCCGACATGCTGGACATGCTCAACATGTGCGTCAGCCAAGGCATGACACTGCCCGCCTCGCTCAACCGCGTGAGTCACGAACTCAAGCCCGTCTATCCCGCCTTGTCACAAGAACTGAGCATCGTCTCCGATCAAGCGAAGGTCGGATCGATGGAGCAGGCTCTGCAGAACTTCGCCGACCGCGTCGATGTGCCTGAGGTCAACTCGTTCACCTCGACATTGATCCAGACCGAGAAGATGGGCACGAGTGTCTCCACCGCTCTGGCTGATCACAGTGACAACATTCGTGAGAGCCAGAAGCAGCGAGCCGATCAAGCGGCCAACATGGCGACCTTCAAACTCCTGTTCCCGACCGCTCTGTGCCTCATGCCGGCCGTGTTCCTGATCCTGCTCGGCCCCGCGTTGGTCGATCTGTCAGACTTCTTCGGCGGAGAAGCAGGCGACGCCTTCCGCTCTGGACGGGCAGCAGCGACGCAGACTCTTCAGGAATATGGCGTTGAGGATAACTGATCGTCAGGGAGTGGCGCTCGTCGTTGGCTCGCGGCTAACGTGGGTGATCGGAGCCAGTTAGCTGGGAGGCAACGCCGACCACCCGAGGTGCTCATCTTGTCGGGCCGGCCATCATGTGCTAGAAGCCGATCGGTCTGTTCATAGTAGTCGTCACACTCCGCGTGATGACGCGATGGCTCACACGCATTCCTGCTTGTTGCAAGGTCGCCCTTGTTCCGCTCATCACGCGGAGCGTGATGGCTACTTTGGAACCAGCCGAATCACCGCCCGGATGGCACGCTGAGACGTATGGAGGCACGCGATGGATTCCGCTTCGACAAGCACGCCACAGCATCGATTCTTGCTGCTGTTGGCAGCCGTCCCGCTGATTTGGTCTGCGATCGCTGCTATCTGGCCTGCTGCCCCTCAGCTTGTCGCGAAGGTCGACCCACTGCCGTCCCTGGCATTTGACCAGTATCTCGTCAACCGGCGAGACGTCGGTCTGGCTCCCATCATCCAGGGTGAGTATCACTTCACCAACACGGGTGCAGAGCCTCTGACGATCACAAAGCTGGACCCCAGTTGCGGGTGTCTGCGACCCCGGCTGGAAGACGACAAACGCGTGTATCAGCCTGGTGAGTCGGGCTACTTCGTGGTCGGTGTGACCACTGCGAACGAAGCCCCCGGCCCGCATACCTACACGGTCAAGGTGGACTACGAAGATCCGCAACCTCGACAGGCGACCGTGCGCTTCAAGCTCATTCTGCCCGAGAAAAAAGTGACGGTCGACCCGCCTGAGCTGGCATTCTATCAGCACAACGGTCAGCCGAGCCAGGCGACGGTTTACGTCACCGATTATCGAGGCCACGAAATTGCTGTCACCGACGCGACGTCGACGTCAGACGTCATTGACATTGAGGTGCAGACTGCAGAAGTGGACGAAAGCGGCAACACTCGCGTGCCTGTCGTGCTGCACGTGCCCGGCAACGTTCCCCCAGGACGTGCGATCAGCACCGTCTCGATTCTGACCAACGATCCCGAGTTCTCGGTGATCCGCATTCCCGTGCTGGTCGACGGTCCGGTGATCAAACCGGTCTCAGCTTCGGAAGCTACAGGTCCGCCACTTCTACGTACACCTTGAGGGCCGACTTGTCCTCGGTGAGCAACCGCATGATCTCGGTGTAGTTGTCGATGCCCTGTACGGGGTTCGTCAGAATTCGTTCCGTGACACCAGGGTACATCACTTCTGCGAGTGCAAGGTCCGCCAGTCCTTTCTCGAAGTGGTAGCGATTGCCATTCACTGTGCCGACCAGCAGCTTGTTGCCAAGCACCCATTCCAAGTTGATCTTGTCGGTTGGGACCTCAGCACGATGGTTGCCGCCCGTCACACTCGTCCAGACGAGGGCTCCGTTGAGGCTCAAGACCTCCATGCACTCAAACGCAATGGCGCTGCTGCCGGTTGCCTCGACGATGAGATCGGGCTTGCCGACCTGTTTGGCTAACTCATGAATGGTTGCGTCCAGCGTGCTGACGTACTTCGCTCCATAGGCCTCAGCGATCTCCTGCTTCAGACCCGGATTCCGGGTCCGGGCGAGAACGTAGACGTCGAGTCCCCGCAATCGCAGCATCATGGCAGTGAGAAGTCCGATCTGCCCAGCTCCCGTGACGAATGCTCGCTTGGGTTCCCAGACCTGCAACCGCGACTGGGCGAGATACGCCTGCTCGATCCCCTTGGCACAGATGCTGGCGGGCTCGGAGAGGACCCCAAGGTGAGCCAGCCCGACAGGCACCTTCACCACAAACTCGGCATCATCGACGAACTTCTCCGTGAGAAATCCGTGAAGGAGGTTGATGCCACGTTCGAAGTAGATCTCGTCGCTGGTGATGTCGTTGCGGCCAATCTGATCGTAGAGCGTGGACCCCGGACGTCTCACGGTACAGGTGCAGAGGTCACCGGGCTGGACATGCGTGACGGCGGAGCCGATGGCTTCCACCACGCCAAACACCTCATGACCCAACACAAGGAAGTCGAATCCTGGCGGAGCGGCACCGTACAGCGCTGCGTCGATCTCGGCATCCGTCGCATCGACGCCAACCTGAAGTGTGCGGACCAGCACACCTCGGTCATGGGGGATGTCACCCAGTTGCGGCGGATCAAGATCCGCGACGTGAGAACTATGAGCCACGCCAGGGCGGACTGCCAAAGCCTTCATCAATCGCTCCAGAGGACGTATTGTTTTGGGTCTTCCAATTTTTGAGCTATCTTGGCAACAACGGCATGAAAGCTGCAACCTCTCCGGAGTTGAATTATCAAGTGTGATCAGCAATCTTTCGGTCAGATCATCCCAGATGTCACTCGTGTCCAGTCCCAATTCCTGTAACCTGACAATTCCGAAAAAATGCTCCTGGAATGTCGTTGAGATCACGGTTTCGGACTGTCTCCCCCGGATGAGATCGGTTTAGAATTCTGTCGACAGGGGCCGTACAATGGACGGCGAGACGAGAACGCAAACGGACAGTGTCCATCATCCAATGATATGAACGTGGCCTCCAAACCGACATCTCCCCCCGAGCCATCAAGTCGCTGGATCTGGCCGTTCGAGTTGAAAGAACGGCTGGGTGAAGGCGGGATGGGCGTCGTGTATCGCGGACGTTACGTCGTCAAGGACATCGACGTCGCCGTGAAGATGCTGCCGGATGACGTGACGAATCCAGTCGTGCTGGCGAGGTTCGAGCGCGAGGTCGAGGTGCTCAAATCGCTGCAGCATCCAAACATCGTGCGATCTTTCGGTGGAGTGTGCGAGGACAAGCGTCGGTTCTATGCGATGGAGTTGATGCCCGGCGGTTCACTCGAAGACCAACTCCAGGAACGGGGACGGCTGCCTTGGGAAACGGTGATCGAGTATGCCAGGCAAATGTGTGCAGCCTTGGCCTACCTTCATCAGCACGGCGTTGTCCATCGTGATCTTAAGCCGGCCAATTTTCTGCTCGACGAGAAAGGGAGGCTCAAACTGAGTGATTTCGGTCTCGCCAGTGTCATCGCGTCGCGACGAATCACGAGTGCTGGGAAGACGGCAGGCACACTGTTGTACATGGCACCCGAGCAGATTCGAGGCGGCGACATCACTCCGCAAACGGATCTGTATGCACTGGGGTGTGTGCTGTACGAACTCCTGACCGGCAAGCCCCCCTTTGTTGGCGACACGCCGGCGGCGACGATGCACATGCACTGTCGCGCAGAGATTCCGAGAATCACGCCGATCGCGCTGGATTGTCCGGTGGCCCTGGAACAGCTGGTCACGAAGCTTCTTGCGAAGGAGCCCGCAGACCGACCAACCGACGCCAAGGTGGTCGCTCGGGAAGTGAGTCTGGTGACGTCCAAAGTCTCCGTTGTTACGAGACCAAGACCGATCGACAGTGATACATTCAAGCGGTCTCCTCAGCCTTCCAGCTTGCCTGTCGAGATGCAGTTCAAGGAGACACGTGAGTTGGGGCACGTCGCGGCAGGCAGGACGTATCTGTGGCCGTTCCTGGCAAGCCTGATTGTCATCGTCGGACTGTTGATGTGGGGATTCCGCTTGCGGCAGTCGGCTGAAAAGGCAACTCGCGCCGAGGCGTTGTGGGTCCAAGCCATCCAGTCCCAGCAACTGCCGGTCAGGATCAACGCATTCCAGGCACTGGGTCAGTTGCCGCACCTGAATGATGAGAGCATTGAAGCTGTAGCCGACGTGCTGATTGACACGACAGAGACACTGGAGCTCCGTATGGCGGCTGCGTCTTCTCTGGGAGAGATGGGCCGCCGTGCACGGGCGTTTGCCCCAGTGCTTCATCGCCATTGGACTCAGGATCCGAATGAAGCTCTGCGTGCGACCTCGCAAATCGCCTTGCAGAAAATTCAGGCGGACAGCGGATCAACCAGCCAGGGTTGGTTCGTGATCCTGTGCGCCATTGCAGCTGTGGTCGCTGCAGGATTCGTCTGGTGGCGAAAGTTTGGTCATGCTCTTCTTCACGAGTCGAGAACGCCGCACGGCTCCAGCTGATCGATGCACTTCGGTCGCAAAATTCTGAACGCCGATTGGACATCGTTACGCGCTTTCGTCGGCCGATTCTGCCGTCCGTCGTCGAGATGCCACCATGTTCAGAGTGCATTCATTCGCGAAGTCGGATTGGCGCGGTTCTAGCGATTCTGCCCGTTGCGTCCCGATTTCGGGTCAGAAGTGACGTCCTCACGGCTCCACGTCTTCTGCTCGATACTCCATAGAGGGAGATAGCGATCGCAACGATCCGACATGGATGGACCATCTCCCACGATCCGGCGAAATGAGGGTGCAGGGATGTCATATACCGTTTCTCCAGAAGACACGTTGTGGGATGCTCACACCGAACTGCCGTCTTCGTACTCACTTCGGCTCTTGGCGGTGGTGGCTGGGGCCGTGTTATTTGTGCTCGGGATCGTCATCGGTGGCCTGATGGGACGTTCTGATGTCCCCCAGAACTTGGGCAACTCGACTGCCGAACTCGCCGCTCTGCATGCTGAGATCAATCTGCTGAACATCCAGGCTGCTCAGGCGAAAACACGTTCATTGGATTTGGAACAACGTCTGGTGAATCAACAGGCCCTGTTCGCTCAGTCTGAGCAACCGGCACGGGTCGCTGAGGAACGAGAGGTCTTCCTCGATCGGGTCATCGAAATGACCAACGCCAATCGACAGGTGTGCCTGGACGAACTCCAACAATTCCAACGGCAATCCGCCGGAGTGCCCACGGCTCAGGTCATTCAATTCGCTGAGAGACTGTTCGAGTCTCAGTCCAAAATCCTGAACAGTCTCGCGAGTGGCGAGCCACTGCCTTCCACGTCACTCGATCTGCAAACGTCACTGGTGATGGCTCCCGATACGTCATTCGCGCAGGGAGCCCGCAGTAGCGTGGCAGCCGTATCAACGCCTGTTGCCTCTCGCACGACCGTTACTCCCACGCCCCATGCTCGATCTGGGTCTGTCGCTCACTCGCGAGAGAGCGAGCCGACGCCTGCAGATAAGTCTCAGCGCCGTGGGGTGTTCTTCACTGCACCGCAGCGCCGTCGACAGGGGGTGACGTTCTTCACGCCTCGACCACCGTCACGTGTCGCCTCTCGACCAAGATCTGGGTTAACCTTTACTGATCAGTTCGACACTGAGGCAGGACCGATGTTTCGTTGAGACTGACAAGGTCGCGATTGCACGTCGCCATTGAGGCCGATAACTTGCGAGAGTCCTCCCTCACTCCTTGATGCCCGCTCATGCTGCAGAGACACCTGCTTCTCTGGCTGATCCTTTCGTCAGCGATCGCAATCTGGTGGCCATCCCTGTGGGGTGGGAACCATGCTTGGCAACTCTCTTCACCGGAGACAGGAACGGTCGCTGCGTTTGATCCGTTGCTTGTCACCTCATCGGAGACGGGGCAATCTCGTCCCCGGTTTCCGCTGGGAACAGTCGTGGCGGTGACGATGTTTGCCATTGGGACACTGCTGCCGAGAGATGAAGTCTCAATGGTCCAGCAGCGGTGGCCGACGGTTTTGGGAGGGACTCTTGTCCAATACACCTCGATGCCTCTCTTGGCGTTTGGACTGGCCACGATCTTTCAATTACCGAGTGACTTGTTCGTGGGAGTCGTCCTTGTCGGCTGTGTCCCAGGGGCGATGGCATCCAACGTGTTGACCTTGGCCGCTCGTGGTAACATCAGCTACTCGGTGAGTCTGACAACACTCGCGACGTTGCTGTCTCCGATCATCGTCCCGTTGGCTCTGCAACTGGCCCTGAGGACGAGAGCATCGATCGACTCACTGGCGATCAGCATGCAGTTGCTGCGTGAAGTCGTGGGACCGGTGATCGCGGGCTATCTGGTGTGTCGCCTCTGGAGTCGTGGAGCCCCTGCCCTGCGCCGCATTGCCGGTCCGGTCGCTAATTTGGCCATCCTCTGGATCATTGCGACGGTTGTGGCCCTGAATCGAGACAGACTGCAACAGATTCCGATGGCCGTGCTCAGTGTGCTGTTGTTGCTGAACCTGGGAGGCTATCTCGCCGGCTACAGTGGAGCGACGGCAATGCGACTCTCCCACAACATGCGCAAGGCGCTGACCCTTGAGGTGGGCATGCAGAACGCGGGGGTCGGCACGGCGTTGGCGATCAAGTGGTTCGAGGACACTCCCACAGCCGCCATCCCGACAGCAGCGTACACGTTTGGGTGCATGTTGACCGGAACGATGTTGGCGAAGTGGTTTGCAATGTCGGATGAGTCCGAAGACAAGAGCGCGACTGAAGGGGAAGACAGAAGTGAGCCTGAGGAGTGAGTGCGAATCGAGGCTGACACTTGAGTCATCCTGTCGATTCCCACAACCGTCATTCCCGCGAAGGCGGGGATCCAGCATCGACAGTTACGACGTTTGAGTTAGACACGGTGCTACATGCGGACTGGATCCCCGCCTTCGCGGGAATGACGTGCAAACTGAGGGGGCCGATGCCCGACTCAGCGTCAGTAGCGTTCGTAACCGTCGCGTTCGTTCTGGTCGAGTTGATGCTTTAACTCATCCCGCTCGCTGCGAGTAACCTCAAGGTCGAACATGAGGTACTTGATGTCGAGCCGCAGTTGTGAGAGGGCTTCCTGCACGAGTGTCAGAATGCGTCGCCGACGAGTCACACAGTCCACGACCTGATTGTAGGTCGTCTCCAGATGCTTGAATTGCTCTTCGGGCAACTCGGCAATCAGACGTCCCAACTCAACCAACTCGCGCGGTTGTTCGTCTCCATAGCTATCGGGCAGTCGCGATTCTCGCGGCATCTCATCGAACCTTCATCGAAATGTCAGCCACCACCAGCCGTCCACTCTTGACGCCATGTGTGGGGTGGAGCGTTTCGAGCGGCCAACTCGCTTTGACCGAGGCAGCTCCTTCAAAATTGCGTTGCCCAGATTGTGCCTTGAGCGTTTACCAATTGCAACCATGTGCGTAAGTTGATGACTGTTCTTACCTTGCGACACCGCATCCCCAAGAGCATGGGTGACGCCTTGTTGAGGAACGTCAACACGAGGGTTGAAGAATGTACGTAATTGCTGTTCTGAGAAGGGATTACAGTCGTCTAGTGGCGTTTGGATCATTCATGTACAACTCGCAGGTCTGTCTGAAATGGCGATCGTCGTTTCAGACAGAAGAGTCGATTCCCTCCGTCAATCTCCATCGCCCCCACCGGCACTTTATTGAGGTGTCCGGAGAAGGTCGGGCCCAGAAACAGCCACAAATCGGCCCATGGAAGGGCTGTTCCACCATCGCCATTTCGATCAGTTCAGACGCTTTGCGTCTGTGACTGCGTTCGTCCTCTGCGCAGTGTTCTCCTTCGCAGCTGGTCACTCGACGGCCCGCGGCGACGATTATCGTGACGCATGTGATTCCTCGCGACCCAGCTGGGATGTCAGAGTTGACGAGACACGCGTGAAAGTCGTGGAGCATGTTCGGGACTTTTATGAACGTCAGTCGGGCACTGCCGCCGAGCGAGTTGAGCTCTTAACTTCTCTCAGTGATGTCGCAGCCGAATTGACTCATCAAGTGCCTCGGAGTCAGGTGCACGATGAGTTGACAGCGTCGTTGTGGGTCCGTGCGAATCGATCGGGGGCGGTCATTTCCATGCGGATCGTGCTGCCGCATCAACGTGATCCACGGACTGGCGAGCGTGTCTCATTCGAGATTCTGGGAACTCCGTACAAGAACACGCATCGTTGGCAGCAACTCACCGTGACATCCACTGGTGACGCCGTGGAAAGGCAGATGACACTATTGCGAGGACGTCTTGCCAATCTCCTTGATGGAAAAACGCTCAATACACGCGACAAACACGTTGACCGAATCACAGTTCATGTGCCTGTTGGCCAAGGCGTGACGGAATTGCTCGTCGATGAGTTGCAGTATGGTCCGCTGGTGCATCTCTCGGACGAACAGGATACCATTCGCCAGATCAACGCAGGTCAGAAAGAGTTGTTGGAATGCCCGATCCAGATCAATCCCAACGAGCTGTTGATTGAAGGGCGACCCCGAGTCCCGAGGATCGCCGTCTACCATGGAGAGGATTTGGATGCCTTGGCGGCGACAGGCATCAACGTCGTGTGGATCGAACGGTACGATGATACGATCTTGATGGACGAACTGGCACAGCGCGGCATGTGGGCCATGGCGGCTCCTCCTCAGTTGCCAGTGGGGCCGGATGGATCAATGCATTCGACTTCCAAGTCCGGGTTGATGCCTATCCCTGCCTCGACGGCTCCGATTCTGTTCTGGACGGTGGGCACACGCATCCCGCCCGATCAGTTAAGGCACGTCGAGAACTGGATTGGTATGGTCCGTGACGCCGACCGGGCATTCACGCGTCCGCGACCGGTGCTTGCCGATGTCGTCAGCCGCGAACGAGCATTCTCACGACACATCTCGCTCATCGGCAACAGTCGGCACATGCTGCATACGACCTTTGTTCCGACGCAATATCGTGACTATCTCAGCTACAAGAAAAATCTTGCGTTGCCAGACCGCTTGAGCTTCACCTGGCTGCAAACAGAAGCGGCTGCTCCCAACCTGTCAACACGCCAAGCATCACGGCATGAGCCGATTGTGGTCGAGGCCGAGCAAATCTGGCTGCAGGCAATCACATCGCTCTCGGTGGGGCATCGCGCTTTGGGATTCTGGAAGTCGGGACCGCTCGACGCCGATACCCCGGCAGCACAGGAAAGGCGACTTGCCATCTCGCTGTTGAATCTCGAGACCGACCTCCTGGAACCACTCTTGGCGACCGGACATGTCGTGGATACGGTTCCCGTCGAGATCGGAGCACGCGAGCCATCCTCCAGCAGGTCACGCGGCTTGCGTGGTAAACTCACACCGGCTGCTAAAAAACCAGCGAACGAGACCGAGCAGCCGGATGTTCGTGCGGCGGTCATTCAAAGCAAGCACGGTCGTTTGGTTCTGCCACTTTGGTATGACAATCAGGCACAGTTTCAGCCGGGACAAATGGCTGGAAAAGATGTGCGACTGGTCGTGCCTGGAGGCGGTCAGCACGCTTTTGCCTGGAGTGTGACGAGTACGAGCGTCCATCCACTCGATCTCGAGTATCCTGCGGGGGGGATGGAAATCCGCCTCCCCATGATCGACCAATATGCCTTCGTTGTCATCACGAGTGATCCTAAATTCGGGGCAAAACTCACACAGCGCATGCGAAGACAGCGACAGCGAGCAGCACAACTGTGGGTGGAACTTGCTCGCCTCCGCCTCCAGCGAGTGCAGGCGACACATCAACAACTCGATCAATTGGCACGCACCAAAGTTCCCAATGCGGACACCCGCTTGACACAGGCCGCTCAGTGGGTGGAGCAGGCGGAGGCACAGTTGCAGGCGGAACAGTTCGACGTCGCCAGACGAAGCTGCCGGACGTCTTTGCAACTCCTGCGAATGTTGCAACGTGCCCACTGGGAGAACGCTGTCGCTGGCATGACGTCGCCGACTTCGAGCCCGCACACGCTCTGCTTCTCTACACTGCCCGATCATTGGAGAATGGTCAATGCCATCGGCAGCGGATCCGGATGGAGCGGAGAGAACCTGCTGCGGTCCGGAGACTTTGAAGACCTCGACACAGTGATTGCCGACGAATGGAAATCCGTGTACGACACAACAAAAGACCGGGAAGTTGAGCTCCATGCGGATGCCGTACAGGGACGACTGGGATTGCGGATCTCCTCCCGAACTGATCAGTCAGAAGTATCGTCGAACGTCCCTGCGACGCCGAATGTCACGGTCGTCTCTCCTGCTGTTCCGATTCAAGGCGGACAGATTGTGCTGATCTCCGGACAGATTCGGATCGAAAAGCAAGTCAACGGCCATCCCGATGGCCTGATGATCTATGACAACGTGAAAGGGACGGTCGGTGCGCTTCGGTTCTGGCGGGAGTCTCCTCCCGGAAAGTGGGAACCGTTTCGCATCATTCGCGAAGTGGCGCATCGTCGTGACATCCAACTGACCATTGAACTCAATGGCGATGGAGATGTGCGGCTTGATGACATCCGGGTCGTGGCCCTCAGCCCCCCCAGACTCGCAAGCGGATCTCGGCCTTCCGGTCCTCAGAAGAATCCACGCCGCAATCTCTTGGATTTCGCTCCGACATTGCCTAAAGTTCCCTTCTGGAACGGTCGGAAGTCGAAAGAACACGATGAGACTCCTGAGTGAGACATCGGTCATTGCCTCCGGCACATCGCCAGGCTGACGACACGACCGTGGAGTCGCTCACTTCACGGAGGGCCGCGGACATTTCAACGCGGACTGTTAACAAACAACTTTCACAGCTGATCCTCGCGCATCCTTTTCGTTCGGATCGACTGCTAGTCTTGCATCACACGACGCCTGAAGGAAACACTCATGCCGATCGCCACTCCTCAACAATATGCCGCCATGCTCGACGCGGCTCAGGACGGGAATTATGCCTACCCTGCCATCAACGTGACGTCGCTCGTCACCATCAATGCGGCTCTCAAGGCCTTTGCTGACAAGAAGTCGGACGGCATCATTCAGGTGTCAACAGGTGGTGGCCAGTTCGCTTCCGGCCTGGGGGTCAACGACGCGGTGTTGGGGTCGATTGTCCTGGCCGAAGCGGCTCATCGGCTCGCTGATCAATACGATGTGTTAATCGGACTGCATACCGATCACTGCCAACCGGGGAAGGTTGAGAGTTTCCTCAAGCCGTTGATCGCAGAGACTCGTCGCCGCAGAGAGGCCGGTGAGGGGAATCTCTTTCAGTCGCACATGCTGGATGCGTCCGAGCTCCCGCTGAAGGAGAACATCGAACTGAGCAAGGAAATCCTCAAGCTTTGTGCAGAGTGTGAGATCATTCTCGAGGTCGAAGCGGGTGTCGTTGGCGGTGAGGAGGACGGGGTGGATCACTCCGACATGCCGGATGACAAACTCTACACCTCACCCGAAGACATGCTTGAGGTTTACGAGTCTCTCAACGGTCTGGGTCGCTACATGTTCGCTGCGACATTCGGCAACGTGCATGGTCACTACAAGCCTGGTGCCGTCAAGCTGCGACCCGATATCCTCAAGCAGGGTCAGGAAGCCGTGATGGCCAAGCACGGCAAAGAGGCTGAGTTCGACCTCGTCTTCCACGGCGGCTCCGGGACCCCACGGCACGAGTTGGAAGAAACGCTTGCCTACGGAGTCGTGAAGATGAACATCGACACCGATACGCAGTATGCCTTTACTCGCCCCGTTGTCGATCACATCATGAAGAACTACGAAGGGGTCCTGAAGATCGAAGGTGAGATCGGCAACAAGAAAGTCTACGACCCTCGCAGTTATCTCAAGAAGGCAGAGACCGGCGTGTCAGAGCGTCTGGCGACCGCCTGTGACGATCTGCACTCGACCGGGAACACGATCCACGGCAAAGTTTGAGACGTTCTGTTTCTTTGACCAGGGCAGATGTGTGACAGACAAACTCTTTAATGTCTCTGAACAAGTCGTTCTCGTCTCTGGCGGCAGCCGGGGAATCGGGAAGGCTCTCGCACGGGGATTCGCTGCACGCGGTGCACAGGTGGTCATCACCGGTCGAGAGACAGGGACATTAGAAGCCGCGGCTGAAGAGATCTCGACGGGCAGTCATGCCGTGAAGACGGTCGTCTGTGATGTTGCGGACTCGGGTCAGATCGAAGAGGCCGTCAAGCGAGTGATTGCGGATTGCGGACACATTGACACACTTCTCAATGTCGCGGGAGTCAACATCCGTCAACCGGCGAACGACTTCTCAGCCGAGCAGTTTGACTTCGTGCTGGACATCAATCTGCGTGGTGCGTTCTTCATGGCGCAGCAGGTAGGGCGGCATCTGGTCGAACGCGGCACCGGAAGTGTGGTGAACATCGACTCGCTGAACAGCCATTCGCCATTAACAAATGTGACTCCCTACGCGATGAGCAAGTGCGGGCTCAACGGGATGACTCAAGCCCTTGCCCGCGAATGGGGACCTGCGGGCGTGAGGGTCAACGGACTTGCTCCAGGTTTCATCCTGACCGATCTCACCCAACAACTGTGGTCCGACCCGACGATGCAGGAGTGGGGGCGCTTCAACACGCCCCTCGGTCGATTGGGCGAACCGGACGACCTCGTCGGGACAGCCATCTTTCTGGCGTCACCGGCAGCCGCCTGGTTGACGGGCCAGACCATTTATGTTGATGGCGGTCTCATCAGCGGTCGTAACTGGCCCATTCCGGGCGATGGTGGACAGTCCCGGTAGAGCAATTCGAAAGTTGTTCTTCAGGTGTCCTGCAGGAGGGCCTCTCAGCAGGCTGAGGTCATTTCTCCAACATGCTCCTGCACAGAAACCATGAATATAGGTCGAGGGCCGGTTGTTAGGTGAGCCCCGATTAAGCATGTTGCTTTCTGACAACGCGTGGGCATATCCGTGCTGATCCGTCAAGCAGATCAGCTGACTGGCAGGCCTGTCGACGGGGCATTTGCAATTCGTGGCTGCGAACCGCATCATATCTGTAGCAGGGAGTGCTCTATGTCTTCGCTGGTGAAAGGAGTCTGGATGAAGTCGCAGAGATGAAGCGGTCGCGTCGTTCTTGAAGGATGTCGCGGTCGGCCAATGACTGGCTGTCGCCCCATGATCCGTGCCCTCCTGAATACCAAACCTTGGCGGCTTGTCGTCCTCACAGGGACACTGGCTCCTCTCGCCATTGTTTGTGGAATCCGTTGGGAAGGCACAGGAGGAGCGGTCTCTCTGGCGAGCCTCGTCCTACCCGTGACGTTGGTAGCTCTCTCGGGCCGACTGCGTTGGTCCCTGACGGCCAGTTTTCTGGTCGCAGCTTCGATCGCCATCGAGGCGTTCTACAGTGGCGGACCAGACGGCGGAAACGGCTATCGGTTTGCGGCTGCTCTGATTCTGATTATCTCAACGCTGAGTCTCCTTGTCGCAACAGCCGTCCGAGTCCTGCGCAGTGCCGTGGAAGACCCTCAGACGTCGCTTCGATATCTGCGAGAACTCGAAGAGCGCCCCTCGATCGCGAATGAAAAATCAGAGGGTCAGCAGGACCACTCAAGCCAAACGGAATTTCCTGTCCTGCTGGAGACGTTGGAGGACATCGGTCATCGGATCTCGATGAACCTGGATCTGGACACACTCCTTCCTGCAATCGTGAGCACGGCCAAGGCATCGCTGCACTGCGAGGAGTGTCGCGTCTATCTCTGGGATCGAACCGGGACGAGTCTCATCAACCCTTTGCAGGCTGAGGGGGCCGATATTGATCAGTTCGTCCCTGATGTTGATGAGGGAATCGCAGCTTGGGTCATCCGTGAACGTGTGCTCGTCACATCCAAACAGGTCGCTCAGGATCAACTACTGACCTCCGAATTGGCTGATCAGGATTACGTGCCTCAGGCTGTCGCTCCGCTCATGGCGGGTGGGGACTTACTCGGTTTGATCGTGATTGATGAACTCAAGAGTCCCTCGTCCAATTTCAAGCGTATGCTCGACACGCTCGCGAACATTTACGCCTTGGGGATCAAGAACGCTCAGTTATTCCGACGTGTCGAAGAGATGGCACTTCGCGACGGACTCACAGGACTGTTCAACCACACCACATTTCAGCGTGAACTTCGCAATCTCGTCCGGAAGGCTTCCGTCAACGGGACGCCTCTGTCGTTGGTCATGAGTGACGTCGACTTCTTTAAGAGTTTCAACGACGACTACGGGCATCAGGCGGGGGACGACGTGCTTCGCGACTTGGCACAACTCTGGAAAGCCGTGATGCCGGACTCGGCGATCCTCGCACGCTATGGAGGCGAAGAGTTCATCGCAGCAGTCCCTGGCAGTGATGAAGACCGGGCCACCGAACTGGCGGAGATTCTCCGGTCGACCATCGAGCAACACCCATTTTTGTCACACGGTCGAGAGATGCGCGTGACGGCCAGTTTTGGCGTCGCAGAGTTTGCAGGAGGAACGCAGTCGACCGATGATCTCGTCCGTGTCGCTGACCAATGTCTGTATTCAGCAAAGGAGTCCGGACGAAACCGTGTGGTCTGCCACACCGTTCGGTCGGTCATCACACTCCGCAGCACGAGTTGAGACAATTCTGCGGGCCTCGCTGGTCCCTCACAGACTGAGTGCTTATTCTCGAAGCACTCAGTATCAAACGAGGGAAAGTTTCCCATCATTGGAGGTCGGCGTTGCCTCCCTGCTAACTTGCCAATTGGCGATGGTCGGTTCATCAGTCTCCTGTTGTTCAATCAATCCCTTTCATGACCATCCCACGTGTTGACCGCATTCGCGTCCCGAACCCTTTTGTGGAGGGGCGCACGTGTGTCTACGTGATCCGCACAGACCCGATCACGATGGTTGACACGGGGATCGCAACCGATAAAGCCTACGATGGATTGGTCGAAGGATTGAAGGAGACCGGACTTGCTCCGACCGACGTCAAGCGCATCATCCTCACACACAAACACATCGACCACATCGGCAACGCGTGGAAGTTCCAGCGAGACCACGGTGCGGAGATCTTCATTCACGAGAGCGAGACGGCTTCGATCAACGACGTCGATCCCTCAGGTCAGCGTTACGCAGACATCGCGAGAAGACGGCTCGACGAGTGGAGAGCCCCTGAGAAAGTGCGGCCAGACACAAAGAACGTAGCAGGCCCCCATTGGACGATCGAGTCGGCGAACGCGACGCCACTCGGCGATGGGCACTTGTTGTCGACGGCGGACGGAGACATCGAAATACTGCACACGCCCGGACACACGATAGGGTCTGTCTGTTTGAAGTACAACGACTACCTGTTCGCAGGCGATCATGTGCTCCCGGACATTTCTCCGAATGTGGGAGGCGGTGACATGAAGAATCGAGGTTTGTTGCCCCACTATCTCAGCTCACTTGCGAAGATTCGGGATGTCACTCGCAATCAGCAACTCCTTGTCATGCCCGGACACGGCGACCCGATGGAGTCTGTCACCGAGCGATGCAACGAACTGATTCGTCATCATGAGGCACGCATGGAGGAGATCGTCACGATCCTGCAACGTGAAAGTGGACTCACCGTCTATGAGATCGCTCTACGGCTGTTCGGCAAGATGAAAGATTTTCACGTCATCCTGGGTTGTGCAGAGGCCTACTCCCATCTGGAACTGCTTCTTGAACAGTCGCGTATCGTCGAAGACGAAGGGACGTTTGCCTCGCTGTGACTGACGACGTTCTGCTGACCTCTGACATGCTCATTTCGGGGCTGTCTCCTGACACTGTTCGACAAATTCGTAAGCTGTCGAACCAGAAACCGGTGTTGGCAGGTAGTAGGTCCAATCAGCTGCCTCATAGAGAATAACCTCGTTGATCTCGTCAGCCCGGCTGAGGAGAGAGCAAATGATCTCCTCTCGACGCTGGCGTGCAGCATCGCGGTCAGTGGCACGCAGCGTTTCTTGTGCCTCGTAAAAGAAACTTCGTGGTCCTCGATAACTCGATCCACAGTTCGTCGAGAGTTGTTGCGTACAGAGATTCACAAACGTCTGCAGAGGTCCATCATCCGGGAGAAATCGGACTCCGAGAAAGACCGGCTCGACCGACAGTCCTGAGAGATCGACCATTGCCATCCCTTCTCCGATCGCGGGAATGTAGTTCAGTGAGGCCCAGATGTGGCGGAAGTAGTCACGCGAGTATGTGCCACCATCCGGCTTAGGCATGGTGTCCAACGATTCTTCCATCGAGTCGATCACTTTCTCGCTCGAGGGAATGACGACACGGATACGAGTCTCAGGAAACTCGTGCTCCAGTTCTAGCAACAACATACGCAGGCCGCTGGCAACAGCCAAGTTGCGGTGGTATCTCCATTTGAATGGCGAATCGTCGGTTTGACACGCTCCTTGCCACTCACCAGCTTGCCAATTGGTAATCGACTCTGTGGGCAGCGACCTCACGACCGAGTCATCTGCCATCGAGATCGGTCCAAACGCACGGTCGATGCCGTTATGGGAATAGTTGACACCCCGCAGCCGATAGTGGGCCATCGGCTGTATCTCATCGACTCCGTCTGCCGTGGACGAAGCGAGTTGCGTATGTGACCGGGTGTTGATGAAGATCTCATCGAACGCCGCGTGACTGAGGATGGTCTTCAATTCCTTAACGACATATTCCCGTGCTGCGGGTCGTTCAAAGTCGACCATCTCGACTGACCAGCGGTCACCCAAATCGACGACAAGATCGCCTTCTGCCAACGTCCAACTTTGTTTTCCCGTTCGGCGGAACACGTCGATGCTGTTCTCAATCGCCTGAAAACCCGTGCGATACTTGCCATCCTCGGGAATGCCTGCCACGCGAGTCGATCTGGCATCCTCCTCTTCTCCTTTCAAAGCACAGTAGACGTTAACTCGCCCCAACCGATGACCCGCCTTCGTTCGTACCGCCACATCCAGGATGGCGGGGAGTGTCACCTCGTTTGAACCGTCACCTGTCGATCGGATGATAAGATACCGCGTATCTGGAGAGACCTGGAGACCGCTGATGATGAGCTTCGTGCCTTTCGATTGGAATTGCAGATTCTCAAGGGGAGTCAATCGTGCGACGGCGATCTCATGAATTGCTGCATATCGTTGCAGGCTGAAATCTTGCTCCGAATCACGGACGAGCACGAACGATGAGTCGTCCAGCGGCGGAAATGGTGACTCCAGAAGCTCGATTAATCGCTCTCCATTTTGACTTCGCTGCACGATCATTTCGGCGTTTCCGACCCCTTTAATCTCGATCGTAACAGGCTCAGCGTCTTCCGCTCGTCCCATCTGACGCAGCACCTCGCGACCATTCGCAAAGCCGACCTGCTTGGTCTGGTAATTCACAATTGGCGATGCCGTTGGCAGGAAATTCCACAGGTACGCGCCGTTCTCGTTGAAGACCGGGATGTCGTAGTACTTGGTCAATGCGGGTTCAAAGGGGCGGAAGCTGGCTGTCAAATGGATACCATGATCCGTCGCGCTCTGGGTGAACATCTTGCCGATGTCTGGTGACAAACGAGCTGCCATCAGTATGCGTAGCCATTGGTAACTTTTGAGCCCCTTCGACTGCCTCATCAATGCGGTCAGTTCCTCAGAGTCAATAATGGCTTGAGCCTGTCTGACAGCGCGTGTCCAGTCGTCCGAGGCATAGTTGGCTTCGTCAACGATCAAGGGAAATGGACTCTGCCAGACAATCAACCGCTTGACGCCGTGCATTTGTAATCGACGAAAGTACTGGTCGAATCCGTCCTGCTCCAGCGGCAGGAATTCTTGAGAATCCGCCTTCCAGAAGATACGGATCAGATCATCGACAAGGTCAGCAACATAGGAGATCGGGCGGTGAGGGGGAGCCGGCCTCATGGATAGAACCCGAGATTCCTGGACGGCATCCCCCTCATGGAGGACGACCTCCAATCGGAACTCACTCGTTGCATCATCAGGGGCAACGATGGTCAGAGTTCCCGTCTTGTCGACGGTGACGATGAATCCTTTGAACCGAAGAGACGTCCCTTCGCTCAACTTGCGATCACCCTGCCGAGCAATCAGCGAAATGTTTTGCGATGATGACATTTTCTCACGCAGGATCGGCCAAGACCGTTCATCGCCGACGACGTAACAATACGGAGCCTCCACCATTCGTGGCGAGAAGTGGGGCTGAGTGTCCTCCGACAGACCCCGAGTGCAGAGTAATAGAAAGATTGCCCAACAACTCGCGAGACGACTGATCATCGTGACAGGTATTCGAGAAAGGGGAGAGGACACTCGGTATTCAATGTGACATTACCCGAGTCAGTGAGGCTGAACAACTTTCCCGTCGTCACTACTGCAGGGGTCAAATAAGTGTAGCGTCCCTGGCGGCGGACCAGACCGGAATCTTCGACCATTCGACGTCCAAACGCCGCTACACCAAAGTGCCCGTGGCACTAACTCGATGATGACTCACGGATGGTGCCAGTCGAGTTCTGGTTCGAACTCATCGTCACGCACAAGAGGAGGCAACCGGCCCGCAGGGACCATTTGTTGTGTGAGGAGTTGTTGTGTGAGGAGCCCTGCGGCGGCTTCCTCAGTTGCGGTGCTGCTGATGACAGTTGCGACAACACTCAGCGACGGCAGCGAGTGATCGCGTCACTTTCTCCGGGTGATCTGTCAGGTCGTCACGGAGCGATGCAACAACAGACTCGGCGTCCAGCATTTCGAGCAGCCAGACACTCTCTTCGTCCACTCCGTCGAGTCGAGATGCTTCCCGGAACAGTTGCTCCAGAATGTTCACCTGTTCGAGGGCTTGCTCCGTCTTCGAGGCTTCAACGGCTCGTTGAGTCTGTTCCCAGCACTCATCGAGATGAACCATTGTGGCTGCGAGCGGCTCCAACTCGACTGACGATGAAATGGGCGGAAGGGTCGATTTGTCAGTCAGTGGTTTGAAATTGCGGACGTCACGCCACAGACCGGAGTAGTCGTGACTCGTGCCAGCGTCTGTCAGCAACTCGATTGCCTGCGGCATGTCAATCTCCTCGGCGATCATTGCACAGACGGCGGCGGCAGCGGGTCCGCGATGTTTGCCGTGATGGCAGTGAACGTAGATCGGGGAATCGCAATCCCGCAGGACTCTCGTCATTCTCCCAACGTCATCCTCGGGCACCCCGTCATATCCGATCGGAATGTGCACATATCTCAACCCAGTTGCATTCGCTGCCTCGACATCAGGCTGCATCCCATCAACGCTGAGGATCGTCCGAATGCCAGTCTTTCTCAGAGCGAGAAACTCATCGCTCGACTCTGGAACGGCGCCGCAGGTGATGCTGGCAGAAACCTCGCGGAATTCTGCAGGCAAGTGAAGTCTGACCAAGGTACGAGGCGGGTTTGATATTCCGAGAGTCAGCAACAGTATGCAGGCCAAGAGTGTGACCACCGCTGCGAATTGAGCAGATGTCGTGTGACCGTGTGATTCCATCGTCCCTCTCGCCCTTCAGGCGATCCGTGAGGACTCCGGCACCTGCCGAATTAGAGATCGCACTCTGATCAGTACGACCGAATCGGCCATGATGTTGGAGAATGATGTCGCCGCCAGGGGAGAAGAGTCCCTGAGCAATGCGTCAATTCCAGAACTTCTCGCCGTGCAAATTCAGGTCCGGTCGGGCTTCGATCTCGCAGTCGCCGTACACTTTGGTCTGGCAGGCGAGCCGCATTTCGTTCTCATGACCGATGCGGGTGAAGAATCCCAAGGGATTGATCCATGTGTTCAGCCACTCCCAGAGGCCACGTCGGCTGACGTTCTCCTCGCCACCTTTGACGTGGACTCGACAACTGCAGCAGAGACCGTTTCCTCGGCAATTGACGTAACGATGCGGGCCCGAATACAGCTCAACGCCGTTCTTCATGGCTTCCTTGCGGAGGTTGGCACCCTCAGGGACTTCGATGGATCGCTTTTCGTTGATGAACTTGACGGTGGGCATGGCTAAGTTGATGGTGTGAGGGGTCGATAATTCTCAGATGCGGATGATAGGAGGCTCATCGAAGAATTGCCAGCTTTGCGTGCCCCTCCAAACGGTTCGTATGAAGTGGGATGATCAATCCTTGAGCCAGGGGAAGCTGGAACGCAGATGACGCGGATCAGGCGGATTTTCGCGGATCGGTTTCTGGTGTAATCGTTCATTCAAGCGATTGATCAGAGCAATCTGCGTTCATCCGTCAGATCCGCGTCATCTGTGTTCTATCATGTAAGCGTTCTATCATGTAGGCGACTCACGTGAGCTTCGCTAGACTGCGGTACATGTCCAATGACACCCCCACCAAACCGGTTCTGATTCTCGGTGCAGGCATCAATGGATGTTGCGTGGCGCGGGAGTTGGTGCTGAATCGTGTGCCCGTCGTGTTGGTCGATGAAGCGGATATCGCCACCGGAGCGACAGCGAAGGCATCGCGGTTGATCCACGGGGGCTTGCGATATCTGGAATACGGGGACTTCCGTCTTGTGGCTGAGTCGCTGCATGAACGTGAGCGACTGCTGAAGCTCGCTCCACAGTTTGTGAAGCCACTCAAGTTGCACATTCCCGTGACGAGACGCTTTGGCGGTCTAATCCAGTCGGGCTTTCGCTTCCTCAGACTGAGCCGCTTCTCTGTCGGACGCTGGCTCGCTGCCCGTCTGCCGAGTCGCTCAGAACGTGGACTGATGGTCGTCCGCATGGGGTTGTGGTTTTACGACTGGATTTCCCGATCGTCATTGTTGCCGAGCCACTCCTTGGAACGCATCGGCGAAACAGGAACGCCGTCTGTCGATGCGAGCAAATTCTATTGGCTGTGCAGCTATTACGATGCCCAGATGCTGTATCCTGAACGCTTCGCCCTCGCGCTACTGGAAGACGCCCGACAGTATGCAACCGAGAATGACATCGAGTTTCGGATTTTCACACATCACGGAGCCCTGTTTGAAGACTCCAAAGTTGCTGTGCGGAGGGTGTCCGACGGCGATGCCGTTCACTCGTTTGAGCCGTCGACCATCATCAATGCAACGGGGGCCTGGGGCGACCTCACGCTCAATGACATGGACGTCGAGACGGAACGTTTGCTGGGTGGCACGAAAGGAAGTCATTTCATCACGGCTCATGCCGGACTCCGGCAGGCGATTGGAGACGGCGGCATCTACGCGGAGGCGACCGACGGTCGTCTGGTGTTTATCCTCCCCTTCGGCCAGTCAGTGCTAGTGGGGACCACCGACGAACGCTTCACTGGACCTCCCGGAGAAGCAATTGCGAGTGAGGAGGAGTTGCAGTATCTCATCGGAATGACGAATGACGTCATCCCTGGCTGTGCACTGACGCGACAGGACATCGACGTCCATTACAGTGGCGTGCGTCCCTTGCCCTATGTGCCAAGCGGACGGACCGGATCGATCCCACGGGGGCATTGGATTCACACCACCAGCCGCGAAGGAATCCCGGTCGACACGCTGATTGGCGGCAAGTTGACGACCTGCCGGGCCTTCGGGGAGGAAGTGGCGGATCTCGTGATGGGTCGACTGAATGTCTCCCGGGTTCGAGAGACTCGCGACCGCCTCGTCCCGGGGGCGGAAGACTTCCCCGATGATATCGATCAATGGTGTCGAGACGTCGCAGCTGAAACGGGATATGAGCCGCAGCAAGTTCAGGCCGTCTTTCAGTTGCTGGGAACCAACAGCCGCGAGAGCTTAACGTCGTCCGCTGAGAGACAGTCGCTGCCCGGCACCGACATCCCGATGTCATTCGTGGACTGGTCGATCAAGCATGAGTGGGTTGGCAGTTTGGGGGACATGATCGAACGTCGTCTTGGCCTTGTGCTGGCCCCTGATTTGTCATTGGAGACGATTTGTGCCGTCGCTGACCGGTTGTGTCTATCAGGCGTGCTTTGCGAGGCCGATCGTGATGAGGAAATTGAAGGGTGTTTGACGGTTCTGGAGAAGTACTATGGCATCAAAGTCGCCGTATCGACGACCTAATGAGTCCCCTGAACGTCGCGAATCAGCAGAATCTGCCAAAAAGCTGTTGACTCGAATTTCGTTTCCAGATATTTTCCCGCCCGCAGTTGGATGCATGCCTGCTCAGGCGCTTCCACTGCGACTCATCTCTCAGTTTTTCCCATCATGACCACTCCGATTAACCGGGCCGAAGCCTCGCAGTTCTCTGTGAGATCCGGTGGCGTTCGTCGCTGATTATCAGCCGACGATGTCTCCCCATAGATCGCGGGCTCCGTGGCGAATCCTGTCACGACAATCCAATCTCTCTCTCGAATTTGATCGAAAAGGAACGTTCGATGAAACAGTTCATGATGCTATGCGCATGCATTGCGATCGCTGCTTCTAGCGTCGGCTGCTGCTGGATGAATCCATACGGCGGCGGATGCGGCGGTGGCGGTTGTGCCGGCGGTGCTTGCGGCGGTGCTCCGAGTTACTACGGTGGCGGGTATCCGCAAGGTGCCTACTACGGCGGCACAAACACGACCGCTGGACTCCCGGCAGCGACTCCATACGCCTATGGTCCGACTTACCCGGTCACCGCTGGGGTGCCGATCAACAGTCTGCCGACATACTAACCGGCGTCAGCATTATTAATGCTGCTCTCGAGCGTGAGCTGAGGGAGACTGCGGACCCATCGATGAGACGTTTACGGGCTGTCCCTGGAAACAGGTGCAGCCCGTTTTTTGTGTGGGCACAGAGTTCCCAAGCCGACGGCCCGACCGTCGTCCGACGTGACCAACACGCAGCTGATGTTGTTCGACGGCGCGGGACGCGGGATTCATGACGACCGGATTCCTTTGTTGGATGGTCCCGTCATTCCCGCGCAGGCGGGAATCCAGTCCGCGTTGAGCATGCGGGCAATCATCGAGAGTCCAACCGAAATCACTGGATTCCCGCCTGCGCGGGAAAGACGGTAAAGTGTGATTGCCACGGGATGACAGGATCTGTGAGTCATTGGACAGTTGTTATTCCCACGTTCCGAGCCCTCAGATTGGGATTGAGACGCCACACCGATCTCAATGCAGCTCAGTCAATCAGACACATTCAGTCACAAGTTTGACCATGCCATCGGAGTCCGCAATAATCAACTTCGACCATCTCTGCTTGCCTGCTCGTATTGATCATTCAATGTCGCCGCGACCAGCAAACAAAGTTCTCCCGGCAGACTCCACGTTTTTGAGACACAGTCCCGAATGGAAATTGTTCAGTACCCTCACCCGGCCCTGCGTTGGAAGTCGAGTGACGTCACGCGCATCGATGCCTCACTGAGAGAGACGGTCGAACAGATGTTCGAGTTGATGTATGAGGCAAAAGGGATCGGTCTGGCGGCGAATCAGGTGGCCTTGCCGCTGCGATTGTTCATCATCAATCCCACGGGGGAAGAACAGGACAAGGAGTCCGAACTCGTGTTCATCAACCCCGAGATCACGAGTCGCAAGGGGTCTGTGCTCGGCGAGGAGGGATGCCTCAGTCTGCCCGAGTTGTATGCCGAAGTTCGACGTGCTGATGAGATCACCGTGGAAGCCTACGACCTCGATGGGCAGGGATTTGAGATCACCTTAGACGACCTCCCCTCTCGCGTGATCCAGCATGAGTCGGATCATCTTGACGGGGTCCTGTTCATCGACAGGATTTCCGAATCTGCTGAGAGAGAGTTGGCTCCCAAGTTGGCTGACTTCGAGACGCTCTTCCGACGCCAGCAGTCCTCGGGCGATCTCCCTGCCGATGAGGATATTCGCGGTGAACTCGAAGCCCAAGCCACTTCACTCACACAGGGATGACACCCGTGAGCTTGCGACTCCTGATGATGGGCACGGGCACCTTTGCGTTGCCCACGTTCCTGAGTCTGTATGAATCCGGACATGAGGTCGTCGGCCTGGTCACGCAGCCAGACCGTGCTGGACGCGGGCATCATCACCACCCTCATCCCATGAAGGACGCGGCACTCGAACGGGGCACGCCTGTCTTTCAGCCAACAAAGGCCAATGCCGCCGAGTCAATCGAGCGGTTACGCGAGTTCAACGCGAACCTTTTCGTCGTCGCTGCCTATGGCCAGATTCTGTCCGCTGAACTGCTCGGCATCCCTCGGCTGGGAGCGATCAACGTCCATGCGTCGCTATTGCCCAAGTATCGAGGAGCCGCCCCCATTTTGTATGCCATTCTAAACGGCGAGACTGAGACCGGCATCAGCATCTTTCGCATCGAACCGAAGCTCGACGCAGGGCCTCTCCTGGGAATGGTCAGCACGCCCATTCAAGCCAAGGAAACGACTGGCGACTTGGAAAAACGATTGTCTCAACTCTCACCGGCGCTGACGATCGAAGTGATCAATCAACTGGAGTCAGGCACCACTCAAGAGGTGACTCAGGACCAGAGCCAGGTGACGACGGCACCGCGGATGAAGAAAGAGATCGGCCTCATCGATTGGTCGCAGCCATCGCTTGTGGTTGAACGCCACATTCGGGCGATGCAGCCGTGGCCCAAGCCCTACACATTCCTCCATTCGACCGATGAAGTTCCTCTTCGGATGCTCATACTCGACGTCGACCCGTTGCCTGCGACGGACGCTTCGGGTGAGCCGGGTGAGATCTTCGTTGGCACCGACTCCGAGGAATTGTGCGTGGTCACTGGCGACGGAGCAGTGCGGGTCAACCGGCTCCAACCGGCTGGCAAACGAGCAATGACAGCAGCAGACTTTCGGCGAGGACACTCGCTGGAAACAGGCGATCGTCTTGGTCCAGAGAGTAACACTGCTTGATCGGCACCGGATGAGACCGATTTTCGCCTTAATAACCCGTGTTGTGCAGATTCTCACCTTGTGCGAGAATTCGGCGGTTCGCAGGCCGATGAGGATCGGTGTGATCACTTTCGATCTGTACGGACTGAAGACGTCTGGCTGAGGGCAATCAGCTTCGTTCAATTGTGGTGGTTACCGAGTGACGGATCGCTCACTGACACAACGTTCACAGATTCGATTGACCCTTTGCCTGGGACTGCTGGTCCTCGTCACGGGCGTGTGGGGCTGCGCGACACGGACACCTCAGGTCTCCGGCTTGCCGGCCCGCCATTCGGTGAAGTCTGACCAGCTTCTCGTGCTGACTGACTTCGAAATGGCGAAGGATGACCCGTTGATTCTGGAGTTGAAAGAACTCCGCGGTCAGGTCTCAGAGACGCTTGAGGTGCCGATGGAGGATCGTCGTGTCGTTGTCTATTTGTTCAGCAACGAAAGTGACTACTCCACCTACATGAACGGGGCCTATCCGGATCTGCCGCCCCGACGAGCGTTCTTCATTGGTTCGCCGGCAGAACTGGCGGTGTATGCGTTCGACGGAAATCAGGTGCGAGTCGATCTGCGTCATGAGTATACTCACGGCTTGCTTCATGCCGGCTTGAAAGCAGTCCCCCTGTGGTTGGACGAAGGCATCGCAGAGTACTTTGAAGTCACTGGTCGGGATCCACAACGGGTGAATATCGAACATGCTCAGAGGCTGTCGACAGCTGTGCAGAATGGTTGGCGTCCCGACCTCCGTCGACTGGAAAGCCTGGAAGATGTTGCTGAGATGCACCGTCTGGACTATCAGGAGTCGTGGGCCTGGGTGCACTTCCTGCTCCACGAGTCGCCCGACACACAGATGTTGCTGATCAACTATCTACACGACTTACGAGAAAATCCAGACCCTGGGTCGTTGGCAGATCGCATCGAGTCAGAGATGCCTCATGCGTCGGAACGACTCTTGAGCTATGTCAGTGGGTTCTTTATGCCCCACGCAACGGCGGCGAACCTCTAATGATCATGGACTGACGACTGCCTGTCGGATTCGTTCGGTCGCATCTTCGGCTTTCAACCAGTTACAATCGGACTTTGACGATGGTCTGCAGTGTTGCGACCGTCGTTTGCCCGAAGTTGTCATCGGTCGATCATTATCAATGCATATCGTCGTTATCGGGGCCGGAACTGTGGGGACGTCGATCGCAGAGATGTTGTGCGCAGATCAGCATAACGTCGTGATTGTCGATTCCTCGCGGGAGGCATTGAATCGAGTCGAAGAAAAGATCGATGTGCAGACAGTCCACGGTTCTGGATGCGAAGCGATCCCGTTGTTTCAGGCCGGAGTTCAATCGGCGGATCTCGTGCTGGCCGTCACGGACAGAGACGAGTTGAACGTCGTGGGCGCAAGTCTGTCAAAGGCCATGGGAGCCCGACGAAGTGTCGTCCGCATCTTCAACCCGGCGTATCGAGATTTCAGCACGTTCGACTATCAACGCCACTTCCACATTGATCGTCTGCTCAGTCTGGAGCAGCTGACCGCAGTGGAACTGGCAAAGGGCATCCGTGCACCGGGGTTGTTCGCCATCGAGAATTTCGCCCGTGGTGGAGTGCATGTTCATGAAGTCGCCGTCGAGCCGGATGCGAAGGCCGTTGGCAAGAAGCTCCGCGATCTGGGTCTGCCGACTCAAGTTCGTATTGGACTGATCTCCAACGCCAAGCGCACGCGGATTCCTTTCGCAGATGACATGATCGAAGCCGGAGACATTGTCACGCTGATCGGTCAACAAAAAGAGCTGGATGCGATCCGCAAGTCGTTCGAGCGGAAAGTTCGGCAGCGGATCGATGTCATCATCGCCGGCGGTGGTGAGGTTGGCTTTCACCTTGCCCGAGCCATGCATTATGACCGCTTTCGTGTGAAGATGCTCGAAGCCGATCCTGAGCGATGTGAGTACCTTGCCAAACGTCTACCAGAGGTGACCGTCTTGAACGCGGACGCCACATGGCGTTCGGAGATGGAAGAAGCCCGCGTGGGCTCAGCAGACGCTTTCGTAGCTGCGACGGGCAGAGACGAAGACAACATCATCTGCGGCGTTGAAGCGCGCGAGCTGGGAGCCAAGCAGATCTTGAGTGTTGTCCGACGTCCCGACTATGCGAATGTGCTGGAGAAACTGGGGATTGATATCGCTGTCAGTCCACGACAAGTGATGGCTCGGGAAGTCATGGGGATGCTCAGTTTTGGAGTGGTCGTCGCTCAGTCGGACATCGCAGGTCAGGATGCGTCTGTCTGGGAGGTGGAAGTTATGGAAGGGGCTCCGATCACCGCGGCACCCTTGAAGGATCTTCCTCATCCACCTTGCCTCATCGCAGCGATTGTGAGAGATGAAGTGGTTTGGGTTGCCACCGGAACTGATCAGCTCAAGGCTGGAGATACCGCTGTCGTCCTCCTTCAACGCGAAAACAGAGCAGGTGTCTTGGAACTGTTTGAACCGTCCGCGTGACGTGCCGCAAGATTGACCTGCTGATCCTGACGTCCCTCCACGGCTGCCAACTGTCTGTTCCATGAAGGTGTTCATCTCCGAGTACGTCTGTGGGGGAGGCTGGTCAGATCCCGAGTTGCCTCCATCTCTCGAACGTGAGGGACTGGCAATGCTGCGTGCGGTCGTTTGCGACTTTGCACAGATTCCCGATTGCCAGGTCGTCACGACGCTCGATCACCGTCGCCCCGACTTGGACATCAACAGCGTCAGCGTGATTCGTGTCTCAAGTCCTCTTGAAGAGCAGCGGGTCTTCCTTGAACTCGCGCTCGACTCCGATGTCTGTCTGGTCATCGCCCCGGAACTGGGTAACGTCCTCCATCAGCGGTGTCTCGCGGCACGAGATGCGGGTGTTGCCCACGTGCTCAATCCTGATTCTGAAACAATCCACTTGTGCAGTGACAAACTCAGGCTTGCACAGTTTTTGCAATCGAAGGGCGTCCCGACAATCGAGACTTCACGACTTGGTCACGATTGCTCGTTGTCGGCAGGTGATGGTCCGGTCGTGGTCAAGCCACGGTTTGGAGCTGGCTCGCAGGACGTGCATACGTTCCCAAACCTGAAAGCGGCCATGGAACTGCGGTCATGGCAGCCCTGCGAAGAGATCAATGAGATAATCGTCCAACCATTTGTCAGTGGAACCGCCGTGTCAGTCGGTGTCATTTGTCAGCCGCACACGAACACTTGGGAGATCTTGCCAACGGGGACTCAATCTCTGTCCACTGATGGGACATTTGCTTACGAGGGCGGACGCATACCGTGGGCGGGGACGCCGCAATCAGCTGTCAGGCAAACGGTGGATTCTGTCTGCTCGAAGATGTCGGGACTGGCCGGGTATCTCGGTTTCGATCTGATCATGCCTCACGACGAGCCTCAGCAACCAGTGATCGTCGAAATCAATCCACGTCTGACGACAAGCTACTTGGGTTATCGCCGTCTTACGCATGTCAATCTCGCCTCCCGCATGCTGGACGGCGCCGCTGTGACGGAGCCAATTCACTGGAATCCAGGGCACGTCGAGTTCACACCCGCCGGAGCCGTTGTCTGCTCAACCGGATCCAGCACGGGCTTTGAACTTCAATCAGAAGTGGTCCAATGACAAGAGGCCAAGTGCGAGTTGTTGGGTTGGATATCGGGGGAGCAAACCTGAAAGCATCGGACGGCGAGCAACGGTCGGTGTCGCGTCGCTTCGCCATGTGGGAACACGTCCACGAGTTGTCTGTGGTCTTGGGAGATCTGTTGGCTGAGTTCGAGCCAGTTTCTGATGTCGCACTCACCATGACGGCGGAGTTGGCTGACTGCTTCCCAACGAAGGCGGAGGGTGTCAGTCAAATTCTGTCAGCCGTCGAAGCTGTGACAAAGGCTCGTATCTGTGTCTGGCAGACGTCGGGAGAGTTCGTGCCTGCTGAAGTCGCCCGCGAGTTTCCTTTGCTGACGGCTGCCGCCAACTGGCACGCGCTGGCGACATGGGCCGGACGCATGGCCCCCCAGGGACCGTCACTGTTGGTCGATGTGGGATCAACAACAACAGACATCGTTCCGCTGAAGGATGGCTTCCCATTCTCGACCGGACTCACCGATATCGAGCGTCTCCAGAGCGGTGAACTTGTCTATGCCGGTGTTCGCAGGACCCCGATTTGTTCCCTCGTGCAGACCGTCCCGCTGCGTGGAGGTGTCTGCCCCATCGCCGCTGAGCTGTTTGCGACGATGGACGATGTCTCGCTGATTCTGGGGGACGTGGCCGAAGACACCCAGCGATGTGACACGGCCGATGGACGCCCCGCAACACGGAAAGCCGCACTGAATCGCCTGGCCCACATGCTTTGCTGCGATTCGAACGAATTGAGTCAGCCGGAACTGATCGCCATCGCAGAGCATGTTCGCCGTGCACAACGTGATGCAATCGGGAGGTCGCTGTCACAGGTGATTGACCAAATGACATCAGCGCCAGCGATCGTGCTCGTCAGCGGAGAAGGAGAGTTTCTCGCACGGGAGGTCGTGACCCGCACGCTTGGTGAGGGAGTCTGCCAAATCCTCAGTCTGCGCACATCGCTGGGGAATCAGCACTCTCAAGCTGCGTGTGCGTTCGCGCTCGCTCGGTTGGGACGTGAGAGACTTTCCTGAGGCGTTTGGTGAGAGGACGACACTCAGTTCCCCCGGACCGGCATTCGTGCCGCCTTTGGTCTACAATCATTGGAAATAAGGCGACTGTGTTTGCTGCGTGAGTGTTAACATCTGAGAAAGATCCCGGTCCCCCATCGATGGTTGTCGATAAGTCAGAAACTCGTGTGCGGCGGATGTTCGGGCAGATCGCTCCGCGGTACGACCTGCTCAATCGCATGCTGTCCGGGGGGACGGATGTCTACTGGCGGTGGCGGACTGTGCGGACTGTGGGACCGCAGGGGGATGGGCCGATCCTTGATGTCTGTACGGGGACCGGTGACCTGGCATTGGCCTACTGGAAACAAGCCAAAGGACAGTGTCCTGTTGTGGGTGCCGACTTCACCCATGAGATGCTCTGTCTGGCGAACCAAAAGCGTGATCAGGCAGGAGTCTACTCCACCAATGGATCACCGGGAACGGTCTTTCTCGAAGCCGATACGCAGTCGCTGCCATTTGCTGACGATGAGTTTCAGATTGTCTCAGTGGCTTTTGGCCTCAGGAACGTGACCGACACTCGCCGAGGACTTCGTGAGATGACTCGCGTCTGTCGACCCGGAGGAAAGGTCGCCGTGCTGGAGTTCTCGGAGCCGTCGAATCCCGTGTTTCGCCGGGTCTATCAGAGTTATTTCAAGCATGTCCTTCCCCGAATTGGACAACTGGTGGCCCGTAACCAGGAGGACGCCTACAACTACCTGCCGAGTTCTGTGACCGAGTTTCCACACGGTCAGGCGCTTGCTGACATCATGAACGAGTGTGGCCTGAGCGACGTCCAATATCAGCCACTGACCTTCGGCATTGCCACTCTGTACTACGGCACCAAACCTCAACTCGCGGTTTCTCAAGCCAACGTGGAGTAATCACGACCCCATGTCGAACATCGTGCTGGCCATCACCGGGGCAAGTGGCATTTCGTACGGCCTGCGGCTGCTGGAAGTGCTGCTCGCAGCCGAACGGTCCGTGCATGTCACGCTCAGCCCGGCAGCAACCGAAGTCATGCGACTGGAACTCGAACGTGAGGTGGATTTGAAGTCACTGACATTGATCGATCTTCTGCCCTCCGGTTCAACGGCTGATGTTGGTGGTCACATGTACTATCACCACTATCAGGACTTCACAGCGGGAATCGCCAGCGGATCATTTCCAACGGCGGGGATGGTCATCTGCCCCTGTTCGATGGGCACGTTGGCGTCAATCGCTTCGGGTCTCTCCTCGAATCTCATCCACCGGGCAGCTGATGTCCATCTCAAGGAGCGCCGCAAACTGATCGTGGTGCCACGGGAGACTCCCCTGAGCTCGATTCAACTCGGCAAGATGAAACAACTCAGCGATGCTGGCGCCGTCATCCTGCCGGCCATGCCGGGGTTCTATCATCAGCCTCAGTCGATCGCCGACATGATTGACTTTGTCGTGGCACGGATTTGCGACCAACTCGGCGTTGACGTTGATCTCACGCGTCGCTGGGGCACCGCGTGAGTGGACTGGAGATGAGAGCTGTGATGAGAGCTGTCAGGTGGCGCTCGCCGTTGGCTCGCGGCCAGGCCCTGTCGGAAAGATCGAAAGTAGACATCACGCTCCGCGCGTGTCAGTTTTCGTAGGACGGATTTCCAAATCCGTCCATTCCTTGGTCCCTTGCACGTCATCACCGTTTTGAAGGTGTTTCTGGACGGACTTGGAAGTCCGTCCTACGGAGTGAAGGCCGCCATTGCGAAAACTGACACGCTAGGAGCGTGATGGCTACAATGGTTTTCCGACAAAGCCTAACCTTAATCGCATGGCTACGCCGTGTGTGAGGAATCGCGTACAACATGGAAGTATTGCGCTGGTCTCTCAACTCGATTTCGGGAAAAGTGGAATGACTCCGACCAATCCGACTCTGATTCGGCAACGACTGGTCCGCGTTGCGGTTGTCATCTGTTGTCTGATACTGCCGCAGGTTTGCCGCGCGGATGCCCCCAACATCCTGATCATCCTTGTGGACGACTTGGGATATGGTGACCTGAGTTGTTACGGGGCGACGGACCTGCAGACGCCTCACATCGACCAACTTGTCAGTGAAGGCATGCGGTTTGATGAGTTCTATGCCAACTGCCCCGTTTGTTCCCCCACTCGAGCGGCCCTCTTGAGTGGTCGCTATCAGGACATGGTCGGCGTTCCCGGTGTCATTCGAACCCATCCCGAGAACAGTTGGGGATATCTGACATCCGGGGCTCACTTGCTGCCTGAGGTCCTCTCAAGCAGGGGATATCACTCGGCTATTGTTGGGAAGTGGCACTTGGGACTCGAAGCGCCCAATCGCCCACTTGATCGGGGCTTCAATCATTTTCATGGCTATCTCGGCGATATGATGGACGATTACTATACCCATCGTCGCCACGACATCAATTATATGCGACTGAAAAACAAGGAGATCGATCCCGAGGGGCATGCGACCGATCTGTTCAGTGATTGGGCGTGCGACTACCTCCATCAGAGAGCACGGAAGGACAATACGCCTTTCTTTCTGTATCTCGCTTACAATGCACCACACACTCCCATTCAGCCGCCCGAAGAGTGGTTGCAGAAAGTCCAGGAACGAGAGACAGGAATTGATGACGACCGGGCCAAGCTCGTGGCCCTGATTGAACACATGGACGCGGGCATTGGCAGGGTGCTGGAATGTCTGGAGCAACGTGGTCAAGCCGACAACACGCTGGTCGTTTTTACATCGGACAACGGCGGATACCTGAAAGTCGGTGCGAGCAATGGGCCTCTGAGGGATGGCAAGCAGGCCATGTACGAGGGGGGCATCAAGGTCTGCGCAGCTGTGCGTTGGCCGGAGAAGATCGCACCAGGATCACGCACAGACTTTCGTGCACTCTCGATGGACCTGTTCCCGACTGTGTGCGAGGCGGCAGGGGTGAGATTCTCACACCCGATTGATGGCCGGAGTTTTCTGCCGACTCTTCTCGGGAAGGAACAGCCACCGCTGCGAGACTTCTGGTTCTGGCGGCGTCGGGAGGGAGGCAATCGATACGGGGGAAAGACAGTTGAAGCTGTGCGCCGGGGCGATTGGAAACTGCTGCAAAACAGTCCGTTCGGTCCGCTGGAATTGTACAACCTGGCAGACGACCCGCTGGAAGAGCATGATCTTGCGGAGTCGAACCCGCAAGAGTTCAACGAACTCGCTGCCGCTCTTCGGGCGGAGATTCAGCGGTACGGGACGGTGCCGTGGCAGAAGCCATGAGGGGAGTGCCCGAGTCGGAACAGCTACGCACCTCGCCGCCAAGCACAATCGGTGCAAGCCAGTGTTGGACGAACTTGGGGCTGACAGGACCAAAGTGTCCGCCGAAATTCCGGTCGTGGAACATCTCCCTGCGGTAAGGCACTTCCCGTAAGCGAGGCTGGTGTTCTCCGATATGGTTGCATGACTCATGCACCGAGGTCGCAAACCCTGTCATCCCGGCGGAAGACTGGTGTTTTCCGTCGCACGTTCCGAGCAGCATCGTCCCCAATCCCAGCATGAATGCATCAGCCCAGGAACTGAAGTTCCATAAACCGCGTTCGGTCTGATTGAGAGCCGGAACGAGGTCATAGTTCGCCGAGAGGGCAGGCACCAGCATCAGCCCGCCGGTCGCCCGCAGTCCCACAGGCAGTCGCTCAAGCGTGAACGCCGTCATCGCTCCGCCGCCTGAGTGTCCAATCAGGTAGACTGGTTGGGTCGAATGCTTCTCGCGATAGCGTGCAATCTTCTCGGCAATGATCTCTGCTTGCTCACGATGTCGGCGTTGAGACCTGAGATTCACGACGTATCCAATAAGGCCGTACGTCCAGTCGTGAATCTCGATCCCAAAGGGCACATCGGCTCGCACGAGCCCCCTGACAATCTTGCGATTCAGAAAGCTTTTGCCCTCGATCCCCGGCAGCACAATGACGTACCCCTGTTCGAGACGTTCGGGAGTCATCAAGTTCGTTGGTATGCTCATTCCACGGCGATTCGAATCAGAATGGGAGTCTCTCTCGGGCCTCTGCCGGCTCATGCTGCAAGGCAGAGACGGTTTTCTGATGGGGCTCGCCCGAGAATCTCTCGTAGTTGCGGTACGACTCTGCATTGAAATTGGCGTCGAAGGCGGGCTGTCTTGAGAATACAAATTGGAGTCCGAGCATCGTATATGACTTGATGGTCGTCAGATCCTCGTAGAACTCAGGAGCCAGACGACGCAGTTCGGGCAAACGAAACCAGGGAATCGCCATAAGGTCGTGATGCTCGACGTGAAGTCCAGCGTTGAAGGTCGACAGGTTGATCAACGGTCCGTAGTGAGAGGCAGTCGGCTGGTAATTGCTGCGACCATGAAAGTGTGAGATCCCCAGAACCCATCCGAGGCTGTAGGGATGCAGAAACCCTGTGAAGAACAACTGGGCCGTCAACAGGTAGACTAGTGACATCCAGCCGGTGAACCAGACCAGAGAAATGGCCATTACAAAGGATAAAACGGGGTACACGACCGCCCAGACTTCAATCCCCTCCTTGCGGTAACCAGAAACAAGATGCTCGTCCGCCAGTACGGTGAGCGTAAACTCTGTCGGCTGGAGGCGGAAACGCAAAAGCGATGTTGCAACATACAGCACGAGGCCGAACAGACTCCGCAGCACCTGAGCGATGAGCATGAGACCTGCATAGGGAAACAACAGGGGGGGAAGACGTCGCGTCGCCAGGAAGAACGATCGACGTCGGGTGATGAAGTCCTTCGTCGCCCCCATGTCGTTGTGGTGGATGATGTGATCGACCCACCATGTGTGATGTCCAAACAAAAACATGGGCAACGACGTGAGTGTGAACAACCAACGGTTCCAGCGAGCCTTCTTGAAGACCAGGCAATGGTCACACTCGTGAGCCAATTGAAAGAGCACAATGTTGAGCGGAGCACCGATCGCATAGGCCATCAACAGTCCGACCCACCAGGAAGAGAGTCCCGCGGTCGCCGCAAGCGCCACCTGCAAGGCAGCCGCTGCGATACAGAAAACAGCTGTCCAGCGGCAGTAGCCAAAGAGGTTCTTGACTTCAGGATGGGCTTTCAGGATGGCACGTGCCCGTTCCCTGTGCCAGACAGCATCCGGCTTCTGCTCATCCGGCACACGATCCAGGATGTCGACTTCGAATCCGGGGAAGACCGGCGAAGCGACCCCCACGATTCGCCAGGAGGAATACCGTAAGTCAAAGCCACCCCGATGGAGTTTTTCCTCTGTCGTCTGCACGTTCCCCGCTCCTTCTTGCTGAACTCAAGCTGATGTCTGTGACTTTTGAAGTCTAACCAACGCACATTAACACGATTCGCTAGTTTGTTTCAAATCGGTGAAGTGAGGCTATTGTAGGCTCTTCCGAATTTTGTCCATATGCTCGGCACGATTGAAACTGCAAGACAATGTTAACACTCGGTTCGAGGAGAGGCGTCCGAAGGCTTTCAAGTGGTGAGTGAGTCGAGCAGCTTCGACAATTCCAGCACATGAGACGTGTGGAGTCCAATGTCGGTTTCAAACTTCCGCAGCTGCTCTTGATAGCCAAGACGTCGGGTGAGGAACTCATACTCCTCGGAGTCAAATGGTGGCACTGTGAGGTCACGAGCATCACCCCGGACCATGCGCAGGGCGTCGATGACCTGTCGCAGGAAGCGGTAGGCATCCCGCAGTCGAATGCGATCATCAGCTGAGATGACCCCATGTGACTCCAACGCTTTGAGTGCCTCTCGCGTGTTGGGAGTCCTGAGTGATGCATGTTGGTGCCCATAGGTAATTTGGAGACCCTGGACGAGATACTCGCAGTCCGCGAGCCCTCCCGGGCTGAGTTTGGCGTTGAATGTGCCTGCTTTGACGAGTTGTTGAATCTGCTTCTCTCGCATCGCTCGCATGGCGTTGACGTCAAAGGGCTGTCCGGTGTAGACGAGTTGGTCACGGAGATTCACTAGACGCTGACCAAACTCAGCATCACCCGCAATCGGACGCAGTTTGACAAGTGCCTGCCGCTCGTAGGGCCAAGCCGGTCCGTCGAGGCTGAAATATTTCTCCAGTGTCTCCACTGAGATCGCAAGGCTACCAGCTTTCCCATAGGGCCTCAGGCGGAGGTCGACCTCGAAGATCCCCTGACGTTTGGCATGAATCGACTTGCGAAAGCACTCCACGAGGTGCTGATAAAACTCAAGTGTGGTGATCGGCTGTTTGCCTGACGTCTGCCCATCCTCCTCATAGATAAACATCAACTCGATGTCCGAGGCAAACCCGAGTTCACGACCGCCGCACTTGCCCAGCGCACACACGACGAGTGGCGAAAGCCCGCCCAGACGAGACTGCGGGCTGCCATGAAGGGCTTCGAGATCATGCTGACACAGCCCCCGTGCGGCTTCGACAATGACCTCTGCCATGTCGGTCAACTCGCGGGAGAACATGCCGAACTTGGATTGCAGGCCCAGGATGTGACGGAGGTCAACGCGTAACATTTCCCGGTCTTTGAAGTCATTGAGGATCTGCCGCCGACTGTTGCGGTCCCTGGCAGAGGTCAGCTCATTCGCCAACTCATCAGACAGGGTGGCCTTGGGTTTCGGCTGCTGAATCGCATCAAGGTCCGTGACGACTGGGAACAGGTTGGTGTGCTGAAGCTTAAGGAAGTCATCCCAAAGGAAGTCACTCACTCCCAACAGCCTCGCCAATGCCTGGAGCACCTCCGACTGCTGCAATTGAGCCAGTTGTTCGATCCAATGTGACTGTGAGAACAGCTGTTCCAACAACTCTTGAAAGTGCAACAAAGCGGACTCCGGATTGGGAGAGGCCGGCAGCAGATGAGTGAAATGCTTGATGAGGACGATGGCCACGCGCAACTCGCGGAGTCGTTGCGAGTCTTCAATCTTATCACCACGACCGTCCGTGACATGCAGCGTATCGAGCACCCGATTACCGGATGATTGAATCTGCATTCGTACGATCGACGTCTCGCTCAGGCTCAGAGCGTTCGTCAGCTCGTAGAGGAAGCCGGGCGTGTCTTCGGCTTCAATGTGCAGCACCGTCGACTCCCTGTCGGCTGTGTTGTCGACCGAGATCTCGACTGGAAGCAGGGGCCCTGACGAAACGGATGCGTCCCGCAATGCCCCTGCCACCCGTTTGGCCAGTCGACCTTGAGCCGCCTTTAGCTTCCCGCCTCGCTGTAGAACAAGCAGTTCGCTCAAGTCGGACTCATATCGCTTCCAGACCGCAGGTGGCACAACGGCCAGCGGCTGACGCACCACAAACACATTGACGAACTTTCGTTGTCGCTCTGCATCACGCAACTGCGTGTCTGTCGACGCAGCGGCGATCTCAGAGCCGGTGAAAACATTTCCCGATTCAATATCATAACCAAACACAAACAACAGGCCGGAAATCACCGAGAGGTCTCCCAGCTGATCGAATCCAACAACTGTGAGTTCCCATCGATTCTCGTCCAGTGGAATCGCCCTGACGCGAACGATCGTCTGTTCGTCAAGTTCTGACAGCAGCATGACATGTTGGCTGATCTGCTCCTCTGAAAACTGCTCCTCATACGAGACGATCGTGCTTCCCAAATGGGCTCGGATGCTCTGACTCGACCGTTCCTCGATGGGTTTCTGTGCTTCCTCCCCTCGAACCAGGTATTTGTCAAAGACCGCCCGGATCTCACGGCAATGTTGCTCGTAATGAGAAACAAGCTCGTCCGGTCCGGGGAAGTCGAGGCGACGGGCCAGATAAGCCAATTCGCGTCGATCTTGCGGCAGACGGCGCATCGGCTTGTTATGCATGAGTTGCATGGCGTGTTCAATCGTGCGCAAAAACACGTACCCGGTGCTGAGCCGACGGTACTCATCCGCCTGGATGAAACCCATGTCGGCCAGCCGCACGAGCCCATCGAGTGTGGTGGTGCTGCGAACCAGAGGGTGTTCGCCCCCGTGAAGGAGTTGCAGTCCTTGTGTGACGAACTCCACGTCCCGAATGCTTCCCTGTCCCGACTTCACATCACCCCACTCTCGCCCCGTCTTGTTCAGCCTCGCCTCGATCCGTCCTTTCATGTCGAGCACATTGGCACGCACGTCCTCGGGTTTCACGTCAAAAACGATCGGCGTGATTTGCCTCAGGAGTTGTTCTCCGATTGCCTGGTTCCCGGCAATACACCGAGCTTTGAGCAGGGCTTGCTTTTCCCACAGATGCGCTGATCTTTGCAGGTAGTCAACGTAGGCATCGACGTTCGTCACAAGGGGCCCCGAACTCCCCCAGGGACGCAGCCTCATGTCAACGCGATACAGGAACCCCTGTCCGGTCGACTCAATCAATGCCTTGATCAGCCGCTGCCCCAGGCCCCAAAACCGTTCTGCTCCCCGGGAAGCAATAAACATGAGATCAATATCGGAGCTGTAGTTGAGTTCTTCGCCACCCAATTTGCCGAAGGCGATGACCGCAAAATCTTCCACATCGAGTTGCAGCTCGTGCGCGATGAGCGTGAGATAACACTGCACGACACTGTCGGCCAACAACGCCAGTTGCAGAGTCACAGACTTGTGATCCATCAAGCGGAATGTGTCGCACGCTCCAAGACGAAGCATCTCCCAGTGCTGAACCGATCGCACTGCATCAAGTTTGGCCGACAGCGATGTCGCTCCCTTGGCTGCCGATGAGATTTCTGCGAGAAATTTCTCTCGATGTTTGAAGTCTGCCAGTTGACGATGCTGTGTCAGTTGGGCGAGGTAGTCAGGGTGCCGGAGCAGGATCTCAGTTAAGAACTGACTTCCCACGAACAGCTTGATCAGAATCTCGACGGCACGCGGATTGTCGCGGAGGTAACTGTACAATTGGGCCGGGTCGTTCACGCTCTGCATGTAGCGCTCAAAGTTGAGCAGCGAAATGTCTGGCGAGGCGGACTCTGACACGGCGAACACCAGGGCTGGCAAACAGGGCGAGAGTGCCTCGCGTGACGAGGCATCCGGACAGAGGCCGTGCAATCGCCGACGAGCCGCATGGGCATCGTCAAAGCCGAGGTCCTCGAGCCGTTGGACAGCTTCCGCCTCCGGGATCAAACCATCGATGAGAAACTGTTCGACATCGTGCAACATGCGACAGAACCACCAGCAGTCCGATTGGAGAAAACATCAGGCAGGGTTACGTCGATGCTCAAAGATCGAACCCCAATGGCAAACTAACACCGCGCCCTGGCTGCGACAATAGGCCACATCTTGAGGTCACGAGACCCCCTCGTGGGAGCAGGGAAACTGGTACAGATCGTGAAAACCCATTGATTCGCGTTTTTTCGGGACTTCGATGGGGAGAGAACTCGCTCAGACTCTTTACTCCTCAATCCGCGAAATTCAAACAATTGTTTGACGCGGCCAACAGATGCCGCTACATTCACCTCGTCGAATGAACATTCTTTCAGCATTGAGTTGTGTTACTCAAGGTTGATTCCCAAGTCGTCTGTCAAGGAAGCACGACGCGGTTTGTCAACATTGACCCGCTTCAGTTTCACTGAGGCAATTCCCATCAAGGAGGAATGCATGGGGCTTCATTTACGTCACGACACAATCGAGTGTCCGTCGGAACCACTTTGTGGTCGAGTCGAGAGAATCGTCAACCTGCGGACGGCCGCGCGAGTCAAAGACTTGCAAGTCGACGTGCAAGGGCAGGACGTCATTCTTCGCGGTATTGCTCCGACGTACTACGTCAAGCAACTTGCAACACATGCCGCGCTCGACGAGATCGAACAGTTCACGCTGACCAACGACATTGATGTCGTGTAAGGTTCGCAGTTCCAACGCTCGGTTTCTCTCAGCGTCGATCACTCACTGAACCAGTCAGCAAACTGTGTCTTCAGGGAGTTCATCCCGGCGTTGACCACGCGGAGGTCGTTGACGGGTGAGAGCAGGGTGCAGCCATGTTCGACAAGCATGGCTGCATGATCAGATGTCGGCGTCACAGCTCCCCAAGTCATGCTGCTTGACTGACACGCCGCTGCGACTCGCTTGATTGCATTGATGCACTTCTCGTGCATGTACTGACCGGTCACCCCCAGCGCCTGACTCAGATCGGCCGGTCCAACAAACAGATGATCAACCCCGTCAATGGCAGCGATTGCCTCGCATTCGTCGACCGCACCGGTTGTCTCGACCTGGATTGCGACGAAAGTCTCGCGGTTGGCTTGTTCTGTAAACTCATTGGCTGAGAGTCGGCCAAAGCCACCGTCGTAGCCGCCCGTGTTAAGCCCGCGACATCCGCGCGGGGCAAACTTGGCCCAACGAACGAACTCCTCCGCCTGCTCCGCTGAGTGAATCTGTGCCGCCATCACTCCGCTGGCTCCCGACTCAAGACAACGGGTCACCATTGCATAGTCGGTCGGAGCGATTCGCACGAAGCAGTCAAGCCCCACACTACGGCCGGTGATCGCTGCGACCTCCATGTCGCGGACCGTCATACCCACATGTTCATGGTCGAGCCAGAAACCTTGAAAGCCTCCTTGCATCCCCAGCATCTGAATCAGATTGTGATGAAACAATCGACCGAAGCCGAAGGTCATCACCTGTTCTCCTCGTGCCAGTCGTGCTTTGATAGTGTCCATCGTCGGTCTTCTTTCCTAAAGAGATCGCACCCAGATGTTGCGGTAGAACACAACGCTGTCCGGGTCATGTGCCTGTAATGCGAATGTGCCGTGGTCGATGTCGCGGCCCGTGTACTCTGGATGCTCGTAACCCTCTGGTTCGGTGTAATCGACGGTCGTCTCCCCATTGACGGCGAGGGTGACGTGCTTGCCTTGCACGGTGACGTGCAGGTTGAAGAACACTTCATCCGAGACAGGAGACTCGCTGCAATCAACAACTGCGAACAGGCTCCCCGTACGGGTGGGGTTGCTGTGCGTATTGTTGACCTGCACTTCATGGCCATCGTTGGGAAACCCTGACTCCTGAAAGCTCGTGTGAAAGTAGACGCCCCCATTGGCATGCGGATAACACAGACAATCAATCATCATTTCAAAGTCTGTCAAGTCACCGTCGTGCACGTCTCCCCTGTAGAAGAGATGAGCATTCTGTGCAGTCGCCTCCGCCTTGATCATGCCGTTGATGACCTCAAATGATCCGTCTGCCCCGCTGGCTTTCCAACCGGTGAGATCGTAGCCGTTGAAAAGTGGCAGCCAACCCTCCTCCCTCAGCTTCCGTTCTCGCTCCATGACCGCAACGGGAGCCGGAAAGTACCTGAGACTGGCGTATCTGCGGTAGGTCTCGAAGATCTCGCCACCGTTGAGTTGCCGGGGGTCAGACGTTTCGACAAGGGTTGACTCCAACCGCTGTATGAGTTGCCGCTCGGAATCAGAAAACGAGGATTCACCTGCCAGATTGCGGAGACATCCCGGGTCGTCGTGGATCGAGAAGATTTCGACAGCTGGCCGGTGATCGACGGCAAGATGCAGAGACTTCGCGATCTCAGCATCTGCTTGGTGATCAGTCAGGAAGGTCAGCGTTGGACAGGCATCGATGTCGTGATATCCGCCATCCATGACTCCTGGTACACCCGGCTGATCCCCTTGGGGGGCGCGATCAAACTTCTGAGGTGGACCTGCCGGCCACCGTTCGGGACGAAAATTGCGGATCACCAGATAGTCTCGTGTCCGCATTGCACGCTGCGGGTATCCAAGCGTCTGATAGCGTGACGACGAGTGCCGCTCGCGTGCTGAGAACACAGCCGTCCTTGAGGGATCGACGGTATTGGACGCCGTCGACTCCAGGATGTGACCGATGCTGCGGCCAACGGGCGGGAACTCAATACTTGGATTTGTCACGCCAGCGGCCTCCAGAATGGTCGCTGTCAGGTCCACAAAGCCAACGATATCATCGACCGTTCGTCCGCTCGGAACCTGGTCACCCCAACGAATCGCCAGAGGCACGTGGATGCCGTCCTCGTAGCAGTTGGCCTTGGCACGGGGAAACGACATGCCATTGTCGGACGTCACGATGACTAGCGTATTGTCGAGTTCACCAGCCTCTTCGAGTTGATTCAGGATGCGTCCAAGGTGTTGGTCAAACCATTCGATCTCGACACAATAGTCAAGAATGTCTCCCCGTACCTCTGGAGTGTCAGGTAAGTAAGGAGGCACAACAGCGTCTTCGAGCCGCTTGCCCGCCTGCTTCCACGAACCCTTCTCAAACTTACGATGCGGCTCCTTGGCCCCCATCCAGAAGCAGAAGGGTTGATCGTCCGGCTTGGCTTCCAGAAACGCAGCGAAATTGGCTGCGTAGTCGTTTGAGTTGATTCCGGAAAAGAGTGGCTTCGTTTTGAGATCTGCAAACTCCGGTCCAGCCGGGTTGTGCTCCCGACCACTGAAATCACCCGGCCCCCAGCCTTTTCCGGTGAATCCCGTGAAGTAGCCCTGCTTCTGGAGAAGCTCCGGATAGGTACGATACTTGGTAGGGAACCAACTGCCATGCGTCCCTGCATGCTCGATCTGCCACGGATGACGACCAGTCAGCAGTGAAGCTCGCGATGGACTGCATCCCGGCGACGCCGCGAATGCATTTGTGAACAACACCCCTTCCATCGCCACACGGTCAAACGCGGGTGTCGACACACCGGAGCCGCCATACGCCGATGCATACGGGAACGACTGATCATCGCTAATTGCGAGGAGAATGTTCGGACGCTCAGCTGCATCCAATGTTCGCCACAACATGCAGCACAGAATGATGGCTATTGTCGAGAAGTGTCTGTCCATCGGGGTCATCATCCGCTGCGTCAAGGAACTGCCAAGCCCCCAACTTAACCGAGACGGTACCCAGAGGCGACCGAGTGTGCAGGTCGCCTGCGTGAAGACAACAGGTCAGTTTCGCATCACGAAGAATGCGTAGCTGTAGTAGTCAGAGTACTGGCGAAAGACTGAGATCTCGTTCTTCGCCGCTTGCAGAACTGCCTCTGCCTTCTCATTGCCTCGCCATTCCGTCTCCTTGTCAGCGATCCGCCTTTCCATTGGTTCATAGTAGGCTTCAAGCCATGCACTGGGTGGGAACACAAAATGCCCGACGGCTTCGTAGCCCAGGCGCTTGATGACATCGAGTTTCGCATCAATGCTGTCGATTTCTGGATACTCTTCCCAGAGACTCACCACCTCGGGCGATGGATCCGGCTTCAACCACATGGCTTCACTCACAGCGACGTAACCACCCGGCTTGACGTATTTCTTGACCTTTCGCAAGCCCGCTTCGAATCCCAGGATGTAGATGGCCCCCTCGGACCAGATGACATCAAAGCTCGACTCCGGGAAGTCCATCTCGTGCATGTCCTGCTGCAAGGTCACGAGCCGATCAGCCACGCCGGCCCGTTCCGCTGCGGCCTCTGCTCGAGCAATCATTTCCGGCAGGAAATCAACGGCCACGACCGAACCATTTGACATCTTCAAAAGCTCGACGGTCTGCATCCCCGGCCCGCAGCCGACATCCAGAATACGAGGCGACTCCGGCAGGTCCGTCAGTATGTCAAACGCCCGACGCGTCAACGCATTCGAGCCCGGCCCTGCTCGCGGCAAAGTGCCATAGATCTGTAGAAACTCGTCCATTTCGCTACTCATCAAACCTCGCTGGAAATCCAGATGTCAGTGTCGTAGGTCAGGCTGTGCCTGACGATATGGATGAGCCGACGACCGCAAATGACATCCCACTTGTTGACAAGACGTGATCGATCAAGGGAATTGCCGCTTGAATTGTTGCTGATCGACACGACTGTGCCGTCAGGCACAGCCTGACCTACTCGACTATTTTAGACGCACCAGTTTTCCTTTTCGTTTGGCAACATTTTTGTAGTCCCATTGAATGACTTTCGATTTCTTGATCCAGCGTTTCATGTCGGCCAGCTTGATTTGGTCAGGATCAGTGAAGATCATCGAAGCATCTTTGAATTTTCCAGTTCCGGGTTGCAACTTATCTTCGTCAAAGCTCGCGCCACTCCAGAACATTAGCCGAATCCCGGCTTTCAGTTTGCTATAACCGACGGTTGGGTTTCCATCTAAGAACCAGACTGGATGGCGATGCCAAATCTTGCTTTTCTGCTTCGGGAAGCAGTTTGCCGATGGTCGTCGCAAGAGTTTCGCATATCTGCCGCTCTTCGACCGTTGCTTGACCTTCGTTGAATGCTTCGATGTCAGGATTCATGGTCTTCAGCGACATAACGTCAAAGCTGACCAGCTCGCCGCGATCAGCCATCCACTTGATTCCCACCAGATCGGCGACTCTGGTCCAGCGATTGGTTCTGCGACGTATTACTTCATTTGTGGTTTACCTGCGGCAGTCAGCTTTGTGTTTAAGGCAGACCGTCTTGAAGATAGACGCTTCGGTTGAACGAACTGAAAATCAAACAATGATTCAAGAACCTCAAGGAGCCATTCTGCTTCGCCTGGTTCCACTTCGATAATCTGACCAGTGTTTTGGTTCTTGAGTGGATGGGCGGCGAAGTTACCTACATTTCTGATTGCGTCCACGGCCTCCGTGATGTATGTGGGAATACCGGGCAGTTTGAGAAATGCATCGATTTCTTGGGCCAAGTTGGCCGCCTTGAGGCCAAAATCGTTCCGCAAGATGTCCTGCAGTAAGCGCCGACTGATTGCAGCGCTCGCTTTCGGACTCGCCGGAAGGACAGACTCGGCCTCGATGAAATCATTTCGATAGTCTTTGGGTACCTCAACTGAAAGCGGCCGAGCGCGAGCTGTTTTGGGATATATTATCTCAGTCGAGTGGATATTTGCGAGGATCGGAGGAGCGGGCTCCATATTTTTGCGTAAGATTCCCCGGCGAAATAGAACGATCAGATTATTGCACGAAGGACAGAAGCCGTGCGCGATGTCATATCCAGTCAAAGCGTCTTTGGGTTCCGAATCTTTGTAGACGAACGTCTCGGATTCTTTAAAGTGAATTTCGTGAGCACAGTGCGGACATTTCATTGTGCAGTATCCGAGTTGCAGAACTTTGAATTCGACAGCGGTCATCGTTGGATATCCGCGCATGGTGACGGTAACTCGCGATAACCGCGTCGTCAATGTGTTAGTAGTCGATGATCGTGACTAACCCGGTATCGTGTCCGAGGGCATTGGTGGCGGGGACATTGGTCCTGAACTGGAGCCCCACCGGTCACTCCCACACGCGTCGCAGGAACTCGACCGTGTTCTTCCACATGATGCCGGTGATGTCGTCGTCTGAGTAGCCCCGCGCTTTCAGCAGACCGGGGATTGTGCGGAGGTCGGCGATGGAGTCGAGGTCCATGGGGGTTTGTTCGGTGCCGTAGCCGCCGTCGAGGTCGGTACCGATGGCGATGTGCTTTGCATCGCCGGTGAGTTGGCAGATGTGGTCGATGTGCTCGCAGATGCGTTCGATTTTGAGTTGAAAGTCTTCCGGCTTGCTCTGCATGTGGACCCAGCCGGGGACCATCATGATGGCATCGAACGCCATGCCGAGGATGCCACCCCGCTCGACGACCGCCTTGATCTGATCGTCAGCGAATTGCCGGTTCCACGGTGCCAGCTTGCGGCAGTTCTGATGACTGGCCCACAGGGGTCCGTCGTAACAGCCGAGGGCGTCCCAGAAGCTCTTGTCGCACAGATGGGTCACGTCGAGAATAATCCCCAGACGCTTGACCTCTTTGAGCAGCTCTTTGCCTGCCGGATGCAGCGGGCTATCGGAGTCGGTGCCATCTGCGTAGCGACCCGGTCCATAATGCGAGAGTCCGATCGCACGCAGACCATCGTTGTAACTTCGCTCCAGAAAGTCGGGAGTGACGATCGAGTCGGCTCCTTCGAGGCTGAGGATGTACCCGATCGGGAGTTCCTTCGGTTGGGACTGTGAGTCCTTCCACGCTTCGCTGTCATCAACGATCGGCTCGTTCAGCCACAGGTCGAGGTGCTCGTCGAGTTGCGACTTGTTGCGGATCTGTGTCATCTGCCCCTGCTCTTCCATCAGCCGATACCACGCGAGTTGTCCCTGCGTGTCGGCCCATGCCTGTTCGGGCGAGTTCCAACCGGGCAGCTTGCTGAAGTAGGACGAGTTGCGGCCGATCTGCGTGGCGACACACAGCCCAACGCGGCCACGTCGCATCTCAGGAAAACAGACCGTGTTGTTCCCGCGGTCCTTGCGGTCGCGTTTGCCTGACGAAATCTCGTGAATGTGCTCCCAGCGCCTGATTTCCTCCTGAGTCCAGCGTAGATCGCGATTCCAATGCTGCGCATTCATCGCGAGGTCGAGATGCATGTCGAAAATGAGGGGCGTGTCCATGGATGTCGTTCCTGTTGCGTAATGGCGATATCAAAGATAGTAGTCGTCACGCTCCGCGTGACGTCACGAGTAACGGAAGGGTTCTCTATTGTTGAGGACTTACGATCATTCCGCTCATCACGCGGAGCGTGATGGCTACTTTGATTGCTTGTGAAACTGGCCGTCTTTCATGACGGCGATGAGTTTGTCTCGATCGAGGAGCACCTCTGGTTCCGCGAGTGGGTCGCCGTCGACGAGGAGCAGATCTGCGAGGAAGCCCTCCTGGATCTGACCAAGTTCGTTGGGGAGGTCCATCGCGGCTCCGCCGTGCTTCGTCATGCTTTGAAGAGCTTCCATCGGTGTGAAACCACAATACTTGATGAGATGGCCGAGGTCCTTCGCGTTGTCGCCGTGCGGTGTGACGAAGAAGCCGTAGTCGCCGCCGCCCAGGATGCGAATGCCGCGTCGCCTGAGTTCCTGCAGTCCTTTCGCGGCTCCCTCGAGTTCCTCACGGAAGCCGAGTTCGACGACCTCCTCCTCGGTGAACCACTCACTTCCCTCGTAGGCAGCGGTCGCTGTGAACCCAATGTTGGGGCTGACGAACACCCAATCCTTGTTGGCCTCCAGCATGTCGATCGCCTCTTCATCAGCGAAGTTCGCGTGATAGATGACCTTCACGCCATGCTTGACCGCCAGCTTGACCGAGTCTGCACTGCGGGCGTGGGCACTCATGCGTTTGCCGTGGGCATGCACGACTTCTGCCGCCGCTGCCACCTCTGCTTCGCTCATGACGGTCGAGTCTGACGGAGCATGCGGGACGAATGTGTCGCCGGAAATCACGAGTTTGATGATGTCGACCCCCTCGCGGATGAGTTCACGGGTCAAGCGACGGAACTCTTCCGGCCCATCAGCCATCAGGGCCATTGAGGAGATGTCTGGCATGTGTAACGTGCGCATGTCACCCAGCCCGCCTGTGACAGTGAGCCAAGGACTGGCGGCGAGCAACCTCGGACCGGCGATCTCTCCCTTGTTGATCGCATTGCGGATCACGACGTCCATCCGAGCCTTGGAAGCTGCTGCACTGATGCAACTGGTGATGCCGCAGTCGAGGTAGAACGCTGCGTTCCGCATGGCGATCAGCGTGTTCTCTTCTGGCGGGATCATGCCGATGCTGGCAAGGTCATCCACATTGTCGATGCTGAGATGGGCATGCGACTCAATGAGGCCGGGCATCAAGGTCGCCGTGCCACCTCCCTCGATGACATCGCTGTTATCGCGAGGCAGTTTGTCAGTTCCTCGGGCAATGGCAGTAATCCGCTTGCCTTCGACCAGCACTTCGCCGGGATACGGTTCAGCTCCTGTGCAGTCGAGGATATTGACACCGGTAAACAGCGTGTTTTCCATCGGAGGACCTCATCGTTGATCTGGTGGCTCACGCTCGCAAGTTGTTGAGTAGCTTGCCGGCAGCCGTTCCCAACATCAGGGCATCGACACCCGCGACGATCAGTGTGTACCCACGATTGATATATGGACGGACCGCATCTGCTGTGACACCAAAATAGCCAAGTGGAATGCCCGCAGCCTGACACGTCGCTGTGATGTGGTCGATCGCCTGCGTGACGGAGGGATGGTCGAGCTTGCCTGTCTGCCCGAGACTGGCGGACAGGTCATATGGTCCGAGCAGGACAGCGTCGATGCCCTCGACTTGAACGGTCTTCTCAATGTTTTCCGCAGCCAGAGCATGTTCCGCCTGCACAACGACAGTGGTTTGTTCATTCGCTGACTCCAGATACTCAGCAAACTTCAACCCGTATCCATGCGCCCGCGCCAGGCCGACACCACGCGATCCCTGCGGAGCAAATCGAGCCCAGCGAACAACATCTGCCGCCTGCTCGGGCGTGTTGACCTGAGGAGCGATGATACCATCCGCACCGAGATCGAGCGCCTTCTTGATCGGCACCTCCGCAGCCTCTGGAACACGATACAAACACGCAGAGCGACCGCCGACCGCTTGCAGAATCCCCAAGAGATCAGCTGTCTCCAACGGTCCATGTTCGCCGTCGACGAACAACCAGTCGAAGCCAACGCTGGCAAGGATCTCAGCCACAGCTGGTGTGGGGAGCGTGGCCATGGTCCCCATCAGTGTCTCGCCAGCTTTCAAACGCGCACGAAAATCTTGGGACATGTGTGAGGCCTCGATTGATCGATCACAGAGTCGCGGTAAGGACGGGAGGAGAGTCAGCATCGATCCCAAACCCTGGGATCAGTCGGATCGTACCACAGGAGCAATGTGAGTGGCATGGACAGACGCTTTCGCTCAGTGAAACTTCAGAGAGACATCGCTCTGCACTGATGTCGGTCGTTTCACGTGAATTCATTCACCCGTGACGAGAGGCTCTCGCCACACGAAAGGCAACCAGGGTCTCAACGAAGAGAACCAGAATGGCAGCGATAATGATCCACCGCCACAATTTCTGTTGCTGCTCCAACTCGCTGTTGTGCAATTGCCGTTGGATGCCTGTTGCCTTTGATGACGAATTGCTTTCCGAGTCCATTGGAAGGCCTACTGCCCGGACAGTCTCGACCGACAGTGGAGTTGTCAAAGATTCCGACGGGTCCAGATTCACGACAAAGTCCGGCGACTGCTCGTTCTCCGATTCACTCAGCAACACTCGGTAGCGCCCCGGCTGGTCGGTGTCGGTAAAGATCGGAGTCTCTTCTGTGATAGCAATCTCCTCCTCTGACGGCGTGATCACACCCACTGCGACATCCTGCGGTTGCAGCAACTCCGACAAATCGACCGCGTCACCGACGACGAAAACCGACCGCAACGTGACAAGACCGGCTGCGTCGTCGAGGAGTCCATTCAGCATGGGCACAAACTTGGTCGAGAGAGCCAGTTGGCTGTCTTCCGGCTGCCACCCTGAGGTAAAAAACACGACACGTCCCTCGCCCAGCGTCACTTCGCCCGCAGCAATGTCGTTGTCATCGAATCTCGCGAGCACACGCAGATCAGGCAACAACTCAGCATTGACTTGCCGGTGTCTCCAAAAGCGCACCTTGGTGAAGTCGGAGAACCGAGGCTGGTCCAGAGCGGCGAATAACGGATGCGTGAAGTCAATGTCACTCAGCATCACGTAGTCATCGGCTGCTGCATCCTTTGGTGCGTCACCAGTCTCTGACAGGTTGAGTTGCAGTAACGCAAACAACACTCCAAATTCCGCAGCACTCGCAGGAACGACCAGTGCTGTATCTCCCTTGGTGACGCGGTCGCGGAGCTGTTCCAGTCGTTCGGGAGTCGGCAATTTTGTGATGACCATCAGGTCGACGGCTTGATCAGTCAGAGTTTCGATGGCTTCCTGATCAGCGTGAATGGTGACAGTGCGTTCAGATGTCTCTGCGAGAGCACGCTCCAGATAGTAGCGCATGCCCTCGGGGTCGTCCGATTCATCGTCGGACACGAGGAGAACGTTCACGTGTCTTCGCTTCGAATTGCCGACGTGACAAGTGTTGTCGAACGCGTGATCGTCACCTTTAAGAATGAGTTGCCCCACTCCGCGTAACTCCTCGGATTTTGGCACTGAGACGACACGACTCTTCCCTGGCGCAACGCTCACGGAGAGGACCGATGCATCGGTTGCAGAGGAAGTCTCGCTGACCCAATTGAGAGTGAACTGCTCTCGACGGGCTCCGGCTGCATTCGTCACGCGGACCCTCACGTCATTCGTCGACACCATGTCTGCTGCGCGAACGACTGCATGCAGGCCCGCATTGTTCGGCGAGACATCACTTCCAACGGTCTTGAATCTGACTGCCATTTGCTTCGGCCATTGATACGACTGCAAAGACTCGATGCGGCAGCCTTGCTGCAAATCAGAGACAACGACGATTGTTCGCGACAGCCCGAGTCCTTCGGCCTGTTGTTCATCGTCGAGTCGCTCAGCCGCTTCGATCAGTGCGAGTCCCAAGTCCGTCGCTGCCCAGGTCGGCGTCAGTTCGTCCAGCAATCGATCAACGGTCTCCACTCGCTGAGTGGGCAACATCGATGTCCACTGTTCGACATCCATCAGCACACGCGGTCTTCGATCAAAGGCCAGAAGTTCCACGCGATCCATCGGCTCAACATCGGCGATGACTTGATGGACTCGATCAATCGCTTCCTGCCAAACTCCTTCGCGACGCATGCTGGCACTGGTGTCGAGTAACACCACGATCTCTCGAAACTCACCGCCGACCACCGTCCGTCCGTCTTGCAGCCGCAGAAACGGACGAGCAAAAGCCACTGCCAACAGGCAGACGGCGGCGGCCCGCAAGAGTAAGAGCAACCAATGCTCGATGGTGCTTCGATGCGTGATTCGTGGCGGCGAAGGCTCCAGGAACATCACACTGCTGAACTCCTGCTGCCCACGGGGAGTGCGTCGGATCATGTGAAACACGACCGGCAACGTCACCGCCAAGACGCCGAGCAGATAGAGAGGAGTCAGGAAGCTCATGCCTGTAAAATTCTTTCAAATCTCAAATCTGATAATTCAAACTTGAAATGACAACTCTCGTCACCACCCGCGGGATCGCGACACAGACTTCGTCATTGTTCGCAGTCGGCTTCGCAGGAAGTCTCCCAAGGCGGCTTCGAGAGGTGTGTTGGTCGAGAGTCGAAAGACATCAACTCCCAGTCGATCACAGCTCGTCGTGATCGCGTCCAAGTGTTCCTGCAGCCGTTCCATGTACCTCTCGCGTGCGAAAGCGGGGTCGACATAGACCTCTCGGCCCGACTCGATGTCGCGAAATTGCGTCGGCTCCTCGAAGTCGAGTGTGAGTTCTGCGGGGTCGAGAACCTGGAACAAGATGACCTCATGACCGCGAGCGCGAAAGTAGGACAGTTTGGTTTCGAGATCATCAAGGGGTGCCAGCAGATCAGAGATCAGCACAAGCATGCCTCGTTTACGGACCTGTTCAGCCACTTGATCCAGTGGCTCGGCAAGATTGGTCGACGTGCCCTCGACCGGCTTGTCGAGGGCCAACATGAGCCGTCTGAGATGCCCCGTGCGATAGCGAGCGGGGATGAACTCGTCGATCCGTTCATCAAATCTCACCAAGCCGACAGCATCACGTTGCGAGTTCAGGAAGTAGCCCAGCGTTGCCGCGAGCGTCTTCGCATAGTCGGCCTTTGTATAGGCGAGCGAGCCGAACGACATCGACTTGCTCGCGTCGAGCAACAGATGCGTCCGCAGATTCGTCTCGTCCTCGAACCGTTTGACGTAGTAGCGGTCGCTGCGAGCCAATAATCGCCAGTCGAGATACCGAGGGTCGTCCCCCGGCACATATTGGCGGTACTCGCTGAACTCGACTGAGAACCCGTGATAGGGCGACCGGTGCAATCCGCTGAGGAATCCCTCCACGACCGCCTTTGCCCGCAACTCGAGCGAACGAATCTGCATCAAGGCAACAGGATCGATGAACGATGCCGCAGAGGAGGACTTTGTGTCGGGCATGTTGACAGGTTCCGTTACGCTCGTGGCATGCTCTGCAGAAGCCGATCGATCACTTGTTCAACGGTCACGCCTTCCGCCTCCGCCCGGTAGTTCACCAGCACGCGGTGTCGCAGAACGGGCTTCGCCAGCTTTTGTAAGTCCTCACGTGTCACATGGGCTCTGCCGGAGATCAATGCTCGGGCCTTCGCACCCAAGACGAGATATTGCGATGCGCGAGTGCCGGCTCCCCAGCTGACCCAGTCGTTGACGAAGCCGGGCGATGCATCGCGTCCGGGGCGTGTTGACGAAGCGAGTCGGACAGCGTAGTCGATCAAATCCTTCGCAATCGGCACTCGGCGGATGACATCGTGAAACGCAAGCACGTCCTCTCCAGTGAACAATGGCTCGATCACTTGAGGTTTCCCAGCCGTCGTCTGTTCGACCACAGCGACCTCGTCCTCATGCGGAAGATAATCGATGACCACGTTCAACATGAACCGATCGAGTTGTGCCTCAGGCAGCGGATAGGTTCCCTCCATCTCGATCGGATTCTGTGTCGCCAGCACAAAGAACGGCTCCTCCAGCTTGTGTAACTCGCCCGCAGCCGTCACCTGATGCTCCTGCATCGCCTCCAACAGTGCCGCCTGCGTCTTGGGCGGGGTCCGGTTGATTTCATCCGCCAACAGCACATTGGCGAAGACTGGCCCCTTGACGAACACGAGTTCACGCAACCCCTCTGAGTTCTCTTGTAGAATCTCAGTCCCGGTGATGTCTGCCGGCATCAGGTCAGGGGTGAACTGAATCCGCTGAAACTTCAGATGAAAGATCTGTGCGATCGACTTCACCAGAAGCGTCTTCGCCAAACCAGGAGCACCGGTGATCAGACAGTGCCCGCCAGCAAACAGCGTGATCAGCAACTGCTCGATCACGTCCTCCTGTCCGACGATGACTTTGGAGAGTTCCTCCCCAATCCGCCGCCGCCCCGCCCGCAGCTGCTCCACGATCTCCCGCTCGTTCTCAAACTCTTCAGTCCCGACGGTTCGTTGGAATGACATTTCTGTCTCTTCGCGGGTCACAGGATTGGATGCGAATCACATGCTGAATCGCACTGGGGAACTCATGAATGTCGCATTTCAGGGTGTCAGCGAATTCACTCCTGACCTTCCCAGGAACGCTACCACTCTTTGAGTTTGTGCGGCAGATGTCAACAGCTCAGTCGCACTGGACCGCATGCGAGTTGGTGGGAATCAGCGACATCGTCGGCAAGATTGCTCGCTCTCTTCAAAAACTTCGCAGGAAGTCACTCTTGCCAGCGTCACGAATCACGCTCTCCTCGTCACTTTCACGACTCGCTTGATCACGCCTCACTCGTCTGACAGACAAGGGGTCGTCGCCATCTGTGGCTTTCTTGAAGCGCTGTTCGACCACAGGCGGGGTTGAGGGTGATGTCGTGACTGTCGTGATCAGCGAGGTTTGCAGTGAGTCGTCCTCTGATCGACTGCGGAACAGTCGATTTCTCGGCAGGCGACGTTCGCGGACCGGGGTGACAACGACATCAGGATCGAGAGTCAAGCTTGGAGCGCCGCTCGTCGCTTTGACGATGCTGACGTCAGTGGTCAAGGTCAAGTCAAGTCCATTGATGGTGTATTTCAGCTCGACAAAGAACGCGGTGCCTCCGGTCGCCGGCGGTGTCACTTGGGCGACATACTCACCTCCACTCCCTGTCAGAGTGGAACTCGCCCACTGCGCTCCGAAAGTGTTGAAGCGGAAGTCGAGTGAACTGAGATTCGTAGCCTGCCACAGGTTGACCTCGAATGGTGTCTCGACCGTGTTCGCGCGAATGATCTCGCCGCTGGATTCGATGGTCCAATCAAGGTGCGGCAATGAGGCCCCCGCCTCGACGAGCGTCATGAAGTTGATCGCCTTGTCGAGGGCGTCGGAATTGAGATCATGCCCTGTGTTGGGAACGTACCTCAAATACTTCGGTCCCACGAGGTTATCAAAGTAGAACTGTGAAGAATCCGGAACGAAGAACTCATCGCCGGCTGAGTTGACGATGTATTTGGGCATTGAGAGTCGACCACGGTATTCGTACGGGTCGACGATCTCGAGGAGTGCTTGACCCTCAGGAGTGCTCAGCCGATCCATGATGTTGAGATCAACATAGTCATGGACGGAACTCGAGTAGCCGCCGATGATCTCTTGAGTCACACCAACGTACTGCTGCATGTGATGCATCATGCTCGGCTCCATATTGAGCACGTCGATCACGAATGGCACGATGGCAGTGACGCGGGGATCGGCTGCTGCGGTCAGCCAAGTGGTCCAGCCCCGCTTGGAGGCACCGGTCACGATGAATTCCTGCAGTTCGACACCGGGCAGCGTGTCGTCGAAGGACTGAGCCGTATCCATGGCTGCGACGGCACTCTTGACCATTGCGTTAAGCAACGGCCACTCTGCATCGCCCCCATTGAGGAACTTGTTGAAGGTGTACGCGATGATCTCGTCTTCCGTACGCGAAGTGGCCTCATCAGTGAAGGTCAGCGGTTCACTGGGGACGGTCGGCAGATGGATCGTGACCAGACCAGAGTCAACCGCCATCTGTACAGCTTCGACATCGAGATCACCGATAGTCGTCGGGGCGGGCCTCGTGTTTGATCCGCCATCGACAAAGAGAATGGCCGTGTCCGAGACAGCACTGTCCGGCACGATCATGGTGACCCAATGCTCCCACACCGGCTGGTCAACCTCGGAGGCATCACGCCACGTCTGCGAAGTCATGTCCATCACGTAGGCGGTGTAGCCGGGACCGTCAATTGTGTCGTCGTGCGTGAAGCCATACGACGGGTCTGCCTGAGCCACATACACGTCCAGCGCGGTCGGAATTGGGCTGAGATAGTATCCAATGACCGGTTCGGCGGTGTCGGAGGCCCACTCGCCGTCCGGGTTCGCAGGGGTGGACTCGTTGCTCAGTTCGCCACTGGCTTCGAGAGAGAAGGAGAGGTCTACCGTGTCTCCGATGCCGACGATGGGATTGCCCTCGGCGTCCTCCAGGAATCCCTTGAAGGGGACCTTCATCTCGAGTTGATGGCCGTCTGCAGACAGGGCGTAGGTGATGTTGCCGGCAATCACCGGCCCCCTGTCCTGGACGAAGGTCACTGAGTCGTTACCACCGAAGCCGGGATCGTTCTCCCTGTAGACCCATTGGGTGTAGTAGTCGTAGCTGCCTGGCAGGACGTTGACAAAGCCCGGCGTGAAGGGGCCTTGCGTCTTCGGCGTATTCGGGGGATCCCAGACATAACCGCCGTTGGACTGGTCGTCGAATGCCTGTTCGAGTTCGGTGTCGTTGGTCGCTCCGTGCTGGAGATAGTGGCCCGTGTTGAAGGCCCCGTTGTAGAACTCGATCTCGCCATTGGCGTCATAGCCGGTGGTGTCCGTCGTGCCCGTGTAATATCCCCCCTCGTACAGCGGATACCCGGTGACGTCATCGTTGTCGACGTCGATTGTCACGATCACGTAGTAGCGACCGGCTCGCAGGCCATTGCCCAAATCCTCGATTTGCGTGCGGCCGATCTCTCCGGTGGCCTCGAAGTAGAAGTAGAAATTCTCTTCATCGTGAGACACCTTGTGTGTCAGTATGTCCACATCAGGGTGGTCGACGTATGCAGGGGTGTCTCCGGCTTGGTCGTGATCCGTATCGTGTTGATCGTCGACCGGGTCGGTGTACGCCGGTGAGGCGTTCCAGTCGCTGAAGTCCCCATCAACAGTGATCGCTGCGGGTGTCGGGCCGGGAGTGACGTTCAACTGGTAATCTTCAACTTCGCCATTGGGGGCGAGCCCGAAGTAAGAGTAGCCGGCTGACTCGGTGATGCGGAAGCGGGCATAAGTCATTCCAATCACTGCACCTCCCGGGACTGCGATGTTCAGATTGTTGATGCCATCACTGAGTGCTTCGTCAGCGAAGACCTGCTCACCCGCATCGTCCCAGTCTCCATCCTGATTGAAGTCGACCCAGCCATTGAGAAATGCCGCACCGGGAACAGAGGCTGTCACGGCGACCGCGGTGTCTGTGCCAGTCTCCAGGTCACCAACAACGACGCCGTCCTCATCCGCACTGCCATTCAGATCGTCACCTGTGGCATCGACCGACGGTTGACCATCTGCCTCCGCATCAGGAGCCGTGCCGAGAAAGAGCGTATTGCCGGTGATGACATGCCGCGCGCCATCGTTGGCAAGCGTGGTCGGGAAAGTCGTCGAGTCAGGGACGTCGCCGAATTCAAGATCTGTTGCCGTCAGTGTCGCTCCAAAGTTGATGGACAACGGCACGGTGTCATTGAAGTTCACGCTGCCGTCTCCGTCCCCATCACCCGGCCCGTAGATCGGTCCGCCCGTCACCCCAAAGTTAATCGACAACGGCACCGTGTCATTGAAGTTCACACTGCCATCACCATCCAGATCTCCGCCAAGCTTGTGAAACTCAAACGTATGGTTCTGACTCAGCGGCAGCCCTCCCGCACCGAGAGTAGCACTCGCCAACAACTCAGCCGTGTAACGTCCGTCCGGCAGCGACACATCCGCATTGCCTCCGGGGCCATCCGACAGCACCCAACTGACAGAAGTCGTCCCATTGTTCAGCAGCGTTGCATTGCTCAGATCAATCGCGGTCCCGGTCGTGTGATTGAACAGCCTCAACGCAGCGGACGGAAGTGTGGTGATGGTCACGTTTTGGTCGAAGCTGAGCGTCAGCTCACGAATCCCCGAACGATTCGCACCGCCACCATTGACCGATGTCGTGGTGACGACCGGCGCACTGGGAACACCCTGAAGACTCAGAATGTAAACCGCCCCGTGATTGCTGCCGCCGTCGTCGTCGCGTGGGGTGCCGACGGCCAGTTCGGTGAGGCCGTCGCCGTCCAAGTCACCGACATTAGCTAGCGAACCTCCGAAGTAGTCGCGGTCGTCGAGTGTTGCGTTGAAGTTGCCTTGCGTGTCACTGATCTTCTGATGGGACTTAACCGTGCCATCGGCGTTCAGGAACAGAACATAAACGGCACCGTGCCGATTACCGCCGTCATCGTCGTCTGTTACCCCGACGGCAAGGTCGCTCAGGCCGTCGCCGTCCAGGTCACCCAGGTTCGCCACCGATTCGCCGAAGCTGTCGTGACTATCCAATGTGGCGGTGAAGCCGCCAGCCGTGTCGCTGATCTTCTGGTGCGATTTGACCGTGCCGTTGGCGTTCAGGAACAGCACGTAGACTGCCCCGCGATTGTCCCCGCCGTCATCGTCGAGATAGGCCCCGACGGCCAGTTCGGTGATGCCGTCCCCGTCCAAGTCACCCACGTTCGTTACCGAACTGCCGAAGCGGTCGCCATCATCCAACGTGGCAGTGAAGCCGCCGGTCGTGTCGCTGATCTTCTGGTGAAACTTGACCGTGCCGTCAGCGTTCAGGAACAGCACGTATACCGCCCCGCGAGTGGAGCCGCCGTCATCGTCGCCCGTGGCTCCGACAGCGATGTCTGTGGTGCCGTCCCCGTCCAGGTCACCCAGGTTTGCCAGTGAAATGCCGAAGACGTCGGAGTTATCCAGCGTGGCGGTGAAGTTCCCTTGGGTATCGCTGATCTTTTGGTGGGACTTGACCGTGCCGTCGGCGTTCAGGAACAGCACATACACCGCCCCGCGACCGGAACCGCCGTCATCGTCACCGAGGGCCCCTACGGCCAGGTCGGTGACGCCGTCCCCGTCCAAGTCACCCAGGTTCGCCAGCGAACTGCCGAAGGAGTCGTAATACTCCAACGTGGCTGTGAAGTTGCCCTCGGTATCGCTGATTTCTTGATGCGACTTAACGGTGCCGTCCGCATTCAAGAACAGCACGTAAAAGGCACCTGCACTTTCGAAGCTTTCGACGGCACCGTACTCACCAACTGCGATATCGTTAATGCCGTCACCATCCAAGTCGCCTAAATCGGAGAGTGAAATTCCAATTTCGGCACTCTCTTCAAGTACGGCGGTGAAGTTGCCGGCGGTATCGCTAATCTTACGTTCAGCTGTGACAACACCAGGTGGGATGACACTCTCTAAGTTCATGACGTAGGCGGCTCCCGTCCCCGCACCGCCAAGAGCACCAATCGCACCTGCGGCCAGTTCGACGATGCCGTTGCCGTCCAGATCACTCAACTTCGTCAGAGAACTTCCAAGACGAGCAGAGTCGTTCAGGGTGGCGGTGAAGTTGCCCGACGTATTGCTGATCTTCTGGTATGACTTAACTGTACCATCGGCATTCAGAAACAAGACGTAGACAGCCCCGCGATCGGTGCCACCGTCGTCATCGCCATCTGCCCCGACGATCAGGTCGGCGACGCCATCTCCGTCCAAATCGCTAAAGCCCGTTACAGACGTTCCGAATGTGTCATCATCATCCAGCGTCGCAGTGAAGTTACCCAGCGTATTGCTAATCTTCTGGTGTGACTTGACCGTTCCATCGGCATTCAGGAACAGCACATAAACCGCTCCACGACTGTTTCCGCCGTCATCATCACCAAATGCCCCTGCGGTGAGGTCAGTGATTCCGTCGCCGTTCAAATCCCCGAGACTCGTGAGCGAATTGCCGAAGTAGTCATTGTTATCCAACAAGGCCCCGAAACCACCGGCCGTGTCACTGATCTTCTGGTGCGATTTGACTGTGCCATCAGTGTTGAGGAATAACACATACGCTGCTCCACGATCGGTGCCACCGTCGTCATCTCCACTTGCTCCTGCAGCCAAGTCAATAATTCCGTCGCCATCCAGGTCATCCAAGCTTGTCAGTGAACTGCCAAAGGAGTCGTAGTCATCCAACGCGGACGTAAAGGCGCCCTCGGTGTCACTGATCTTCTGATGCGATTTAACCGTCCCGTCAGAATTTAGAAAGAGGATATACACGGCACCACGATCGATCCCACCGTCATCATCACCCCGCGCCTGGACAGCGATGTCGGCCACATTATCACCGTCCAGATCACCCAGGTTTGTCAGCGACGTGCCGAAGTAGTCATCGTTGTCGAGTGCGGCTGTGAATCCGCCGGTAAGGTTGCTGATTTTCTGATGCGCTCGGACCCGACCATCGGCCATCATGAGGAGCACGTATATCGCGCCGCGATTATTGCCCCCGTCATCATCGAGATAGGCTCCCACTGCCATGTCAGCAATGTCGTCGCCGTCAATATCTCCCAAGTTCGTCAGTGAGCTTCCGAGCTTGTCAACAGTACCGAGCGTGATCGTGAGACCACCCTCGGTCCCGCTAATTTTCTGGTGCGACTTCACCGTGCTGTCTGTGTTCAGGAAGAGGACATACACCGCCCCGCGACCAGAACCGCCGTCGTCGTCGAAATCTGCACCGACTGCGATATCAGTAACCCCATCTCCATCCAAGTCACCCAAGTTCGTTACGGTGCTGCCGAAGTAATCAATGTCATCGAGTTCCGCTAAAAAGTTGCCGGCTGTGTCGCTGATTTTCTGATGCGACTTGACAGTGCCATTCGCGTTCAGGAATAGCACGAACACCGCACCGCGTCTGTCACCGCCGTCATCATCGCCGGTTGTTCCGACAGCCAAGTCGACGATGCCATCGCCGTCCATATCCCCCAGGTTAGTCAGCGAACGACCGAATCTGGCAGAGTCAACCAGTGTGCCCGTAAAGTTTCCCTGCGTGTCGCTGATTTTTTGTTGCGACTTCAGAGTTCCGTCAGAGTTCAGGAATAGCAAGTACAATGCACCGTGATCGACACCGCCGTCATCGTCGCCAAAGGCACCAACAGCCAAATCCGTGATCCCATCCCCGTCCAAGTCTCCCATGTCTGTGAGCGAACTCCCGAAGGAGTCCAGAAACTCCAGCGTGACTCCGAAGCCGCCCTGAGTTTCGCTGATCTTCTGGTGTGACTTGACCATGCCATCATTGTTCATGAACAGCACAAACACGGCACCGTGAGCAGTACCTCCGTCGTTGTCTCCGCTGGCTCCAACGGCCAAGTCGGTTACCCCATCGCCATCCAAATCCCCAAGATTCGCGATCGACCTGCCAAAGGAATTATTGTTTGTCAGCGTGCCTGTGAAACTGCCCTGAGTCTCACTGATTTTTTGATGAGACTTGACTGTGCCGTCAGAGTTCAAGAACAACACATAAACAGCCCCCCGATTGCTGCCGCCATCGTCATCGCCTGTCGCTCCAACGGCGAGATCTTCAATACCGTCACCGTCCAAATCTCCCAAGCTCGCGAGCGAACTTCCAAAGCTGTCCCTGAAACCCAGAATCCCAGTAAACCCCCCTTGCGTGTCACTGATCTTTTGATGTGTCTTCACAGTGCCGTCTGAGTTCAGAAACAGGACATACACCGCTCCGCGATCGTTGCCACTGTCAGCGTCATCTCGAGCCCCAACAGCAACGTCTTCAATGCCGTCGCCGTCTAGGTCTCCGAGGTTCGTCACTGAACTGCCGAACTTCTCATCGCTATCGAGCACGAATCCACCGGACTTGTCGGTGATTTTGGAGAAGGACGTGACTTCGCCGATCGCTCCGGCGAGCATCACTCGGCTTTCGAGTGCCTCAGTTGCCTGAAATTCCAACTGCTTCACCCCCCGCCGGACACGCCACATTCGGCTTCGTGATGAACGCTGGCGGGGGGACAATTCCTGACGGAGGTTCTTAAGCCAGTCGAAGATCATGGTTCGATCCGGTTGTTACACGTCGGAGAAAACAGATTACGCACCATCTCGGCCCGGACACCTCACTCTAATCGGCATGATGGCCGCGTGCCAGCAAGATCGGAACGGATCAACCACGACTTATGGGTTGTCGGCCACTGGAGAAAACACCTCGCTCGCCCAGGAGTATGCAAGCTGTCTGGTGGCCGATACGCTCCAGCTTGACAAAGGCTTTGACTGATGATCACCAAGGTACGAGGGAACATTTGATGTCAGTTCGTATTGCAACGATGGACGATGTCCGGGAAGCGGAAGGCGTTGTTCACAAATATGTTTCTCCTGCTCCATTGATTCGGTCGTATCGCTTGGAAAAGGAACTGGGGCTGCGTGGAGGCCGTCGAGTGTGGTTGAAGGATTATGGCTGGACGCCGGTCGGCTCGTTCAAACTGCTCGGGGCTTTGAACTGGATGTCCCGAAATCTGGAACGCATTGGAAGCCGCCCGGTTGCTGCTCACTCTTCAGGGAACTTTGCCTCTGGGATCTCATTCGCCGGTCAGCAGTTTGAGAAACGAGTCGTGATCGTCATGCCTGAGAGCGCAGCGAGGGTGAAGTTCGAGCTCACACAATCATTCGGTGCAGAGACTCGCACCTATGACATCTTGACCGACCATCTCACTGGAGAACGCGACCGGCTGACCCGCGCCATCACAGAGGAAGAAGGGGCGATCCAGGCCTCGCCGTATGATGACGCCGATGTAATCGCTGGGAACGGCGTGGGAGGTCTCGAGATCGTCAACGAGTTGCGAGGTCAGGGCCGCGACGTATCGCACTTCGTCTGCCAAGTGAGCGGAGGCGGACTCATGGCGGGGCATGCGTTAGCAATCGCTGACGGTTTTCCACAGGCAAAGATTGTTGGCGTCGAGCCGCAAGGTGCAAATGACTTCTCTCAGTCTCTGGAAGCAGGCCAGCGCGTCAGGGTCGAGCGACCGACCAGCATTTGTGATGGTTTGCTCTCTTACGATGTCGGCGAGCACAACTGGCCCATCCTGCAGCAACATGTCTCACAGGCAGTCACAGTGCCAGATTCTGATACTCAACTCGCCATGAAGTGGCTCTATGAGAAACACGGAGTGCGGTCCGAGCCCTCGGGAGCAATTACGACTGCGGCACTCCTCACCGGAAAGGTCAAGCCGGAGGGCGAGGGCGACGTGGTTATCATCCTCAGTGGACGCAATGTTGACGAAGAGCCGTTTCGGAATTGGATCGGTGCAACATCATAACTCGTTGAGGCGTCCTAACATCTGATGCACAAGTCACCCAGAACAGCCGGCAACCAACCTTGCAAACCTACCGAACGGTCGGTACTGTGCAATATCGCTGGATGAGTCTAAGATTCGGTTGGTTTGTTGAGTCCCTCATGGTCTGTCGCAGGTACTTAGCTTGCAAAGCACCGCATTGGCGGAAAGTAGTCATTGTTTTCAGTTTGACGAGGACACTTCTCATGCGTCGCACCCTTGGATGGGCCGGTTTGAAGCTGCTGCTGCTGTTCTCGATCGCTCTGCTCCCCGTCGCTTCATCCGCTGCCGACATCGGCAGCCCCGTTGATGAATTCACGCTGCAGGACTATCGCGGCGCGGCGCACAGCCTCAGCGACTACAGTCAGCACGAGGTGATCGTCATCGCGTTCCTCGGCACCGAATGTCCGCTGGTCAAGCTATACGGACCACGACTCGCCTCGCTCGCTGACGAGTTTGGAAAAGACGAAGTCGCCATGATTGGTGTAAACGCCAACTCTCATGACTCCGTGACCGAGATCGCTGCGTATGCCCGTCGGCATGGCATTGAGTTTCCCATCCTCAAGGACGCTGGCAACAAACTCGCTGACCAACTGGGAGCCGTACGCACGCCCGAAGTGTTCGTTCTCGACACGAACCGTGTTGTGCGCTATCACGGTCGAATCGACGACCAGTACGGCGTCGGCTACATCCGCAACGAGGCGGACCGCGAGGACCTGAAAGAGGCCATTCGTGAGCTTCTTGACGGCAAGCCGGTCTCCGTCGCCTCCACTCAGCCGGTTGGCTGCCGCATCGGTCGCATCAAGTCGCCCGACCCCAATGCCGAGGTGACATACTCAGATCAGATCGCTCGCATCATGCAGAACCGCTGTGTCGAGTGTCATCGAGAGGGAGAAATCGCTCCGTTTGCTCTGAAGGATTATGACGAAGTCGTCGGCTGGGCCGAGATGATTCAAGAGGTTGTCCATGAGAACCGCATGCCGCCTTGGCACGCGGATCCTCAACACGGCGAGTTTCAGAACGATCGACACATGAGCGATGAAGAGAAGTCACTCATCGACCAGTGGGTGGCAGCCGGTGCCCCGGAAGGCGACCCCGCCAATCTCCCTGAGCCCCGCGAGTTCGTGACCGGCTGGCAGATGCCTGATGAGCCGGATTTCGTGATGGACATCACCGAGACTCCCTTCGAAGTCAAAGCCGAAGGAGAAGTCAAGTATCAATACTTCTCGATCAGTCCGGGATTCCAAGAGGATAAATGGGTCAAAGCGGTCGAGCTTCAACCCGGCAACCGAGCAGTCGTGCATCACATTCTCATGTTTGTGCTTCCTGAAGGGGCCGAGCGGGAGTCGTTCCCCGGCGGGGCAACCGGTTACGACGGAGCCTATGTCCCCGGTCTGCGAACTATCCCCTATCCAGACGGCATGGCAAAGTTGTTCCCGGCGAATTCGTCGCTCGTCTTCCAAGTGCACTACACGCCTGTCGGCACTGCTCAAGAGGATGTCAGCCGCATCGGTCTCTGGTTTGCTGACGAAGAGGATGTCGAGTACGAAGTCCGCTCGATCAGTGCTGTCAACACGGAAATTAACATCCCGCCCGGCGACGATAACTACCGGGCTGAGGCAAATTCTCGCAAGATGAGGACTGACGCCAGACTGATTGAGTTGTTGCCTCATATGCATCTGCGAGGCAAGGCCTTTCGGTATGAAGCCGTCTATCCCGATGGCACGACCGAGACCCTGCTGGACGTCCCCGAGTACGACTTCAACTGGCAAACGGCCTATCGATTCACCGAACCAAAGTCCTTCCCCCAAGGAACGCGCATCCACTGTGTCGCACACTTCGACAACTCCGAGAAAAATCTCAATAACCCGGATCCGGAAGAGCGAGTGAAGTGGGGCACCCAGACGTGGGAGGAGATGCTGATCGGCTATTTCGACATCGCCATCCCTAAGGACAAAGCAACTCGAGTATCATCGTTTGAACGGCGAGCGGAGGAGTTGATTGTCCAGTTTGACAAGAACTTCGACGACATCGTCGAGCGCCGCGAGGCACCGTTGAAGTTTCAGATCGTCTTCGCTCAGTTGGACCTCGACAGCAATGGCGAACTCACGGCTCAGGAAGTTGCTGAGGCGATGGAGAAGTACAAGGACCAGATGCGCGGACGCCGCAAGCGACGAAAACGCGAGTAGTTCAGGATCACAACTCGTCTCCGACCGGCATTTGTGCAGGAAGCATTTATGACAGAGTCAACTGTTCTCTACGATGCTTCGGATGGCATCGCGACCATTACCATGAACCGGCCTGAGCGGCTGAACGCGATGAACTCGCAGCTCGAAGCTGAACTCTTCGAAGCGTTCCAGCAGGCCGACCTGTCCGACGACGTCCGTGTGATCATCCTCACCGGCGCCGGTCGCGGATTCTGTGCAGGGGCCGATCTGGAACTGCTCGATCAGGTGCGGCAGATCGATCTCAAATCCGCCGACATGGAGGAACTCAAGGGGACGTTTGTCCCCTTCCACCCTAAGGACGGAGTGCCCGACGGTTACCAGAAGACCTACAGTTACTTCCCCGCCATCGACAAGCCAGTCATTGGGGCGATCAACGGCGCAGCGGTCGGTTTGGGCTTTGTATTCACACTCTTCTGTGACGTTCGCATCGCCGCAGACACGGCCAGGTTCGGGACGGCATTCGCCCAGCGAGGACTGATCGCTGAGCACGGCATCAGTTGGATGCTGCCCCGCATTGTCGGCATCAGTAATGCCTTCGATCTGCTCTACACGTCCCGCATCATCGACGCCCAAGAGGCACATCGGATCGGACTCGTGAGCCACGTCGTCTCTGCAGACGAGTTGATGACCGAGGTTCGCAAGTACGCCGGCCTGCTCGTCAACACGACTTCACCGCGGTCCCAGCGAGTCATGAAGCGGCAGGTCTACGCGGCCCTTAATCAGAATCTGGGCGAAGCGATCGACACAGCGAACGACGAGATGCTCAAGAGCTTCATGTGTGCCGACTTCGCAGAAGGCCTCGCCCACTTCGTCGAGAAACGCCCGCCGAACTTCGCTGGCAAGTGATTTCGCAGGACGGACTTCCAAGTCCGTCATCTTAACCCGGATGTTGCATCCGCCCATTGAGCGTGAGGGAGTTTGGTTGGTGCGTGGGGGAATGGCGGACGGCCCCCTTTCCCCCGGACGGGATTGGGTGATGAATGGCGGACGGGGTTCGGAGTGGACACGGCGGGGGCGGGGTCAGCTGGTGTCGAGTCGCAGCGAATGTGCGGCGGAGCGGAACAACGATTGATACGGACAGGTCGATGAGAGGTGGAACATCACCCGGCGGGCGGTGA
>JAJDEJ010000108.1 GCA_029259815.1 Planctomycetaceae bacterium | reverse complement strand
ATTCGTGAACGGTTACGAGAATGAGTGAAGGCTAACAACACCAGCGACGAATCATGCGCGTGTATAAGTCCGTTCCCTTGTCCAGTTGATCAAGGGCGATCCATTCGTCATGCGTATGTGCCTGAGCAATGTCGCCTGGACCGCAAACAACCATGTTCCTGAGGGTTGAGAGTTTTCCACCATCTGTGCCGTAGGGGACTGTCCGAGACGCTGCCTGTCCAGCAACTTCCAGACATTCCTGCACGAATGGGGAATCCGGGTCCGTCGACAATGGATTCCCACGAACGACAACCTCGAAGTCAATTCCACACTCCTCCGCCTTGCGTCGGGCCCGATCAATCAGGGCGTCCGCGTCCTGACCCGGCATTGGTCGGAAGTACACGGTGGCAACACTTTCCGGCGGGGTGATGTTGACGGCTCGGGTGTGATCGTTGATGCCGATGTTCCATGTCTGTGTGGGTGGGGTGAAGCGTTCATCGTGCCATTTGGGGTCACTTACGGTTTCGTCATGAATGGCCTTCAGTTCAGCGAGAAACGGGATCATGGCCATGTTGGCGTTCACCCCTTCGCCAGTGCTTGAATGGGCTGCGCGGCCATGGGAGACGGCACGGAACCCGACGACGCCCTTGTGGGCATGCACAATGTCGAGCATCGTCGGTTCGCCAATGATGCCCCGGCTGTCGTGCTCGACCATCTCCTTGAACAGGACAGAGTCGTCAGCGACGTACGTTGCTCCGCCGTAGCCAATCTCTTCATCGGCTGTGCAAGTGACGTAGATCGGTTGCTTGAGGTCGGCTGCGTCCACCTGTTCGGCAGCAGCAAGTATGCACGACACGGACCCCTTCATGTCGCAACTGCCGCGACCGTAGAGACGCCCATCCTTGACGGTCGGTTCAAATGCTCCGTGCTCCTTGAACACCCAGGTGTCCGCCGGCACGACATCCGTGTGACCAAAGTAGGCGAGTCCGCCTGTCCCTGTCCCTTTCTTGGCAATGACGTTCGCCTTCCTCACGCCGAACTTGTCATCGTACTCAATCCGTTCGACCTCGAATCCCATCCGCTTGAGAATGACCTCAACGGCGTTCGTCACCTCGACGTTCGACAAGTTGCTCACGGAGTTGAAGGAAACGAGTTCCTTCGCATAGTCCAATGCTGACATCTTCATCTCTTCTTGGGAAATGTGACTGGAAGGACTGAAACTACATTGACGGCACCCAGTTGCGTGAGCGTTCGACGGCACGTTTCCAGTCCGTATATCTGTCTTCGGTGTCGCCTCGATCGGATGCCGGCGTGAACTCATTGTCCAGAGCCCAGTTGGTGGCGATGTCGTTCTGATCCTTCCAGAATCCAACCGCCAGCCCTGCGAGATATGCGGCTCCGAGTGCTGTCGTCTCTTGCACAACCGGACGACGCACAGGGACACCGAGCAGGTCAGACTGGAACTGCATCAACGCATCGTTCGCACAGGCGCCACCATCGACTTTGAGAGTTTGCAGACTGACGCCTGAGTCCTGCTCCATGGCACTGAGCAGGTCACGAGTCTGAAACGCCATCGACTCGATCGCGGCTCGGGCGATGTGAGCCTGTGTGGTGCCGCGTGTGAGACCGATGATCGTGCCCCGGGCGTTCGCGTCCCAGTGAGGAGCGCCAAGTCCGACGAAGGCCGGAACGAAATACACGCCATCCGAGCTGTCGACCTGAGAGGCAAGCTGTTCGACGTCGCCAGAGTTCTGAATGATACCCAGACCGTCTCTCAGCCATTGCACGACGGCACCGGCAATAAAGATAGATCCTTCGAGGCAATAGGTGACCTTGCCGCCGAGGCTCCAGCCGATGGTCGTGAGCAGGCCATTCTCGGACGGGACGGCCTCATTGCCCGTGTTGAGCAGCATGAAGCAGCCTGTGCCGTAGGTATTCTTGGCATCGCCTTTCGCAAAGCACGCCTGCCCGAATGTCGCCGCCTGCTGGTCACCCGCACAGCCCGCGATTGGGAGCGCCTTGCCAAACAGGTCCGCGTCGGTCTCACCATAGACTTCGCTGGAAGCTTTGACATCCGGCAGCATGGCACGTGGAACATCAAGCAGGTTGAGGAGTTCATCGTCCCAATCGAGTGTGTGGATATTGAATAGCAATGTCCGGCAGGCGTTGGTGACATCCGTCACATGCACCTTCCCGCCGGTCAATCGCCAGATGAGGTAGGAATCGACAGTTCCGAACAGCACCTCGCCCTTCTCGGCTCGTGCCCTGACGCCCTCGACGTTGTCCAACAGATACTTGACCTTCGTGCCCGAGAAATATGGGTCGAGCAGAAGGCCCGTCTTCTCTCGAAACGTCGGCTCGACTCCGTCTGCCTTGAGCTGTTCACAGATCGGCGTGGTAATGCGGCTCTGCCAGACGATCGCATTGGAGACCGGTTTGCCTGTCGACTTGTCCCAGAGAATGACTGTCTCACGCTGATTAGTGATCCCGATGGCGGCGACGTCCGACGTGTCGATGCCGCCTTCTTTCAGAGCCCGCTGGGCCGTGCCGAGTTGTGTCTTCCAGATGGCCTCCGGGTCATGCTCCACATGGCCGGGCGAGGGAAACATCTGTTCGAACTCCTCTTGAGCCGACGCCGTGGGCGTTCCGTTGTGAGCAAACAAGATGGCCCGGCTGGAAGTCGTGCCTTGATCGAGGGCCAGAACGTGTGAGGGCATGGTGATCAATTCCCCAATGGATAGATATCAGCGTGGCTGTGTATCATACTCATGTGAGGCGGCAAGTTCAGCAGAGTGAGCCGCATCCCGTCCCACTCAGGACTCCCGCACAGTTGCGGCGAGAGAAGATAAAGCCCGTTTGTGACTGAATCCATGGCGACTCCCTGGCAACGCAGTCGACTTCGATGGCCCGTCACGTTGAGTGCCTCATTGATGGCGCTCAATGTCACGCTGATGATCTGTTGGATCGTCCTGTTCGTCGGTCGTGATGCTCCAGGGGCCCTGACGATCGGCATCATCGCCTTCGCACTCATCTTGATCGGGCTGTCGTTCTGGCTGGTGCTGACAATCAAAGAGATTCGCCTGAATCATCGGCAAGCGAACTTTGTCGACAGTGTGACGCACGAACTCAAGTCGCCGATCGCTGCCCTGCAGCTCTATCTGGAGACACTGCAAATGCGATCGATCGATGACGAGAAACGGGCGGAGTTCCACGCAGTCATGGAGCAGGAACTACACCGGCTCGACCGATTGATCAACCAGTTACTGGAGGTTGGACGTCTCGACGCGGTCGGACATCATGAGCAGGCGAACGATATTCAACTGGCGCCTCTCATCCAACAGACCGTCACGACCGCGTGTACTCATCACAAATGCGATCCGGAGACAGCAGTCACACTCGACCTGCCACAGGCGGTGATCAAGGCACGACGAATGGTGTTGGAGATGATCTTTTCAAATCTCATCGACAACGCCATCAAGTATGCGGGCGACCCCCCAGAGATTTCGATCCGTGTGCGACCGTCGAGTGTGGGATGGCTCAAGATCCTGATCGGTAACAATGGACTTGGGATTCCTCATGCGGAACGTAAGAAGGTCTTCAAGATCTTCTATCGAGGCGGCAGCGAACTGCATCGCCGCCGTAAGGGAACCGGGCTCGGATTGTACATCGTGTATACACTGGTGAAGAAACTCAAAGGACGAATCAGCGTGCGTGACCATCACGACGGCAGTCCTGGCTGTGTATTTGTTCTCGAACTTCCGGGCGAGCTTGTTGAGACGCTGGAGGCATTGAAGTCTGCTGATCGAGCGGGATCGAGTCTGTCGAAGATGTCACCCACTGGTTCTGCGTAAGAGTGTCAGTTGTTGGGGAGGATTCTTCATGACAATTCTCATCGTGGAAGACGAAGTTGCCATTGCAGAAGGACTCCGGTTCAACTTCGAGCAGGAAGGCTTCGAAGTCGCCGTGCATGGCGACGGACCGTCCGCACTGGAGTTCGTTCACTCCCAAGCCGACGGGATCGATCTGGTCGTGCTGGACCTGATGCTGCCCGAGATGAGCGGCTACGAAATCTGCAGCAAGATCCGTGAGACGAATGCGGATGTTCCTATCATGGTTTTAAGTGCAAGAACGCTGAGCGAGGACAAGACGCGCGCCTTCGACTGCGGCGTCGATCAGTACATGACCAAACCCTTCGCGCTGCCCGAACTCCTGAGCCGCGCGCGAAACCTCCTTGAGCGTCGTCGTCGTCAACAGGGCAAGCCGGCCTCAGCTCAGGTTCCTGACAGCATCACGATTGGCAATGCCGAGGTGAACTTTCGGACGTTCGAGGTCCTCGTCGCCGGTCAGACACAACAGTTGACGACGACCGAGGTTCAATTGTTGCAGTACTTCATTGAGCATGAAGGGGCTGTGCTGTCTCGGCAGCAGATCCTCAAGGACGTGTGGGAGCAGACCGCTGAGATTTCAACGCGGACCGTCGACAACTTCGTCATGCGGCTGCGTCGTTACGTCGAGAACGACCCTGCGGAACCCCGCCATTTCCTCTCCGTGCGGGGCACCGGATACCGCTTTTTACGAGACGGAAGTGCCGTAACACTCGACCCCAAAACAGGTTAGCCCTGTGACGCTACTTTGACAGAACTTTGAATCCGCGCTGACGCTCTTCTGTCGAATCATGTGATAGAGTCCCTCGCTTTGAGGGAGGTGTCGATGAGCGACACACCCCAGGCATTCCGTTGGCAGAGAGTCTGCCGACCGCTGGAACGGACTCCAGGACGGTCGAATGTCTCACCCATGATTTGACCGAAAGAACAGACACCATGTCGATACAACTTCTCGATCCTCCTGACAATGAACACCTCGCTTCTCCGTTGGATGTTCATCCAGAGTCTGAATCAGCTGAGGCCGCCAAAACACGTGCTGAAGAGCGGGCGGACGTCGTTGCAGACTATTTGCCATCCAACTTGAATTGGAGCAATGTCGACTGGGTAGTTGTGGTCTGGATGGCAGCCATGCACATCGGAGCACTGGCAGCCCCCTTCTTCTTCACCTGGAAAGCATTCGGCGCTGCAATCGTCTTGCACTGGCTCACATGCAGCATCGGAATCTGCTTGGGGTACCACCGGTTCCTCGCGCATCGTTCGCTCAAACTTGTCACGCCCGTCAGACTGGCGATCAACCTTTGTGGCGTGCTGTCGGGTGAAGGTAGTCCGCTGATGTGGGCTGCCACGCACCGGATCCATCACGCCAAGTCCGATCATGAAGGTGACCCGCACTCGCCACTCGTCGGCGCGTGGTGGTCACATCTGTATTGGCTGTTCGTCTATCACGACAAGAAGCACAGCGAAGCCCTCTATCGTCAGTATGCACCGGACCTCGCAGCCGACCCTGTGCTGCAGTTCTTCGAGAAGACGTACGGCTACATTTTGTTCGGATCAGCCATCGCCATGTATCTGATCGGTGGCTGGCCTCTGCTGTTATGGGGCTGCTGCGCCCGAATGGTCTTCGCCTATCACAGCACCTGGTTCGTCAACTCGGCGACACACCTCTGGGGCTACCGCAACTACGAGACGACTGACCAGTCGCGCAATCTGTGGTGGGTGGCGATACTGGCCTACGGAGAAGGTTGGCATAACAACCACCACGCTCATCCCGCAACAGCCCGTGCCGGTCACAAGTGGTGGGAGTTCGATCCAACCTGGTACGCCATCAAAACTCTGCGAGCGTTCGGACTCGCCTATGACGTCAATGACCGTATCCCTGGCAAGGCCTGAACGTGACTCACGCTGATCTTAAGCATTCCGTTTAAACGACTGTGCGTCACACCGGAGGCACACCGAGGGACTTGCCGCCGTCGATCGCGATCATGGTGCCGGTCACCATCTGTGACGCGTCACTGACAAGGTACAGGATCGACTGGGCCACTTCTTCCGGCGAGATCATCCGTCCATGAGCGCGGGCGATCGGGCTGGCGTGGATGAACTGTTTGATCGCCGCTTCACGGTCTGCCTGTGTGGCGAGGTCGGCGTCCATGATGCCCGTGTCGCCGACCGGACCGGGGCAGACGGCGTTGATGCGAATCTTGTTTGGTCCGTGACAGAGCGCGAGGCTGCGTGTCATGCCGGTGAGGGCCAGCTTGGACGTCGAGTAGACCGGGTCGTGAGCCCGAGGCAGGATGCCCGCGTTGCTCGCCGTGTTGACGATCGCGCCGCCGCCCACCTTGCGCATGTGTGGGACGGCATACTTTACGCCGAAGAAGGCCGCTTTGAGGTTCGTGTCCAGACAACGGTCCCAGTCGGCTTCCTCGATCTCGTCCACCTGTCCGACCAACACGATGCCCGCGTTGTTCACCAGGACGTCGAGCCGTCCGCCCTCGTTCGCTGCTCCGTCGATCAGTTCCCCCAGACTCTGAAGGTTTCGGACGTCACACACTTGCTGTCGGATTCCACGGTCCGCAAACACGTCATCGTTCGCGGGATCAAGCGTCAGATCGCCGATCGTCACCCGTGCCCCCTGCTCGGCCAGCAACAAGGCCGTTGCCCGACCGATCCCTCGCGCCGCACCGGTCACGACGGCCACTCGTCCCTCCAAATTTCTCACTGCCATCCGCAATCTCCTGTTGATCTTCGGCACGCCCTGCGTCACCCAATTGAGGCAGACTCTCTCAACACGTCCCACGAAAATAGGTTACAATTACAGTCGTGGGGTGTCTGCGAAGACGTACCGATCTCAGCGAACATTTTCGGATTGTGCGGGGTTCCAAACACCGGCGTGATGGTCAACATTCACTCGAGGAGACACAGCTTGCAGTCAGTGCCCACAATTAGTCGCGGACCTCTGTTGGTGCTAATCGCACTGTGGATCGCCAGTGGAACGTCTGTCGCGAATGCGCAGCGATCGCGAACCGGACAACGAACGACCGGACGAGAGGCCGACCCGGTCGTGACGTTCATCGACCAGCAGATCCGGCAAGCGTGGGAGGATAACGAGGTCCAGCCGAGCGAGCGGGCCGATGATGCGGAGTGGCTGCGGCGAGTTTATCTCGACATCGTGGGGCACATCCCGACGGCGGACGAGATCGAAGCGTTCCTCGCCGATGACAGCGAAACCAAACGGGCCGACATCATCAAACGGTTGCTCGAAGATCCGGCATACGTTCGCAACTGGACAAACGTCTGGACCAACCTGCTGCTCGGACGGCAGACGCCTCGCCGCACCTCGCGGGACGGCATGGAGAAGTTTCTGCGGGAAGTCTTCACCCACAACCGACCGTGGAACGAAGTCGTGCATGACCTGTTGACGGCTGAGGGTCACTACGAGGAGAACGGAGCGGTCAACTTCCTGCTCGGCCAACTCGACGGCAACCCCAACAGCGAGGACTACACGGTTGAGGCGACGGCTCGGGCAACGCGGTTGTTCCTTGGCACACAGGTGCAATGTACGCAGTGTCACAACCATCCATTCAACGACTGGAAGCAGGTGCAGTTCTGGGAGTTCGACAGCTTCCTGCGGCAGATGCGACGCGTCGACCATCGCAAGACGGACCCCAAGACGGGTCGGCGGGTCGATGACTTCTCCGAACTTGTCTGGAAGAACTACGAAGGCCCCGTCTACTTCGAGAAACGTTCGGGAGTGATGGAAGTCGCGTACCCACGCTACATCAATGAGGAGATCGATCCCGCCGGGACGACTGATCGGCGGCAGGAACTGGCGAAGGTGCTCGCCCTCAATGACCCCGATCATCAGGTCGCCCGCGCGATGGTCAACCGCATGTGGGGTCACTTCTTCGGATATGGACTCACCAAGCCGGTCGACGACATGGGTCCACATAACCCACCGTCACATCCGGAAGTGCTCGATCGACTCACCAAGGAGTTCGCAGCGAGCGGGTACGAACTCAAGACGCTCATGCGATGGATCACGAACACCGAGGCGTATCATCTCACCAGCCGGTTCAACGATGACAACCGTATTGATGATCCCTCCGCTGGCGAGGTGGCGTTGTTCTCGCACATGTACGTCAAGCCGTTCACGGCTGAGCAACTCTATGAGTCGCTGTTGGTCGCCACACAGGCGGACAGCACGGCGGGCAACTATCAACAGGCTGAGGAGCGACGCCTCCAGTGGATGCGGGAGTTTCTGCTGATCTTCGGCGGCAACGAACAGGACGAGCCGACGCTGTTCAGCGGCACGATCCCGCAGGCCCTGATGATGATGAACGGCGATCTCGTCAATACGGGAATCGGTGAGCCGGGGAGCACCCTGCACGCCGTCCTCTCCAACGAACGCCTGAAGTCCGACGCCCACCGGATTCGCAAACTCTACCTCTCGTCACTCGGTCGCCTGCCCAGCCGACGTGAACTGACGATGTCTCAGAAACTGATCTCCAGCAGTCCCAACCAACTCACAGCCTATCAAGACCTCTACTGGGCCCTGCTGAACTCAAACGAATTTGTGATGAATCATTGACCCGACTTCGTAGCTGAACTCGCAAGAGTTCAGACTGCACATGAGACCTCTTGAGGCTGAATTCTTGCGAATCCAGCTACGTGATTGGACCAAACCATGAATCTCACCACACCACGCGGCATGTCTCGCCGTCACTTCCTCAGCCATCTGGCGACGTCCTCGCTGATGGCACCGGCAGCGGCCCACTTTCTGTCGAACCTGAATCTGCATGCCGCTGAGATCGCGAAGAGTCGTAAGGCGTGCATCCTCATCTGGCTGCAAGGGGGAGCACCCACGATCGACATGTGGGATCTCAAACCGGGCTCGAAGACGGGCGGTGAGTTCCAGCCCATCTCGACAGCGGGCGACCTGCAGATCAGCGAGCATCTACCGGAGACGGCCAAGGTGATGGACAACCTCTCGCTCGTCCGCTCCATGAGCACGCGTGAGGCGGACCACGAGCGCGGCCGCTACTACATGCACACCGCCTTTGTCCCCAACCCGACCGTCGTACATCCCACGTTCGGCTCGGTCGTCAGTCATGAGTTGGGCCCTCAACGTGCCGACCTGCAGATCCCGGCCTTCATCTCGATCGGAGGCGGCAGCTTCGGTCCCGGCTTCCTGGGGATGGCGAACGCTCCCTTCGTCGTCTCGGGCGACGGACAGATTCGCAATGCCGACATGGCGGGGATGGACGCAGCACGTCTGCGGCAACGCTTGCAGATGCTGAGCGTCGTCGAAGACAGCTTCATCAACTCGAACCGCGGCGAGATGCCGGTCGCCCATAAGGACGTGTACGGCAAGGCGGTCAACCTCATGACGTCCGACCAGATGAAGGCCTTCAAAGCCGAGGAAGAGACCCAGCAAACCCGCGACCTGTACGGCACGACTGACTTCGGCAACAGCCTGATCATGGCCCGACGGCTGGTCGAGACGGGCGTGCCCTTCGTCGAGGTACAGTTCCCCGGCAGTTGGGACCTGCATAGCGACGTGTTCAACCTGCTCCGCGACAACGGCCTGCCCCAGCTCGACAAGGGCCTCGCCGGCCTGACCCGCGACCTCAAGGAGCGAGGCCTGTGGGACGACACGGTCGTGGTCTGCATGGGCGAGTTCGGCCGCACCCCCCGCATCAACCAGAACGTCGGCCGCGATCACTGGGCCCGCAGCTGGTCCGTCTGCCTGGGCGGCGGCGGCCTCACCGGAGGCATCGCCGTCGGCGCGACGAACGAGGACGGCACCCAAATCCTTGGCAAGAGCTACCTCCCCGGCGACCTCTGGACCACCGTCGCCCACGCCCTCCGCATCCCGCTGGACACGGTCCACGAGTCCAAACGCGGTCGCCCCATGAAGCTCGCCGGAGGCGGAACACCGATCGCGGAGTTGATAGGGTGACTGTAACAGAGCATTTGAAACACACGATGAATCGATGGAACTATGACGTGGACCATCCAACTTGTTGGAGACGACAGCGATCTGTCGGCACTCGCCGAGTCGCTCGATAGCGACGATCTGACCGTCTCGCACAATGGACAGAACTACATTCTTTCGTCTAGCCGTTTCCAATCTATGGACACCGCTGACACCGTTTATCGATCGGCCGAACGGATCCTAGAACTGCTAAATGGCGCTGCTCGATTGGTCTTGGAGTCCACTGAAGCGATTCGGATTGGTGCTGTTTATCGAACAAAGGCTGATGGCAAACGTGAGACAATCGTATTTACCAAACCTGTTGTGATCGAACTCCGTTTGCGTTCAGGAACGGTCATGCTGACCCACGCAGATGGAACTGTTGAGGAGTTTCATCCTGCTGATCCTATCTCAGATTGGATGCCTCTCGCGTTAGCCGATAATGCGGTAGCCAAAGTCCTTCAATTCGTGTCTGCTGGCACGATGGATTGGAGGACTCTGTACAATATTGTTGAGATCATATCAGCCGATGTCGGTGGAATCGACATCATTGCGTCGAGCGGTTGGGCGTCGAAGAACTCGATGGTCTTATTGAAGCGTACTGCGGGTAGTTTCAGCTCTGTCGGCCTTGCTGCGAGGCACGGAGCAGAGAAGACACAACCACCCTCTAAGCCAATGACCATTTCAGAGGCCTGTTGCTTAGTGAATTCACTCATCCATGTTTGGGTACGTGGGAAGCTCCCATAGTGACATCGATTCCCGAGCCGGGCCTACGTCGGTCCGAAATTCTGCTGGATGCGATGACTCTGACTGATGACGATCGACATGGACTCTCTCACGGAGTTGCAAGACTGGTTCGCAGCCCAGTGCGATGGGGCATGGGAACACCAACATGGCATCACCATCGAATCGTGTGACAACCCCGGCTGGTGGGTGAAGATCGACCTCGCTGGCACATCGATCGCCAATCGATTCTTTGATCCGATGACTGAAAATGTCGACGCCGATGGACACCCACTGGGCTCGCGATGGATGAATTGTCATGTCGTAGGCGGAGTCTGGCATGGCGCGGGCGACGAGACGAAACTCCCTACGCTCCTTCAAATCTTCCTCACATGGGCAACGGGCGATCCGTGAAGCAGTCCGGGGTCAGGCACCAATTCGTTGTCAGAGTCCTCAGTGGATAGTGGTCGTACTGAGACGAAATGGTGCCTGCCGCCTTCCCGGAACTGATGGAATGCGGACGACTGAGATTTTTTTGTCGAATGCCTGTAAGGTTCCGCATCGCTGCTCGTATTGGAGGTGAGTGAATGGCAAGGTTTGTTGTTAGAGGAGGCGAGCATGCTCGTCTGCCTCACATGGTCGACTTGTGATCGCTCCGTCCTTCGACACGGCGAGAGGCGGGGTCACGTTTGCAAACAGGGCAAGTCGACCGTCCTGGCCGCGCCGCCTGATGACGGGCAGCCGTTCACCAACATGGGCCGGCCGGTCCAACTTTTTTGACGAACACCACGAACCACTTGGACTTCAAGTGGCTCGTCCGATCTGACTTGTCGGGTCTGGGTGGCAGGGTCAGCAGCGAAGCGGGTGGCCCTGACGTTCGGCGTCCACGCGCGCCGGGGCCTTACGCTGCGCTTCAGACCCCGCTATCCACAGTTGTTCAGCCGGTCACGAGTGGTTTGATTTGGCGCTCTTGAGAATCTGCTCCATGACGCGCATGTTGGCGAGGCCGTTCTCGGCGGGTGCCTGGATTTTGCCCGCAGCGATCGAGGCGCAGAAGTCGGTGACCTGACAGGCGAACTGATTGGCGGGTGCGGTGCGTTCGACTTCGATGATGGGTTCCTCGTCCATCGAGCGTTGCAGCAGGATGACCGATTCGTCTTTGGGCAGAAAGGCGTCCTCCAGAAACATGCGGCCTTTCGTGCCCACTAACTCGGCTCGACAGCGGAAGGGGGTCTCGAAGCTGCAGTCGATGTTGGCGACCACGTCGCCGGGGAAGGCGAGAGCGATCTGCATCGTCATGTCGACGCCCGTCTCCCACCAGCGGGCGTGGGCGTGGATGTCATTCGGCTCGGCTCCGGTGAAGTAGCGGCTGCAGTTGACGCCGTAGCAGCCGATGTCCCACATGGCTCCGCCGCCGTTCTCGGGCTGCATCCGCCAGTCGTTGCGGTCAATGTCGATTGTGAAGCTGGCGACGATCAGTCGTAGTTCGCCGATCGCCCCTTCGTCGAGCAGTTCTTTTGTTCGGCTGACACGCGGATGATGCCGCCACATGAAGGCTTCCTGCAAGATGACGCCCGCCTTGTCGCATGCCGCGATCATCTCCTCGGCTTCTGCGACGGATCGTGTGAGCGGTTTCTCGCAGAGGACATGCTTACCCGCCTTTGCAGCGGCGATCGTCCAAGGGAGATGCTCGTGTCCCTGACAAGGCACATACACCGCCTGCACATCGGGGTCGGCCAGGAGTTCTTCGTAGGAGTCGTACGCCTTCGCGGCACCATGTTTCTCGGCCCATTCAGTGGCTACGCCCGGTCTTCGACTGGCGATTGCGTGCAACTCTGCAGCGGGTGAGTCGCGGAGTCCGGGCCCGAGTCCGCGTTCGACGATGCGACCGCAACCGAGGATGCCGAACTTGATGGGGGTGGTCATGAGGGGATCAGAGTCTTGGGGGGTTGTGACCCACGGGGCGTCGCCCGTGGGCTTGGGGGATGATGGTTACGTGATGTCTTGTTGGGACCATTCGCCGTCGATTTTGCGCCACATGTTGTCGGGGTTCTTGTCTTGGAGAGTCGACGGTAGCCGGTGGGGGCGGATGTTGTCGTAGGATTGGAGCATCGCGAACCTCGTGATCGAGGCGGGGATGCCGACGGCGGTGAAGCCGGGGTGGCCGGTCGCGGGGAAGGGGCCGCCGTGGTTCATCGCGGGGCTGACGGCGACGCCGGTGGGCATCTTGTCGTTGAGTAAGCGACCGACGCGATGACGGACGATGGGAGCGAGGCGGTCATACAACTCATCGTCGCTGCCATTCCTGTCGGTGTAGAAGCAGCCGGTGAGGTTACCTTCAAACTGCTCGGCGACGCGTGCGAGTTGTTCGTCGTCCGAGGCAATGACGAACAGGGATGCGTTGCCGAACGCCTCTTCCTGCAGTCCGTGCGGGTTCTTGATGAACTGGTCGCCGGTGACTTTGAGGAGTGTGTTGGCGTAGCAGAAGCGGTCGCCGTCAGCCGGCTCGTTGCCGGTGACGATCTCGGCTCCGGCTCGTTGGAGCGCCACGATGCCAGCCCGAAAGTTCTGTTCGACGCCGCCCGACAGGAGCGTGCCCGGAGGTGTCTTTGCGAAACCGGCTGCAACGGCTTCGACGAATCGGTCGGTCTCGTCACTCGCCTTGAGCACGACAATGCCTGGGTTAGTGCAAAACTGGCCGGCCCCCATCAGGCAACTGGAGGTGAATTCGTCAGCGAGTGCATCGCCCCGTTCTGACAGAGCACCGGGGAGGATGAACACCGGGTTGATGCTCGATAATTCGAGGTAAATCGGTTTGCCGACTCGATCAGCAGCTTCCTTGAGGACCATTCCTGCCTGCCGCGAGCCGGTGTAGCCTGTTGCTCCAAGTGAGGGGTGCGAAACGAGCTTGGCTCCGTCCTCGTGTGACGTACGGTAGATGAGTTGGACGAAGCCGCTGGGCATATCGGTGGCTTGGACAGCCTCGTGGGCCGCTTCGGCGAGGAGCTTGGTCGTACCGGGGTGCGACGAGTGTCCCTTGGCGATGACCGGGTTGCCTGCAGCGACTGCGGCAGCGAAGTCCCCCCCGGCGATACTGTTGAACGCCAGTGGAAAATTGTTCGGCCCGAAGACGGCCACCGGCCCAATCGCTGCCAACTGTGACCGAATGCCGGTGGCGGTGTCGATCGTCGCGTTGACCCATGATCCGTCTCGCGTGGCGGCGGCGGCTTGCCTGAGTTGGTTGGTCGTGCGCGGGAGCTCGACGTTCTTCAAACGTGGCTCGACCGGCAGACCCGTCTCCTGATGGGCGAGGTCGACGATGGCATCGATGCGAGCCTCGATGGCGTCGGCGTAGGCATCGAGAAAGGCGGCAAAGCGTTCGCCCGACCAACCGCGAACGGTGGCGAACGCGACATCGGCGGCCTGTAGGACCTCTTCGACTTCCGACCAGGGACTGACCGGAAACTCGTCCGTCAATGGCTGTTTGGTCGCCGGGTTGACTGCCTGAAACGTGTCATCCCCTGCGGATTCTCGCCAATCACCATCGATCAGTACCGGCTGCACGCTCATCGTTCGTCCTCAGACATGAGTGAATTGAAGTCATCAAGGGCCATGTTAGCAGCCGTCCATCGCGAACGCATCTTCCGGACGTCTCCTGAAGTCAACGCTGCTTGCATCGTTGAATGGCATTTGTGACGGGTGAGACAAAGAGGGGAACGCGGATTGGGGCGGATCGGGCGGATGTCCACGGATCAAAAAAAACGGATTCGCACTTTACGATGGGAGACTGAGGTCTAAAGCCAAAGTGTTGTCTGATTTCAGTCAGAAATCCGCGTAAATCCGCTGCATCCGCCCCCGTCAGCGTTCCCTGATCTCTTCCCTTCGCCCGACAACCACAAGCCACCCCCAATGGCAGTGTGAACTCATGAACGACTCCCGCCGCCTCAACGCCAGAACCGGTCTCCCGGAAATCGGGTGAATGCGTCACAATGCGTCGCTCTCGCCCGTTCGTCTGGATGGCCAATACAAGGAGGCAGGCCATGCGTCGATGTCGCACGTCAATTCTCATGACAGGGATGCTGGTCACGCTCACGGTTTGCGGGGCATCGCTTGCCGACTCTCGGCTCGCGCTGCCGGTATCTTCGACGGCTTCGGCGACTCCCCCTCTGCTGGATGACGCAGGACTCCACGAAGTGCAGATGCTCGGTGCGTCGCAGGGCTGGGCTGTGGGTGATCGGGGTGTCATCTGGCAGACAAACGATGGCGGACAGAGCTGGACTCTTGTGCCATCACCTGTTGACGTCAGCCTGCGAGGGGTCTGTTTTCTGACGAATCGCGTGGGATGGATCGTTGGCGGCTCAGTGCGTCGGGGCGGACAGGAGACCGATGGGGTCGTGCTGTACACAACTGATGGGGGAGCGACATGGGAACAGTTGGGTGACGTGTCACTGCCGCTGTTGCATGGGGTGCAGTTCTTCGACCTGGAACATGGCGTCGCTGTTGGCGAGACGAACGCGGCTTACCCGACGGGCGCAATGACAACCGATGACGGGGGCAAGACATGGCATGCTGTACCAGGAAAGGCAACTGATGGCTGGCGGGCATTGGCCTGTCACAGTGTTGAGTCAGGGTTCGTCGCCGGACCGATGGGACGTTACACCACGATTGTCGGCGGCAAGTTACAGGAGGCGTTCGCGGGTGCGAGTGGATTGCGAGGTGTGAGTGATGTCACGATTGCGTCGGACTTGCGAGGCTGGCTCGTGGGTGACGGTGGGCTGCTGTTGAAAACTGAGAACGCAGGCATCTCGTGGAACCAGGCGGAAGGGGACATCCCACGTGTGTTGCGGGATGTGATGGACTTCCGCGCGGTCACTGCGGTGGGCGAGTCGGTCTGGGTCGCTGGACATCCCGGGAGTGTGGTCTGGCACTCGGATGACGACGGACAAACATGGACCGGCCAACCGACCGGACATGCTGCTCCCATTGAATCTCTGTCGTTCTCCTCTGCGACTCACGGAGTCGCCGTCGGCGCCTTGGGATGCATTTTGCGAACGACAGACGGGGGTGCAACTTGGACGAGTGCGCGAGGTTCCAACCGACGAGCCGCGCTCTTGGCGATTCATGCTCATGAGGGACATGTGTCTCTGAATCTCACAACGAAGTACGGTGGAGAGTTAGGATATCGCACAGTGACGACTGTGGCATCACGCCGAGATGTCGGACCGGATGCGGACACGGGACGCTTGCTCGACCTACGTTTACAGAAAGCTGTCACGTCAGCCGGTGGGAATCACGGCACGGTCGACTGGGCCTTCCCGATCGCCGCCCCGGGGCTGGATCGAGATCAAACGGAACTGGTCCGCGAGTGGCAGTTGCTGACGGATAATCGACTGCGGGAAACGATGCTGACGCGTCTGGTCTGTCTGTTGAGTGCCTGGCAACCCGACGTGATCGTGGTTGACGACCCGGCAAGCGATGACGCGGCGACGACACTGCTGGTCGACGCCGTGCGACTGGCGGCCCAGCAAACGGCGGATCCTCAACAGCATGCCGAGTTGCGTGAGGCGTTGCATCTGCCGTCTTGGGACGTCAAGCGGATGTTTCGACGTCTGCCCCGTGGCAGCGAAGGACAAGTGCGAATGGATGCGTTTGAGTTTCTCCCCCGCTTTGGCAAGTCGCTGACGATGGCGGCGACCGAGTCGTATCGGCAATTGAGTGTCGACAATGTGACGACGGGACAGCGAGAGTCATACGCGGCTATCCCTTTGGGAACTTCGACTGAGACGTCCGCTCGTGATTTCTTCGCAGGTCTGGTTCTCAATCCGGGAGGCGACGCACGTCGTGAATTGAACTCGATCGATGACGACAAACTTGCAGATGCTCAACGATTGGCGCAACAGCAGCGTAACTTTGCCTCGTACGCTTCGCGGATGTTGGACGACACTCGGCAGGCGGCACAGTTGATCGGGCAGACAGCCGACATCATTGGTGGAGCCCCTGACGATCAGGCAGCACTCCAACTCTTCAACCTGGCAGACGAGTATCGATCTCGAGGCGACTGGGAGAATGCCGAAGCCGTGCTGGTCGAGTTGAGTGAGCGTTACCCCGAGGAGCCGTCAGCGATCGAGGGGATGGCGTGGTTGTTGAGGTTCTGGTCGAGCGAAGAAGTCCGTTGGCAGAGGCTGCGAGACTCGACGAGCGTGCAGAAGTCGTGGCGAGACTCAGAGAGTCCTGTTCAGCCAGCGCGACTCCAGCAGGCGATTGACATCGATCCGCAACCTGCGATTCGACAGACGTCGGTCGGTGGGCAAGTCATGATCGGCGGGACGTCTGACCAGGATGTAGTCCGACGCGAACAATGGCAGCAGGGTGCCGAGCACATGAGTGAGTTGCTTCAGAAACACGCAGCGAGCGAGCACGCGACTCCGACGAATCAGTTCCTCGTGGCATCAATGCAGCGGCGACAGAATCATCCTCGGCTGGCGGACGACATTTACCGTCGGTTCATCAACGAAACGTCAGGCGGTCCGTGGAACAATGTCGCTGCGGGTGAGATTTGGCTGGCACAACCAACGACGGTTGCACCGCATGCGGTCGTGCGTTGTAGTCGAACCGCCAGTCCGCCCGTCCTTGACGGATCGTTTAACGATCGCTGCTGGGTGCAGTCGTCAATGGTCCATCTGCGAAACGAGGCCGAACATCGTCAGACGAAGCAGCCGTTTGTCGATGGGGATGAAGCATCCCTTCAGGCATTCGTGCGACTCGCGTACGATGCAGGCTTCCTGTACGTCGCTGCGCGCGTGCCTCGTGAGGCATCGCTTCCCTCGGACAAGCCTCACTTGCCAGGTCGCACGGACGACGCTGACCTCGCTGACTTCGATCGGTTGAACTTCGCCTTCGACGTCGACCGTGACTACGCAACCTTCTATCAGATTGACGTCGACCAACGAGGCTGGACGTCCGATGCGTGTTGGGAGAACGAGAGTTGGAACTGTCAGCGATACATCGCAGCCATCTCAGACGAGAAGGAATGGCGGATCGAGATGGCCATTCCATTCAGCGAACTCGTTGAACGACCGCCGGTGTCGGGGGACACCTGGGCGACTGCCATTGCGCGCATCATGCCCACCATCGGAGTCGAGAGCTGGACGTTGCCGAGCGGGTCACAACCGCGACCGGAGGGGTTTGGATTGATGCGGTTTGAGTGAACAGACGAAGTCCTCCGCGAATTCCTTGGCGTTGTTTGACGGCCGGGATATTGGATCAACAACTGTCCGGTCCTTGTCTTTCCCTCATGGAAAACACGTCATTCCCGCGCAGGCGGGAATCCCAAGGACGCATTCGAGTTCGCAAGGTGTGGCCGAAGTTCATCGCCGTCTGGATTCCCGCCTGCGCGGGAATGACGGAATTGGAAAACTTCTGCTGTCAGACATCGGATAGTCGTATTCCCCATATCCCGAGCCATCGGCTTGGGTGAGTGGACGTCACTCAAAACCATAGAGCTGGCCGAACTTGTGTTTGAGGTGGTCGGTCAGAGGTTTGTGGGAGAGTGTCTCGCCTGTCACGACTTCCAGCAGTCGATCGGCCTGGTACTGGTGTCCGCGTTGGTGAATGTTCGTTCGCAGCCAGTCTCTTAGCGGGGCAAACTCACCACGGGCGAACTGCTCATCGAGATCCCCCAACTCTTCCTGGGCCGCATTGAAGAACTGGGCTGCGTACATATTGCCAAGGGAGTACGTCGGAAAATAGCCGATGAGTCCTGCGCTCCAATGCACGTCCTGCAGACATCCGACTGCGTCATCAGTGGGAGTTAGCCCGAGGAACTTCTCAAACGTCTCGTTCCAGATGACAGGGACATCTGCAACGGGGAGGTCACCAGAGATCAACGGCTGCTCCAACTCGAAACGCAACATCACGTGCAGGTTGTAGGTCACTTCGTCCGCCTCCACTCGTATGAATGACGGCTCGACGATGTTGATTGCTCGATAGAATTCATCGAGCGTCACGCCATCCAGCACTGTGGGAAACGCCCGCTGAGCGGGAGCAAAGAAGTGCTGCCAGAACTCACGGCTGCGACCGACGGAGTTCTCCCACATCCGCGACTGCGACTCATGAATGCCGAGCGAAGCCGAGTGCCCCATGGCCGTGCCGAAGTCGTCGCGGTTGAGCCCCTGCTCGTACAGCCCATGCCCCGCCTCATGAAGGGTGCCGAAGAGTGCCTGCGGAAAGTAGTGCTCATCGTACCGCGTCGTCAGACGGCAGTCGCCCGGACCGATCCCTGAACAAAAGGGGTGTGCCGCCTCGTCCAGCCGGCCCGCTGAGAAGTCGAAGCCAATCGCTTCCGCCGCCTGCCGACCAAACGCACGTTGAGCGTCGACCGGATACGCACGGGTGATGATCGAACGGTCCGGCTTACGTGAGGAGCCGGCAATCTGTTGAACCAGTTGGACCAACTCATTCCGTAAGGGAGTAAACGCCTCCTGGACAGTTGCCGCGGTCATGCCGGGTTCGTAATCATCAAGGAGGGCGTCGTAGGGCGAGCCATCTCCGTACCCCACGGCTGTTGCTTCTTCACGCTTGAGGGCGACGACTTTTTCGAGCCACGGCAGAAACTGAGCGAAGTCCTTCTGGTGTCGAGCCTCGATCCACACCTGCTGTGACAACGTGGTCACACGGGAGAGTTCTTCGACCAGTTTCTGGGGCAGGCGAGTCGCTCGCTCGTATGTCCTGCGGGCCTCACGGACATTCGCTGAGACTGGCGTTTCGTCACCGAGGCCTCCATCGGCCTCCAATTGCGACAACAACTCACCTACACGAGGAGAGGTCGTCCGCTCGTGGACCATGCCCGCCAACATGGCCATCTGGTCGGCTCGCAATTCGGCCCCCTGGGAAGGAAGATACGTCTGTTCGTCCCAACCCAAGAGATGGGCACACGACCCGAGCAGTGCCGTGTGCTTGAGATGGTCAAAGAGTTCTGTGTAGGCAGGAGACTCGGGAGCGGACATAAGGAATCCTTCCTGAGAAGTGGGGGCGGGATCAATTGGGGGACTATCCAACATTAAAGGGGGACTGCGACTTGAGGCTATGATTCACCCCCCTAGAATGCAAGGTGGAGTTTGTCGATGACCGTTGGTGACAAGCTAACAGGCAGCAGCCATTAATAAATAGCCACACATGACCGTTTACCCCGTCAATGACTTCGGCCCGCTGATGCCCGGGCTCGTGATTGGTGGGCTGGGGATCTTTCATGTGTTCCTCGCACAGTTCGCGATCGGTGGCGGGCTGTTGATGTGCTACTTCCAGTGGCTCGCTCAAACCGGACGCAGCGATCTCGCCCGCACGTTCACCGACGGTTTCTTCAAGTTCCTCGTGCTCATTAGCTTTGTGCTCGGAGCTGTGACGGGCGTCGGCATGTGGTTCACGACGATCCAGATCTCCGCCCGTACCATCGGTGTCATGGTCGATGAATTCCACTGGCTGTGGGCGACCGAGTGGACATTCTTT
>JAJDEJ010000107.1 GCA_029259815.1 Planctomycetaceae bacterium | reverse complement strand
AGCCTTACAGGCTGCCTGCTTGGCCGAAGAATTTTCGCACGGTCTCACTCGCACACAGCTCCCCCGAAAAATCCGCACCCTGCTCCAACGCCTGCTCCGCATCACCGTGTGAGCAACCAAGAACTCAGAAAGTGCAATTTGATGCCAGCGGCCAGACCGACGCGGCGCCAGCCTTTCGTCTCTGCACAGGCGAAGAAAGACCGCAAGTCGCAGGCCAGCCCCTTGACGGTGACGCGCGCGTAACCGCCGTCGTTCATTTGTTCCACAAAGAATTCGTCGATCTGGGAGAGAGTCACGTCGTGAAGTGAGCCGTTGTTCACGGCGAGGTGATCCAGGAGACGCCGGACGGTACGGCAGCGAACCTGGACAGTCCCCGGCTTCAATCCTTTGTCGAAAAGCAGGAAATTGGTGAAGGCGGCGAGCTGATCAGCACAGGGACCGGGCGGGTCAGTCGGCATCTGCAGTCGCCCCATGAACCTGAGCCAAGCGCCAGCGTGGCGCAGGAACTCCCCTCGCGAGGAACGCCGCCGCTCCATGTTTCTCATGTTCGGTGCCGGGGAAGATCGATTGGCCCAGAGAGTAGCCTGCTCTTCAACTTCAGCATACGAGATCGCCTCACCCGGGCGATCAGCAAGACGAAAGGAGCGCGTACAGGCGAGCAGATAGTACGCCAGCACACGCAGGCTATTACGGCCGATGCCCTCCTCGGCGCGGTGATTCAGGAAACGTCGACGTTCCTCAGCCAAGGGACCATTCAGATGCGGCGCCAACGCATGGGGAAACCGGAAAAGTCGCTCAAACATTGTCGAACCTCCAAGTTTGGGAAAAGCGGGAAGATTCGACTATACGGACACCCATCCCCAATGAGTTCGATTGGTCTATCCAACCTCAACAGTCGGTAATTGGTGGCGACGAGTGCGGCGCTGGACGGTGGCGATTGGTGTTGCAAAAGCTCCTTTTTGGATCGCCAACGATGTGGCAGGATGGGGTGTGGACAAGCACCGATTCCCGCAGCTTGTGGAGGAGAATTCGCCTTACGATTTTGGCAGCGAACAGCTGACGGTTTCTGCCCACCGGATGCCGGGATTGATCCGCCATGCGGGCGAAAGAGCCGAGCGTCGGTTCCTGGAGTTCTTCACCGCCCACATTCGCAATCCGGGAACACGGGCGGTCTACGGGCGGGCAGTGGGTCGATTCTGCCGGTGGTGTGAGCAGCGTGGCATCGCCTTACAGCGAGTCTCGCCCTTCGTCGTCGCCAGCTACATCGAGCAGCTCACGCAGGAGCGGAGTGCTCCCACGGTCAAGCTGCATCTGGCGGCGATTCGGATGTTATTCGACTGGTTGGTAGTCGGTCAGGTGCTGCCGCTGAACCCTGCTTCCTCCGTGCGAGGTCCGAAGCACGTAGTCACAAAAGGAAAGACGCCCGTGCTCACGGCTGGCGAGGCGCGGCAACTCCTGGACTCAATCGACTGCACGAAGATCGCCGGCCTCCGGGACCGGGCGCTGATCAGCGTGATGGTCTACAGCTTTGCCCGTGTGTCCGCCGCCATTGGCATGAACGTCGAGGACTACTACCCCCAAGGACGGCGGATGTGGTTCCGCCTGCACGAGAAAGGAGGCAAGCATCACGATGTTCCCGCCCATCACAATGCCGAAGCATACGTCGATGCCTACCTGGAGGGGGCCGGCATCGTTGACGACAAGAAGTCACCCCTGTTCCGTACGGTCTCACGGGATCGCCGACTGACTCCTCGACGCATGCACCGGGCCGACGTGCTGCGAATGATCAAGCGACGAGCGAGACAGGTAGGCCTGCCTGAGTACATCTGCTGCCACACGTTTCGTGCGACCGGCATCACGACGTACCTTCAATGCGGCGGCCTGCTGGAACATGCTCAAAAAATCGCCTGTCACAACTCGGTCCGCACCACGAAACTCTACGACCGCACCAGCGACGCCGTGAGTCTCGACGAAATTGAACGCATCGTCATCTGAATCTGGGACTCCTGGCTCGCTCGCCTCGATCACCCCTCTCGCGGAGCCGCTTGGCCCATCCAGTTATGTGACGGCCAGCCACAAAAACAGCGGAAACTCCCGAGTAGATCGGCTGGACGCCACATAACTCCGGTGGCCACATAAACGCGCATCGGATGGCCTCCCCATCGAGATCTAGACCCGCCTTCTGATCCCGCCTCCGAAGAACGACAGGGCGGCGAGGATCAGGAAGACGACAAAGAGAATCTTCGCCACCCCCACGAACGAGCCGGCAACACCTCCGAAGCCGAGGACTCCCAGAATCAACGCGATGACAAGACAGGTGATTGCGAGTTGCAACATGGCGAGATACTCATTTCTAGCTCGAAGTAAAGTTGGAACTCCGACGGCGACATGCCGGCTGAGCCTCGAAGTGCGTGTTCAAGATTGACTCCTCCGAGCGTCACTTCGGCTAATCACGCGATTGTTTCCGCTTGGCTGCCCGCTTCTGCGGTGCGGCCAACCGAGTGCAGGACAGTCGCCAACACTCGGGCGCTTCAGCAAACCGTCAATTGACGACCGACGTCCTCGACCGCCCTAGGTGAAGTTGGGGTTCTTGTCGAGGGCTTCCATCTCGGTCGCCACGTCTTCCTCGGACTGTTTCGTGGTGACGCGAATCTTCATTCCTGCCTTGAGGTCGCCCAGCTTGCAGGCCTTGCCGTCGCACGTCACTTCGGCGTTCGGCGCCAGCATGTGCGAATGCACCTGGCCGTCCTTGCTCGTCATCACCAACGTGTTGTCGTGAATCCTGACGACCTTTCCGTCGTGGGTTGCATCTCTCGTTTCGCTTGCCCCCAATGTGGGCGCGCTCACGACGATGGGAGGCAAAGCAGTCACTCTGGTTGAGAATTCCCGGTTCTTCAAAAGCATCATCGTCATCCATCTCATTCCGTGAAAATCGCGCGGACCGTTCACGAAAGCAACATGCTTCCCCTCTCCGCCAGCCTGTTCGAGCCGGCGCGTCGCTAGGTCCATGGTCGTGTGCCGTTGAGTCAACTCGTGATGAGCTGGAGGCGACTCGCACACCTCCACATCCTCAGCAACATCGACCATCCACAAGAGGCGCTGTCGTACTGACGTCTCCCGGAAAACGTTGTTTGATTCCCATGATCCGGCATGCGCCGTCGGGTGAGGAATCAGTTCCACCACTTTCTCGGATAAACGTGGGGATAAGCCCACACCACGAGCATCGCGCCCAGTATCGCGACGATCCAGCCGTACCAATTCTGGCTGGCCAGCGAGAACGGCTGGACCGACGCGCCGCGGATGAGGGAGTAAAAGAACCCACCCACCAAGGCGCCGACGATGCCCAGCACGGTCGTCATCGACAGGCTCATGCTCTGCCGGCCCGGCACCAGAAACCGCGAGCACAGCCCCACGACCAATCCGCAGACGATCCAACTGATAATGCTTCCGAGACTCATGGCGTCACTCGTGATTCAATAATTTTGCGCACCCGTTGTTGCCAGCGACTGTGTGTGTCCGTTTGATTGATCGTGACGGGAACCCGCACTGCGTGTGCGGCGGTTGTCCCCCGCTGCAGCCTTCGTCCTCTTGCCGTTCCGGCCGGACCCAGACAGCCGCTCCGGCCTCTCCGAGTCCGAATCACAGACGGCGTCATCTGTTACCACCTCGAAGCCCAGCCGGACCTTCTGACCGCGCACGTCAAGCACCGTGACCTTGAGGACTTGCTCGAAGCCGTCAAAGTCGCCGACGACCACGGATTCCTCGGTTTTTCTGGAGACGATCAGCATGTCTGTAGTCCTGTTCTAGTCCCAGAACAAGCGGCCGTTTGAGCGTGTTTTTCGGATGGAATTTGCGCAGCGTATCGCGGACGGCGATGCGACATCGTCGGTGCTTCGTCGAGAATATTTCTGTGGCATGTGGCGTCAATTCTTCGCGCTGAGGG
>JAJDEJ010000106.1 GCA_029259815.1 Planctomycetaceae bacterium | reverse complement strand
TCTGCACGGACTCGCTCAGCAAGGTTGCGAGCATCGTCGAAGTCGATGGCCGTCAACATCAGGATGGGGACGTCCTCGTCCATCCCCTTCAGTCGCTCGCAGATCTCGAACCCGCTCTCGCGAGGCAGAATGACGTCCATCAGCACGAAGTCCGGACGGTGCATGACAAACGCGGAGTGAGCCTGCCCTCCGTCTCGCGCAACCTCCACGTGAAAGCCCTTGGAACTCAAGAACGTTTTGAGGAAGTCGCATTCGTCCCGGTCGTCGTCGACCACCAGAACGCGATGCGTAATCACACCGCCCGTACTCATTGTCCACCGACTTGGAGAATATTGGCTTGAGAAGTGAGAGCAGCCGACGGATGTTACTTGATCCAGAACTGTCCACAGCAACAGCGGATCAACTCCATCGCAATTCGACTTTCTGTATCGTATCTTAGCGGAAACACCTTTGTCACGGCGACATGGATCAAATTACGGGCCATTACCGGACTTTTGCAAACTGGCGATCGCTATCAACCTCTCAGGAAATCTTCCACCTTGCTCACAGAATTGACCGATGCGCATCGAACATTTTGCACTCAACGTCTCTGATCCACTGGAGATGGCTCGCTGGTACGTCGAGCACATGGGGTTCATCGTCCAACGCCGTGTGATGCAGGCCCCCTGGGCCCATTTTCTCACCGATGAGACCGGTCGAGTCATGCTGGAAATCTACGGACGGACCGATCTGGCCCCGCCCGACTACGCAGGCACCGATCCTGGGACACTGCACCTCGCCTTCGTTTCGACCGACATCGCTTCCGACCGCGACCGCCTGATCCAAGCCGGCTGCACGAAAGAGGGAGACATCACCCCCCTCCCCGGTGGCGACGAAATGACCTTCCTCCGCGACCCCTGGGGCCTCTGCCTGCAACTCGTCAAACGCGCAGAGCCGATGCTGTGATGATTGCAACGCTCAGTTTGAACTTGTAATCGAGTCGCCGATCGAAGAGCAAAGCTCTGGTTCGAGTGGAGGCAGGTCGCCTCTCAGTGAGATGTCGTCGTCCTGATTTGCTTCTTGGTTCGTGCAGGCTGCTTTGAATAGTGTGAGGACACGAAGTCGCGCTTCGGCCTGAGTGCGTCCAAGGGCAGCATCGCCACGGTTTGCCGGCAACGGAGCGTCCATGAACGACTCGAAATAGTCAACTCGGTATTCTGTCGCCTTGATCTCAGCATCGATGACGAAGCCCAACAGTTCAAGCTTCCGAGTTGCTGTCTTCAGCTGCCTGCGGTAGTCATCAACTTCACTCTGTGGGACGAGTCCTTTCTTGGCCTGTCTGAGGAGGAATGGCAGCTGTTGGTTGGCATCCTCGATCTCAGTTGTCGCCTCAGGGATGGCCAGTGCCAAGTGGACAAGATCCGCAGCCACCGGGTGAGTGTCTTCAGCTTGCACCGAACCGATGCCCCTGTACGGATGTCGGCAGAGCAGAGTCGCTGCCAAGACGGCAATACAGAGTGATGGATTCCGCATCAATGGCTCCTCACGGCAGAGTAAGGCTTGTGAATCACTGGCGCTCGTCGATGGCTCGCGGCAATCGAACATTGTCTGACCGTCAACCTAAAGATGCAACGCCGAACATCACACCGCCTGATTGTCGAACTTAACAGGCCAATCCGATATCCTCCGAACACCTCACGACTCGCACCAAGACTCTCCGATGATCGACAACCTTCCGCTCAAGACGCACACCCATGATGGGCTGACGATCGAGGGGTACTCGCGCGCGGCGGTGCAGAGTTACTGGCGGATTCCCGAACTCAAGCTCGGCTTCGACATGGGCGGCTCACCGTGGTCGTTCATGGGGACACAGACGTTCTTCATCTCGCATGCGCATCTCGACCACATGGTCGCCCTACCGGCGTACGTGGCTCGTCGCCGCATGATGAAGATGGAGCCGCCGACGCTCTATATGCCGGCGGAGGTTGTCGAGCCCGTTGAAAGGATGCTTCGCAGTTGGCAACGGCTGGACCGGGGTCGCATGCTCTGCAACATCATCGGCGTCAGTGAAGGCGAGGAGTACGAACTCTCCCGGGAGCACGTCGTGACTCCATTCCCGACGAAGCATACGGTGCCGTCGATGGGCTACGTCATCTGGGAGCGACGCAAGAAACTCAAAGCCGAGTATCAGGGGCTCAGCGGTGAGCAAATTCGCGACATCCGCATGAGTGGGAAGGAAGTCAGTGAGGAGCAGCGCATGCCGCTCGTCTGCTACGCGGGCGACACAGCTCCCGTCGGCCTCGACAACTTCTCCGCCGTCTACGAGTCAAAGATCCTGATCACCGAGATGACGTTCTTCCGCCCCGAGCATCGCAAAGAGAAGATCCACAAGTTCGGGCACACCCATCTGGATGACATCATCGAGCGCGCAGAAAATTTCCAGAACGAACTCATTATTCTCACCCACTTCAGCACTCGGTATCACGAAGACCAGATCCGTCGATCCGTCGATCGTCGCATGCCTAAGGAGTTGCGTGAGCGTGTGGAGCTGTGGTTGTAGACGATTCGATGAGATCGCGCTCCCGTTGGTCGCGGCGAAACGGCGTCCCGGATCTCGTTTAGCCGCGACCAACGGGGGCGCGGACCGGCACCCCCCACCCCGGATGCCCGCGGCGCAAAGATACACACCGCAGAG
>JAJDEJ010000105.1 GCA_029259815.1 Planctomycetaceae bacterium | reverse complement strand
GTAACCGTTCACGGGTCGGAGAGCCTACGATAACAGGGGTTTCCGGAACTGATGGTGCAACTCATGCGGTCACGAAGTCGGGAACAACGATGCAATTCTTGATTCTGTTCAGTCTACTGGCGAAATCCCTCGGGAAACTCGGCATTGACTGTTCACCCCCATGTTGTGCTATGCGCGGGGTGTGAACGGTTACGACTTCCCAGCCCTGATATCTTTCACTGATAGTTATTCGGCTTGGACATAAGCAGAATTCATTTCACGATGACTTGGACGAAATCAGCAGTCGACAACCGGGGTTTGAAACTACGCACGCCGCGAAAACTGATACCCAGGCTTTGGAATGATCGAGCGTAGGGCCACCGCTGACGGGGATCTCGCGATTCAACAGTCACTGCTGCGTTCCCCTGCTGGGCAACGGTCTCGTCACCACCTCGGACGATTCGTCGATCAACAAGCTCCGGACGAGCGAATTGGGATAACGCCGCATCCTCGTAGCCGGGGTAGAAGACCGTGCCGTGAGTCATGGTCCACTCGGCCATGTTGGAGCAAAGACCATAAATCGGAGGATCAGTCGGAAGTCGATCCAATGCCGGTGTGCCCACCGAACCAAAGTCACGTATTGGTTCAAATAGGTCTCGACAGTCCTGAGTCAAACACGCGTCGTCCCACGAGTACTTGAGAGTGCCTCCGAGTGTGGCAGCGTATTCGAACTCCGCTTCATCCGGTAACCGCTTACCAAGCTTCTCCGCCCGAAAAACAGCATCGTCCCACTTCAATGCAATGGACCAATTTTCGGGCACGGGTCGATAACGTCCATCAGCCGGATCACGGCTCCAGTCCTTAATAATCGAGCGATACTTGGCAACTGTCACTTCAGTCGTATCCATATAAAAAGAGGGAACTCGTCTGGCATGCAACGGGATCATGGTCGACCCATCGCGCCCCATCTGAAAGTCATGACTTCCCTTAATGAATGCCATGCCATGATTGATGTTTGCCTTGGGAATATCGATCTTCGGCATCTCGATACGTCCATCGACCAAGACCCCCCACTTCAGATGGGGGTACGGCCCACCGAACCCCGAATCCTCTGCTTCCTGCTCTGGCACTCGGCGGTAGACTTCGTGGAAGCGGCCGCTGCCGTCGTCAAGATACGCTTCGACCAGATAGTTGCCGGGGGGGAGGCTTTGATGCAGCGGGGTTCGTTCTTCGCAGTGGATGATCTGTTCGGGAAGGGGTTCGCCGGTGAGGTCGTCGCGGGGGACGAAGGCGACTTTGGCTCCCTCCGGCTCTGTCGTGAGGGTGACCATGCGTTCGCCCGGTTCCGGCAGCGGGGGGACGCTGAGAGTGTAGGCCATCAGACCGGCAGCGGAGAGCAGGGCCACACCGCCGAAGCCGAATGCGGAGGCGACCAGTTGGTTGCGGCAGACCAAACGCCAGGCGCGAGCGGGGCGGGAGATCGGTCGCCGGTGGATTGGTTCGTTGTTGAGGTGTCGTTGGAGTTCGTCACGGAGTTCACCGGCGGTGGCGTAGCGGTCTTTCGGATCTTTCTCCAGGCAGGCGAGGCAAATCGTCTCCAGATCGAGAGGAATCTCCCTGTTCTCCAGTCGCGGCGACGGGGCCTCGACGTTGAGCACCTGGTACATGGTCGAGCGATGATCGCCCTTGAAGGGCACGCGCCGTGTAAGCATCTCGTAGAGCATGCAGCCCAGAGCGTAGATGTCGGATTTTTCGTCAACCGCCTTGTTGTCGCCACGGATCTGTTCGGGGCTCATGTAGGGGATCGTGCCCATCAATTCGCAGTGGTCGGCAATGGTGACGTCGATGTCCAGACGCTTGGCAAGGCCGAAGTCGGTAATGTGGGGCTCGTCGTTGCCGTCCATGAGGACGTTGGCCGGCTTAAGGTCACGGTGTACGACGCCCAACTGATGGGCATGATCTAGGGCATCGGCCAGCTTGGCGACGAGAGCAGCGGCCTGAGTTGGGCTGGGCTTGTGAATCGGCAGCCAATGCTTGAGGTCGACGCCCTGAATGAGTCCGAACACGATATATCCCCCCTGCTCGTGCTCGCCGAAGTCGTGCACGCGGACGATGTGGGGGTGATCCAGCTTCGCTGCCGCGCGGGCCTCGTGTAGGAACATGCTGACCTGGCTCGGTCCACCGAGCTTTTTGCTTGGTAGTTTGACGGCAACCGTGCGGTCCAGATCACGGTGCAAGGCTCGCCAGACATTGCCGAAGGCTCCCTCGCCGATCTTGTCGATCAGCTCATAGTCGCCGACTTTCTGCCTCGTCTCCGGCTGTTGCCAGGTCCTTGTCAGCGACAAGTCGGGGGTGGTGTCGTGACTGATATGGCTGAGGGCTTTGGACAAATCGGGAAAGCGGGTCGCATAATCTTGCAGCGTGACCGACTCACCCCGCTGCTTGCGATAGTGCAGATCGACCTTCACCAATTCGACGAACAGTGTGGAGTGACCGACGTCATCCGTCTCGTTGAGAAAATCTTCGATCCGTGGTTCGTCACCCCGCTTCCAGGAAGACTCGAATGCATCGCACAGAAGGTCGATCTCGTTCGTCAGTGCCAACTGATCTCTGCGCGTCTCTTCGAACCTGGTTGAGTTCACGTCTCTACCTCGCGTGTCCAAGTTGCCCGAATCAGACGCAGCTTCCGCGTGACTGTCGAGGCTGAAACGGCCAACAACTGACTAATCTCTTCGTTAGTGTAGCCCTCTATTCGGTAAACCGTGATCTTTCGCAGTTGGTCGTCACGCAGACACCCCAAAACTCGAGAAAACTCATCTTCCATTGCCACGATGTAATCAGGAGACAATTCGACCGATACGATTTCGTCGAACTGATAACCGCGATCATGTCTGTTATCAAGAGGCGAGATCACAACGTCGCCACCACGCTTGAGCGCCGACTGTTTTCGGTGGTGGTCGACCATCTTCCGTTTCGTCAACGCCAGCAGTAACCACCAAAGCTCATCCCGGCTTTGGACATCGGCCAATCGCCCTGCTCGCGCACACCGCCAAAGACTGTGCATGACCGAAGCGGCCACATCCTCTGCCTCCGTCCCATCTTTCGCAAGGTCTTTGGCCCGAGGTTCCGCCAACGCCACCAACTTCGTGTAGTAACGATCCCACAATTGCTGGGCGGCTTGTGAATCATCTTCCTCCAGCGCTCGCAGCCACTCAGAGACCGATTCCTTTGATGCATCGCTCATGCGGTTCAGAACTTTTCATCGTCAAACATCGAGGCCAGCGTCCCTCAAAAAGATCGGGGACAAATCAGCAATGATCCTAACCAGAATATCGGCAACTGGCGGAGAAAGTCCATCAACCGACTCTCCCTGTTGACAAGTCGTTGGTGTCTTTCGACTCCCGGGGGAGATCAGGGTTTTGTGCGGCAACTCGCTCATACACTGGCAGCAAAGAAAAGAGTCGATGAAATCAAACAGCAGATTGACTGCTTGGATGACCGCGATCGACTCAGGATGCTGCGGAACAGGCACGGCTACAGCAGTTGGCCATCAACGTAGCGTCGTCGTCCGACATCGGCAGCGATCGTATGGGGGATGCAAGGTGGCCGAAAACGACGGAACTTCGACCGAAGCTTGAGTAGACGCCCCACCATCCCGGTCGCCCAAGAGATCGCCAGTCCAGATAACACAAGAAAATGAACCGGGTCCCTCTTCTTAAGGAGTTTAAGGAGTGGACGGTTTCAGCAGCGGCACTTGTCAACCAAGGACACAACCAGGGTTTACGCATCGAATTTGGAGTGTGAAAGACTTTGAGCAGGTAGTCGGGGTCGAGGGCGCAGGTCTCCACGATTTGAAAGACCTGCGGTCAGACGGGAGTCGCTTTATCAGGAGATCAAGCCACAACTGTGCTTTACTCGGCCGCCGTTTCGAACGTGTAGACGACTGGCTCGAGAGGCACACCCCAGTGACTTTGAAAGTTGTTGTGCGACTTGCTGTTCAGGCCAAGGCGGTATGTGTGGCCTGGCATGAGTTTGACAGGCAGAGTGCATGTCTTGCGGTCCTTTGACCAGCGGGGCCTCTGACCGTTGGGAATCTCCGGAAAGTGCTCGCCACCACCCGTCCATGAGAAGGCTTCTCCCATCGGCATGTCGAACGTGACACGCAGGGTTGATGTTGCTGGATCGACTCCTGCTGCTTGGTTGGGTGGGTCTAACTCAACAATGGTCGGTGTCTTTACTCGTCTTTCGATCGCAGGAGGGGCTCCCTCGGTTGTGAAGGACAACACAACCGGAGCGGCAGGCACCCCCGTTGCGCTTTTGAAGTTCTGATAGCTCTTTGAGTTGATTCCCAGTCGATAGTACTGGCCCTTCTTGAGCTTGACCGGCAGCACGCACGTGCGGTCATCAATCCAACGTGCCTTGCGACTCTTGTCAATTGGCGGGAACTCCTTACCGCCGCCTGTCCAGCTCATGCCCTTGCTCATGTCACGATCGAAGGTGACCGAGATTTCCTTGGTGTCGACGGAAACTCCGGTCGCTCCCGGCTTCGGGACAAGGCGGACAATCTGTGGGTCAGGAGTCTTCCTCTCGGGAGGTACATCTGTGTCTGCTGCATCCGTCGCCTGTGAAAGTATCGCCTCAGTCACGACAACCGGCACACTCGCTGTTGGTTCGGCTTCTAACTCTGTCTCTGTGCCAGTCCCGATTGGCAAAAACAACAGTGCAAACACTCCGACGAATGCCCGCGACCACCAGTTGAATTCTTGTCTCTTGGTTTCATGTCTCATGACGTTCTCCAATCGTTGTTGCAGTTTGCCACCTCGTTCGAACACACCGATCACACTTCCCGCGACGTCTGACCGCCCGCGGGCTGTTGTGAGTACTCGCATAATCACCTCGCCATACTCTTCAGCCGTCACCAACCCAAGTCTCAGCACGGCGTCGTCACACACGTGTTCCCGCTCGATACGCAACTGGGCAGTTGCCCACCAGACGAACGGATGAAACCAGAAGAGCCCCTGCACAATGACTTGCCCGTAACCAATCCAGGTGTCCAGTCGTCGCCAGTGCAGCAGTTCATGCGTCAGGACGGTTTGAATGTCGTCCGAGGTCAACCTGGCAATGAGCGTCTGTGGCAAGACAATTCGTGGTCGCGAGATGCCAATGAGAAAGGGACTCGTGATCGTCTCAGCGATATGCAGTTCCGGAAGACGTCTCACGCCGAGGCGTTGTCCGTGTTGTTCGAGTCCGATTCGCAGTGGCCCCTCGTCGATTGTCGGCATGTGATCGACAGCCTGACTCAGCCGTCGATACCGCCAAGTCACCACGCCCCAATACGTCAACCCGAGACTGCCCCACACCAGCATCAATATGACGGGCAAGGTCATCAGTCCTGCTGCCGGAGAATCCAAAGCCGGTGGGACCTCAGTCGACGTCTCCGCTTTACCGAGTGGCGCAGCACTGATATCGACTTGATCCGGTCCGGCATTCAGCCCGACAAGGAAAGAGACACGATCGATTGATTCTGGCATCACCCATTGCCCGATGCTCCACGGTGCCGTCATTGAGGGGGGAATGAGGATCTTGATGAGAACGAGCAGCCACAGGGCATGCCGCAGGCGGGGGGATGAGGATCGCAGCAGCCAACAAGCGAGGGTCACCAGTCCGACAAACAAGGCCAACTGCCAGCTGAGTGTCCACATCCAGGTCAACCATGTGACGGCTGTCTGTTCGAGCGGACTCACGACCGCCTCCTTCGCTTGCGAGTTGCCGAGCGTTTGTCTGCCAATGTCTTCCGCAGTTGCTCAATTTCCTTGTCGGAAAGATCAGCCTCCTCAATGAGATGGGCGATCACCGGTGAGACAGTTCCACTGACAATCCGTGAAAAGACGCTACGGACTTCCTGCCGCGTCATCTGGTCCTGGGCCACCGCAGATCGATAGAGATACGAGTTGCCGATCTGGTCATAGTCAAGTGCCTCCTTGGCCACGAGTCGTGAGAGCAGCGTCTTGACAGTCTTGTAGGCCCATTGATGTCCCTCCGGCAGTGCTGCGTACACATCACGGGCAGCAGAGGGTCCCCTCTCCCAGATGATTTTCATAATCTCCCACTCAGCAGGAGACAGTGCCATTGTCGTCTTGTCTTTTGCCATCGATTCATTCATAGATCAGTGATGCTGTCAACTCATTAGACTACATCTGTAGTCGTTTGTCAACATGCTGGCACCATTCGGTGAGTAGTGGCCTGCTCTCTGGAGGGAGTGAACAACATTTTTGGTTCGGCGCGGGTCTCCTGAACCCACCGCGACGCAGACCGCCGGCCTGGGGGGGGGGGCTTGGCCTGTATACCAACCCACCACTGTTGAACCAGGCCTCAACTGTGGACGTCGCGTGACTAAGGGTGCGTTCGTAAATAAACTATCGAAGTTCTAGTTCTTACGTGGGGCGATTTGATAGTTCCAATCACCGTGGAACGCATTGCGTTTCAGTTTGATGGCGTTCATTTCGGCATCACGGATTTTGCGCCCCTTGAG
>JAJDEJ010000104.1 GCA_029259815.1 Planctomycetaceae bacterium | reverse complement strand
CTGCATCGCAAGCCGCAAGCACATCCCGGCGAAACTCCTTCGAGTAAGACTGCATCCTCTGTCCTCCTTGAGACAAGAAGGCCCACCTTACCCAACCGACGCAGAGGGCGCTAGGCTTATCGAGGCGCCGCACTAATGCGCTGCCATGAGCCTGGTTTGACGAATCATGTTGATGTTGTGACGCATCACATCGCGCAAAGCAGATGCTGTGTTCGCAACGGCCTTTCCATGGCCGGTGACATCAGCCAAGAGAACCCGTGAGATTCGACCGGAGGCACACGAACTGAAGTAATAAACGTCGCCACCGTAGCCTGCCGATCCAAAGGCGCGGCTGTAGACTTTGGCATTGAGACCCGACATTTTCAGCACCGTGTCGGTCTCGCGGCTGCCGCCCCAGAGTTCCATGCACTCCATGCGGCGCTCAGCGACATCTGGCTGAGTGGGACCTGTGGTCGTTGCAGTCATGTTGGAACTTCCAAGTTGCCAGGGACAGCAGTCGCTGTCGAGTGACCGTTCTGCTGCAAGTGCTGATTGTCGAATCGGCCATCTTCGGCAGCAGCGGCTACATTGCGGAGCATTCCGGCGAAGACCAACTGATGAAGAGGATAGATCCCATACCAGTACGCCAGTCCAAACAGGCCAACGGGATCATAGATGGCTGTCTGTGTAATCTCGGATCCGTCTCCGCGCCGCGAAACCTCAAACTCCAGCCAGGCGCGACCTGGGAGCCTCATCTCTGCGAAGAGTCGTAGCGTCTGAGGTGGATCGATCTCTTCGACGCGCCAACAATCGAGCGTGTCTCCGATTGCAAGTTGCACGGGATGACGCCGACCGCGACGAAGTCCCACACCTCCGACCAGCAGGTCGAGAAAGCCACGGATCTTCCAAAGAAAAGTGGCGTAGTACCACCCATTCCGTCCCCCAATCCTCTGGATGGGAGCGAACACTTTTTCTGGCGGGACATTTACGAATGTCGATCGTGAATCGACCAACCGATTTCCGAATCGTTCGCCGCCATAACGTGTCGGCTTCCGAGACGATGACACCGCGTCCTGCCAACGAGTTTGAGCAAACTGCTGATCTTCCTTTGCCAACGCTCGTCTGATCGCGTCGGAAAGCCCCATGGGCACCAAGTCGAAATCAACGTGAGTCGAATTATTGGTCACCAATGTGGGGTTCCGCAGACTGTCGATCAATTTGCGGCCAATCTGTGCGTAAACAGGAGTCACCAGTCCCAACCAGAGGCTGGAGAGTCGAGGTGAGAGAAATGGAACCGGAAGCATCAGTCGTTTGAGATGCCGCTGACGAGCGTACTCCCTCATGATCTCGCCATAGGAAACCTGATCGGGACCTCCAATTTCGTAGACCTGGCTACTTTCGATGTCGAGGTCCAACGCACTGACGAGATAGGAGAGGACATCTTCAATCGCAATCGGTTGTGCCTTCGTTGACACCCAGCGAGGACAGATCATGACGGGTAGTTTTTGCACCAGTGCTCGGATCAATTCGAATGAGAGACTGCCAGAGCCGATGATGATAGATGCCCGGAATTCAATGACCTCCGCACCCGATTCTTTCAGGACGTCGCCAACTTCCTGTCGACTCCTGAGATGCTTGGAAAGTTCCTCTGTCTCGTCGCCGAGCCCACCGAGGTAGATGATTCTGCGGACATTATTCTCACGGGCTGCCTCTGCAAAGTTTCGGGCGGCCTCGCGGTCCTGCTGCTCGAAGTCAGAGCCACTCCCCATGGAATGAATGAGGTAGTAGGCCGTGTCGATGCCTTGAAGTGCGTTGTGAAGGGAGTCTCTGTTGTTGACATCTCCCTCGACAATCTCAAGTTGGTCTCCGATACGCGAGCGAAGGTAGTCCGGACGCCTCGCCAATAAACGAAGTTGCTCTCCTCGCTGTTCCAACAAGGGGATCAGTCGACCACCCACGTATCCAGTGCCGCCAGTGACCAGTATTTTTCGTTGAGAATCCATCGGGTTGAGCGTCGCTGACAGGTGTCGTCTGAGCTGGTGAAGTCGATGACAGATGAGTCATCAATGACAGAACAATTCTACCCGATCTGAACTACCTCGGTTGCGAACGGTCGCAGGTCAACGCGAACCTCGACCCGAACACTCAGACTCCGACCGGCACGGCCTTCTCCAGGGCTTCCTTAATGATCGCGAGGTAATCGGGACGATCGGAGGCTGCCTCGTGTTGATAACCACGGAGGAACCGACCGCAGTGAACAACGAACGCGCCGGGCATCTGTAAGGGGTTACCGGCAATCGTTCCAATACCATGGCGGTCGACGATGCCGGCACGGAAACCACGCAGCCAGACTCGCAGTCCGAACAATTGCCGGAAGTTCCCCTGCTCGAGCCCAAACTGGCGGTAGAGTTGACAACGAGGATCACAGAAGCGCACGAGGTCATCAAGTCCGTAGCCCTTCAAAAACTCCGCGACCTTCGCTTCCTCGCCAACATGGACTAACACGATGCCAGCTCCAGCTTCTTCGATGGCATTTCGCTGCTTGCTGAGGTCTGCGACAGCCTCACGGCAGAAAGTGCAGCCAGTGTGTCGCAGGAAGACGAGGAGTTGTGGCTTGTCGATTGACAGGTCGTACAGATTCTCGCCTGTCTGGCTCTTTAGCTCTCGAACAGGGTCATCGTCAAGAAACTCGAGTGAGTGAACCGTCTCTACTGTCTGGTGATATCGAAACGCCGACCAGAGAATGACCGCGAAAGGAATCCACCACACCAGATCGTTGGTGAGAATCATCCAGCCCATGGACGCCGGAAGTGACCCCGACACCAACCCGCTGAGGAACCCGATCGGGCCGAACACTTTGCCGAGGAGCCCAACAAGGACGATGGGCCAGTGACGAAATGGATCGCGAGCGGCGATGAGGTATCCGATCCCGTAAACGCCGACGATCATGCCCACGCACTGCCAGATCTGTGGATATCCGAGGGAGTCGATGCCTATCCAAACCAACGTTTGCTTTGGAATCGCAATAACCAACAGTCCCCACAACAAGTTGTAGACCCCGGCCAGAATCAAAGTTGTCGACATCCAAGGTCGGGGAGCAAAGCGAATCGACACTGTAGCCCCTCTTCAGTGAGCATTGGGGAAGACAACAAAGCTATCTTCATGGTGGGAGTCTAGACTGTTCGATGTCCGTGTCCACTCGCCTAAACTTGGGGATGGTGAGATGGCTTGCGAGAAGAGATGTGTAATCCGCGGCGATTCAAGCAACAGACGGCATGAGATCGAGTTCCTCAGCCACACCCTTCAGCTTATCCATAGCAACGAGTTGGATTTGCCGCACGCGCTCCTTGGAAATTCCCAGATCGTGAGCAACTTCTCGCAAAGTCTGGGTCACCCCGAGTCCGCCCGTCCCAAAGCGACGATGGAGGATCGATTGCTCACGGTCAGTGAGGAGCCCCTTGGCGGATGCCATCAGTCGTCGATAGGCGACAGCAGCATCCTCTTCAGTCTCGACTTCCGTCTCCTCGCTGCTGACGATCTCCGACATCACTTCTCCGCCGGTCAGCACGAAGCGCTCAGAGTATCTTTGATTCTTCTTGATGGCGCGGAAGTAGTGTCGTTGCACGGAGTGCGTGGCATAGGTGCTGAAGCGAAAGCCGCGTGAATAGTCGAATTTCCGAATCGCCCCCAGCAGAATCAACAAGCCGTCACTGACAAACTCCTGCAAGTCTTGGGATGTCCCCGAGTACTTCTTCGCGATCGAGACCACGAGCCTCATGTTCGATTCAAGAATCCTGCGAGTGATTTGCTCAGCCTCGTTCCCCAACTCTTCGATCCGAGCCAGCTTTTTCGGGGATCGTTGTTTCCCCGACAGGGTCGAACGAATTGAGTCTGCCTGGAAGCAAACATAGTTCATCCGTCGAAACAGCATCCGCTCCTCGTCAGCAGCCAAGGGCGGCAAGGACTTCGCCATGAGGCTTCCAAGCAGACTCCCTCGATGGTCTGAGCCCTCGGGAGTCGCGATTGTCCCGACGAGTTGACCGACGAGGCTAAGCTCGGAAGTCGTGTATTCGAGCTCTTCGAACTCCTCCGAAGCGATGAATTCGATCTCAGGCAGGTTTTCCGTGACTGAAGCTTGGGTTGCTGAGATGACTGCAGAAAAAGACATGTCGTTTCTCCTGTGGCCTGTCATAAAATCGTTCAAATCATTCAATCCTTATACTGTCTTTTCCTGGCCTCTGTAACCAAAATTATCATATGAAATAGCATGAATATGGAAATTCATCGATTCTAGGGCAATTTGTCAAATACGTTCATAACGATACATCTGACGAGTCTTGCATGCCCGTACCACGCATGAATAATTCCACAGCGGCACAAGAGCGGATTTTGGGGCCGGCGGTTTCTGAAAGGATCCAGCGCCAGGTCAGCGACTCGGCTTTGGGCGAAGGGAGGAGGCACACACGGCCGTTTCACATGAAGTTGGTCGTTGAGGCCGATTGCTCACTCTGGCAAGGTCCTGGCCTCAATGTTTCAGACTCGGAATCGAGATCTGCTCGGTCAAAAAAGGAAAAACCGATGGCGACGTAATGCGTCGTCATCGGTTAGGGAAGTGTGATAGTGAGAGGCGGTCAGTTGCGGCAGGAGCGTGAGACGTAGTGGACTGGCCGCAAGTAACGAACGTGTTGACCGCAGCGGCTCATGATGACGCGAGAGTGAACAACTTGCGGGACGACGTGGCCATCAGGTGCAGCGTGAGGAGGCATTGCCTGGGCCTGCTTCTTTTCAGCCTGCGGCAGCAAGACCGAATCAATGACGTGGATGACCCCGTTGGCTGCATCGATGTCTGTGGACACGAGACCTGCATCATTCACCTTGGCAGCGTTATTCACGATGCCGATCTTCACAGCACCACCCTGCAGTGTCTCAGCTTGCTTGGCCGCCAAGGCATCATCGGAATACACTCGACCAGCAACGACGTGGTACTTCAGGATGTCAATCAGTTTCTGCTTGTTTTCAGGCTTGAGGAGAGACTCAACCGTCCCAGCGGGCAGTTTCGCGAAAGCCTTACCGGTCGGTGCGAAGACGGTAAATGGCCCTTCGCCGCTCAACACGTCTGCGAGTCCAGCTGCCTTCACGGCTGCGAGAAGCGTGTTGAACTGACCAGCGTTAGCGGCAACGGTCGGAATCGGGTCGCTGGCAGGCAGGATGACAGAGTCAATCACGTGGATGATCCCATTGCTGCACTCGACATCTGTAGCGACGACATTCGCGCCATCGACTTTGACACCGTCAGCGGTTGAGATGTCGACTCGTTGACCATTCAGAGTGGTGGCTCCGGAGAGACCAACAACCTGGCTTGCTGGGACACGACCTGCAACGGCGTGGTAGGTCAGGATCGCAACGAGCTGGTCTTTGTTTTCCGGTTTCAGGAGAGAGGCGACCGTTCCTTTAGGAAGCTTGGCGAAAGCTTCATCGGTCGGAGCGAAAACGGTGAAAGGCCCTTCGCTCTTCAACTCATCAACCAGCCCTGCTGCTTGAACTGCAGCAACCAGAGTTTTGAAAGATCCATTCTCAACGGCGGTGTCAACGATGTCTCCCGAAAAGGCAGTTGAAGAAACGGTTCCTAGTGCCAACGTGATGGCAGCGACGTAATTGGTCATGACGAGTTCCTTTTTGAATCGAGTTGAGTCCCGTGCGGTCTTGTGGGAAGGTCACCTGTGCGTCCATCACCACTTCGATCGTGTTCTAGACCACGCATGACATGCGACAACGCAAATCCCAAAGGAATTCTTGAAAGAGCAGATCGGCACCAAGACGAGTCAACTAGCGGGAGTTCGCAGCAGGATGTCGCTGACCGGCTGGCCGGGCTCAAGTCGCAGCAGTCGGATCAGAACATACGACGCTATCGCAAAGTTTCCGAGCAGCATGATGGCGACGAACCACAGAAAGCGAGCAACCATTGATCGCTCGCGATAGGCGACCCAGACGAAGAATGTCAGAAATCCGCAGTAGGCGTCACAGAGCGTCGCGATGAACCATGGGTCTTTCAACAAATGGCCGTTACCCCACACCGCTCGCACGAGTGATGCATTGACGGTCGCAATCGTCATCACCGTGAAAATGCCGAGGAATACGAAGATCAGCAGGAGGCGCATGGCATCTGACCCTCGAAGGGATCAACCATTGAGCTGCCAGAATCGCAGATTCAAGAGAGCTGCGAAGCTGACCCACATGAGATAAGGAACAAGCAACATGGCGGCAGTCCGTGTGACTCGCCAAAAGAGCAGCATGGTGGCAATGATTGCGAACCACAGCAGGGCGATGTCAACGAGTGCCAGGCCGATGTGATGACGTCCGAAGAAGAGCCACGACCAAGCCGTGTTGAGGACCAACTGAACGCCGTATGCAGCCAAGGCCTTCGCGACATTCACTCTTCCTTGCTCTCGCCAAACTATCCAGGCGGCAACTGCCATGGCGGCATAAAGGATGGTCCAGACCGGCCCGAAGATCCAATTCGGTGGATTGAAGAAAGGTTTCTCCAGAGTGCGATACCACTCACCGGGAGTGAATTGGGCACCGATCGCACTGAAGGCAAAGGTGATCACGAATGCCGCAATCAATGCGAGCCACTTCGTCAAGTTAGATTCTTTCGTCACTACCGAGTGCCTTCTTGAGTTTCATCGCCTGAGTTCGGATCGTAGACACGCGTCGCTTCCTCTTCGACCTCGGCCATCCAGCCGCATCCTGCTCGGCGTCAAAGTCATCAAGGGCTAATGAGTTGTGATCCAGCTGATCACCCAGCACGAGGATGAGGTTTCTCACGATGTTCTCCTCGCTAGAGCAATTCGTAAATTGTTCTTCAGGTGTCATGCAGGAGGGCCTATCAGTAGGCAGAGGCCATTCCTCGAACAAGCTCTTGCACAGAAACCATGCAAATGGTCTAGAGCAATTGCCAAGCGGCTGTTAGTAGGGTGGAGTCAACGTTACCCACATGTTAGGTTCTGAGTGAGGCTGCCCGGAGGATCAGGAGGAGTTTTTCCAGGCCGCGCCAGAGGGTGAGCCAGCCGGGGTGGCCGTCCCGTTTTCGGCCCAGGTGTCCGCCCAGGCCGGCGAGTTGTCGCACGAACTGGACAATGGTCATGTCGTCGGCGGAGCGTTTGCGAACTTTCGCTAGGACCTGCACCCATGGCTGCGGGACGACCGCTGTGGCAAGTTGGTCGGGATCGTCATCGGCCAGGGAGCGGATCTGCAGCAGACGGACAGCCAGGACCGACAGCAGGCCGGTCACTCGCTGGAGACGATCGGCCGTTTCGTAGTAACGCTGTTCGACACGGCAGCCGGTCTTTAAGGCTTTGTGATATTCCTCAACGCCCCACCGCAATTGGTCCTGACGCAGGCAGGCTTGAGCATCTGCCAGCGAAGTGACCGCCTCCGACGTCAGCAACACCCAGTGCAACGCTTCGACCCCCTGGGGCGGATGTCCTTCTTTCAGTTCCACCACCCACATCAGCAGCGGTTCGTCGGGTTGATTCTGTTTGATCCAGTCGTTCCCCCGACTCGGCGGCGGCAGCCGCAGGGGAGTGAAGCGAATCGTCACCTCAGCGGTGCGAGTTTGGCGGTTTCTCTGACGCGGAACCTCGACTTTCAACCGACCCTGCATCGGCTGCTGTTCGAGGTGCTCACCCAGCGTCAGCCCGGAGCCATCGACCGCTTCAATCTTGCGATTCAAACGGGCCACACGAATCACCCAGCCGCAGCGGTTGAGGAACGCTCGGCAGGAGACTTCGTCGTCATCAGCCCCACGATCACACACATGAATCCACTTCACACCCGGAGGAGGTGAACCCACGTCATCGATGAGTTGTCCCCACACGACGGACTCGCGGTGGGGATCACGTCGCTTCGAGTTCCTGGCCACTTTCTTTTTCGTTTTCGGTTGACGATGAAAGAGCTTCTGACCCGCCATGCCCTCGATCTTCCCCGAGTCAGCATCCCGCATCAGACCGGTGTGCAAGAAGAAGCCACGTCCCGTCCCTCTGCCGACGGGACCGATGCCGTCGATGTTACGTTTGAAATCGATCTCGGTCGTGTCGCACAGAATGAGTTTTGTGGCACCGGGCTCGCCCGAGTGTTGGGTCCGTTCACAGTGCGGTCGGATGATTTCCGCATGCGTCACATCATCGCCGTCCATCAACCGATCAACCGCTTTGCAGTCACTCCACGATTCGGTTTGATCGGGCGTGCTTCCATCGCGCCGCGCCGCCGCTGGCTCCGCCACTTTCACGAGACGTTTCGTCCTTCTGAGATCACCGAGTTCACAGTCACCGAACTGCTCATGAGCCCTGGCGTGTGATGCAGGCGAGGGAACACAGGCCGTCGCGCTGCAGTTTGAGGTGTCCGAGTCGTGGGTTCGGCGGATCAAACAGCAGCGCCGCGAGACGGGACAGATCACACCCAAGACGACACGTGATCGACGACCGAGTTGGGAGGCATGGGCCGATTGGCTGAAGCAGACCGTGGCGGCCACGCCCGATGCCTACTTGCGAGAACTCC
>JAJDEJ010000103.1 GCA_029259815.1 Planctomycetaceae bacterium | reverse complement strand
GCTGATCAAGATTGCCGCCCGCGTCCGCCTCACCGCCCGCCGGGTGATGTTCCACCTCTCATCGACCTGTCCGTATCAATCGTTGTTCCGCTCCGCCGCACATTCGCTGCGACTCGACACCAGCTGACCCCGCCCCCGCCGTGTCCCCCCAGAACCCCGTCCGCCATTCATCACCCAAGCCCGTCCGGGGGAAAGGGGGCCGTCCGCCATTCCCCCACGCACCAACCAAACTCCCCCACGCTCAATGGGCGGATGCAACATCCGGGCTAGTGCTGTGTCAGGATTGGATTTGGGGATAGACGGAGATCAGTTTGCAGCGGGCATCGTCGATTTTCATGTGCCATTCGACGCCTCGCTGAGTGCTTGTCACATCGGTGGACCAGGCTCCGATTTCTTCGTGCAAGGCCTCGACTTTGCCGAGCCGACGGTTCTTGAGGCACTGGCTGGTCAGGCAACTCAATTCGTTTTCCGCGATGTTCAACCAGCTTCCGTGCTTCGGCGTGTAGACGAACTCGATCCGACGAACATAGTCGCGTGCCTGCTCCGGCGGGAACACTTCGTAGAACGCGCCTTTTGTATGTGTGTTGAGGTTGTCGCACACCAGCTTGACTGGCTCGCAGTCGGCGTACCGGCCGTCCAGACGCAACGCCACTTCCCAAGCCCAGTCTGATTTGCAGCGGTGCTCGCGGGCTGTCGCTTCCCGCCAGCCTGCCAGTGGTTCCGCGAACAGGAACATCGACGCCGTGCCCGCCCGTTCGTACTCGTAGTCAACTCGTTTCGGGTGGTTCTTTGTGGCTGGGATCACCGTGCGGGTTTCCTTCACCAACTGGACCGGTTGCTCGTCCATGCAGATCACCGGATGCCGCGGATCGTACGGGCGGGCATCGACGTCCAGCGCGCTTTCCATGCTGGCAGCAAATTCAGCGTCGGCTTCCGGCGGGATGACTCAGTACGGGATCTTCCGCCCGGTCACGCCGCTGTTTTGAGCGTCTGCCGAATAGTCTCGTGGCTGACTGATTCCACGACTTCCAGTGCGACGGCCTTGCGGGCCAGCAGCCGAAGTGTCCAGTGACCATCTCCTTGGGGCGGATCGCCCAGACGCATAGCGATGACCTGTGCTTCCTGTTCGCCGTCGAGCACTTGGGATTTGCGGTTCTGTTGTTTCTTATGCTCCACGGCCTGCTGGAAGCCCTCCAGCACGCATTTCTTTCGGACATTCTCCACGGTCTGCCGTCGACAGCGAAAGGCATCGGCGATCTGCTGGTCGGTCCAGCCGGGGTCGTCGGCGTCCGCCTTGAGAAGAATGTTGGCTCGCTTGACCTTCTGGCTCGTTCCCTTGAGCCTGTCGACCACTTCCTCACACTGCTGACGCTCCTCATCAGTCAGCCGGACGATGTACCTCTTTCGCCTTGGAACCCTCCTTGGCTCATGGAAAGCCCCTCTCTCGCACAAATGAGCAATTCATACCATCCCCAAATCCAATCCTGACACGGCAATAGGTATCCCAAACGGGGCGGAGAAGTTGTTTCGTCTGGCAGGGGAACCATGCCGACACACTTACTTGAAGTCGAACGCAAAACGGTCGACGTGGCGGGAGTGGAACTCGAACTCGTTTCCGCGCCGGGAGAAACACTCGATGAACTCTTCGTCTGGTATCCGGCTGGCAAAGTCTTGTTCGCGGGCGACAACTTCTACCGATCGTTTCCAAACCTTTACGCCATTCGCGGCACCCCCTGATCGCAACGTCCGGCTGTGGGCCGAAAGCCTTAGCAAAATGGCCGACAACGATGCGGTTGCGCTGGTTGGCGGTCACACGAATCCAATTCTTGGAGCAGGCAAAGTCAAACAGGTGCTGACCGACTACCGCGACGCACTGCAATTCGTTCACGACAAAACGGTCGAAGGCATCAACAACGGCCTGACGCCGAATGAGTTGGTCGAGCATGTGCAGCTTCTCGAACATCTGGCTGACAAAGATTACCTGCAACCGTTCTACGGTCATCCTGATTGGTGCGTCCGCACGGTCTTCAGCGGCTATCTTGGCTGGTTCGACGGCAATGCAACCAATCTCTTTCCACTTCCGCCAAAGGCAGAAGCAGAGCGAGTTGCCAAACTGGCGGGCGGAAAGGACAAGCTTGTGGCCGCTGCCCGGGATGCACTTGGCGAGGAGGACAACCAATGGGCTGCGCAACTTGCCGACCACCTGCTGGCGATCGACGCGAACGACTCGGAAGCGAAGCAGATCAAAGCCGACGCGCTGACGAAGCTGGCTCGCAACATGGTCAATGCAGCCGCAAGAAACTACTACCTCACCTTCGCTCGTGAACTTCGTGAAGGGACGAAACCAAAGTGACCGCAATCGTGCGGCGCACCGAATTGCTGCGATAGGTTCCTGTTGTAGCTTACCCAACCAGAACGATCCAACGTGGTGGTTAGAGTTTACTTGAAGTTTGGTCGGCTTCATCGCCTGATACTAAGTTCCGCCGCCTTGGTACTGTGGTCCACTAAATAACCGAGTTTGATTCTGCGACAGATGGATCATGCTGCGGTGTGTGCGGTGGAGAGGTTTCGGTTGTGGTGCTTGAGGTGGTGCCGGACGTTTTTCATCAGGGACGGCCTGTCGCCGCAGGTGTGGTTGCGGGTGACTTGAGCGTGCAGGTCACGCCAGGTGCGTT
>JAJDEJ010000102.1 GCA_029259815.1 Planctomycetaceae bacterium | reverse complement strand
CTCCGCGTGATGTCCCGTCGATGGAGAAAGGTTTTGATCCGCTCAACGTTCTCCCCGCGCACTGCTCATCACCCGGAGCGTGATGACTACCGAGAGAGATCACGGTTCGCTGACCATCACTTGCGAGTCGATCGGCACACTGGGCCAGAGGACGCCGGACGGATCGATGTGCACACGCACGCTCGACTCGGCTCCCGGCGCGAGTGTGATGGCCTGTGGAGCTACGTTGACAATCCGACCCGTTCGCTTGACCCCTCCGGGGAAGGTGAGTGCAACATCGCCTCCCAATGTGAATTGATCGACATGGCTGGAGGGCACATCAACGGTCACGTACCTCTGGACATCATCGAAGATCTCGACAATCCGATCACCGGGAGAGACAAAGTCGCCGACTTGACGCAGGAAGACGCCCGTTTGTCCGATCACGTCGGAATGGAGTGTCGCCTCTGACTCATCTTCCAACAACTGGTCGAGTCGGGTTTGAGCAGCCGCCAGTTGGCGTTCAATGACATCGACGCCGACTGAACGCCGGATGCGGTCCGGCAACGATTCCTTCAAGTCCTCAAGCGACTCGACTTGTTCCTCACACATCTCGACTTGAGCTTCACAAACCTCAGCCGAGTTGTTGGCCGCTTCGACACGCATGACCGTGCTCAAGCGACTCGCTTGCGCGTCAGTCTTTTGCAAGCTGACTGCTTCGTAGACAGAGTCATTCGAAGCCCAAAGGGCCGTCGAGTTGTCATTGAGAAGATCGGAGAGAGCGACTTGCTCCATCTCGTGACGGTACTTCTCCTCCAGCAACTCGGCCGACTGCAGGCGGGCCGTGAAGATCTCGGCATTGATGTCTTTCATCCGCCATTCAAGATCGAGTTCGGCTTGGGCCAGAGTTCGTTCCAGGTCAACCGTGAGTCGGGCGATGTCCTGCTCGAGTCGCGATTGTTCTTCGACCAATGCTGAGACGGAAATTGTCGCCAGTGAATCACCGATCTGGATCGCCTGACCTTCTTCGACCAGCCACTCCGAGAGGACGCCCGCACGATCGGCCGTCAACGGCACAATGCGAGCCGTCACCTGTCCGGGGAAAGACTCGGCGGGACCGCCCATGATCACACGGACGAGTGCCACTCCTGTGACAATCGCCAGCACTCCGACGATCGCAATGCGACCAATCGGTGCGGGGAGGTCAGGAGCTTGATTTTCAGGCAGAGAATCTGCAGCAACCGGGGGTTGCACCATGCTTCATCCTCGAAAGAGGGAATCGTTCTCCTTGCATCGGGAATGGAAACCGATTGCCTTGTGGGCATCCCAGCATCGGTGAGCGGATGGCAGCGAATTCCGGCTCGGATTGCCGCTTAATCGGGACAGCCCGTGCTTGACGCAGTCCCCGGATGGACGGAAAGTCCAATAAACTTTGACACCTTGCGCATGACTTGTCGGTAGAGACTCATCAAATTGCCCAATTCGGGAAACCGGCATCTTCCTTCGGGGTACATGGAAGACAGGGCCCAAACTATATTTACACGTTCTCTCTGTGACTCATCAGGAATCCCAGACGTGCGATTGCTGTCAACGACCTTACTTTGTTTGTCTTTTGCTCTCTCTGCCACAGCCGCGACTCCGTCTGTCGTCGGCAATGCGATGGGATCGTTTGCACTTGTCGACGCGCGCTGTCAGCATGGATGTTAAAGCTCTCAAACAGAAATCGAGAAGACGGCGGAGACGTGACAAACGAGACTGAGTGTAAATCGATGTCCAACCTGGCGACCAAGCCACAGCACCTCCTTGATGTCCTCCGGGCATACGGGCGCGTTGCGGTCGCCTTTTCGGCGGGTGTCGATAGCACGGTCGTGGCCAAGGCGGCCCAACTCGCCTGTGGAGAGAATGCAGTCGCCGTCACGGCCGACAGTCCGAGTCTCGCCAGCGGCGAACTGGAAGAGGCCGTTCAACTCGCCAATCAAATCGGTATTCGACATCAAGTCGTACGTACTGACGAGTTCTCACAGAACGCCTACCGCGCCAACGCCGGCGACCGCTGCTATCACTGCAAGACCGAACTCTACACCCGTCTCGAAGGCATGCTGCTCACTCTGGGAGTCGACGTGATCGTTAATGGGGCCAACCTCGATGATCAAGGCGACTACCGTCCCGGCATGCAAGCGGCGAGCGAGCATGCGGTTCGCAGTCCGCTCATCGAAGCCGGTTTCACGAAACAGGACGTCCGCGACCTTGCCAAGAAGTGGGACCTGCCCGTCTGGGATAAGCCCGCAACCCCCTGTCTCTCCAGTCGCATCGCCTATGGAGTCGAGGTCACCGAAGAGCGAGTCCACATGGTCGATGCAGCCGAGTCATTTCTGCGAGCAACTTTCAACCTCCGCGAACTGCGCGTTCGCCTCGAAGCCAACAACTTCGCCCGCATCGAGGTGCCCCTCGATGAGTTACCACGACTCACCGAACCATCGAACCGCGAGGCCATCAACACCCGCCTCCGCAGCCTCGGCTTCCGTGCGGTCACCCTCGACCTCGAAGGTTTCCGCAGCGGGAACATGAACGACGTGTTGCCTCTGGAGTCATTGACATCGTTCGCATAGAGCGGTCCTGATTCAAGTTGAACGATCGATCTGATTCCCTTCGTTAACTTCGTTCCGTCCTGTTCAAAACAAGTTGGGACCGGAGGCAACCAAGGCAACGAAGTTCAGTGATCAGTGGCCATGTCGAGTTGCGTCACAGGAGGGATTTGATCTTGAGTTGTCTCCCCGCTTCTCGATCTTCGCCGACACAGCATGCAATCGCTGATTCAGTCTTTGTGTCGCGTCTCCTTTAGGTTTCATGCTAGACTCAGTCTGCCGGTTCCTTCTCTGATGAATCACTCCCCATGTCAACCGCCGAACTCTCTCCGCCCGAGGCCGCAACGCCCGAACTCAAGGTCGTGCATGATGCCACTTGCACGTTTTGCGGCTGCGTGTGTGACGACATCGACTTGACGGTCGATCTGGGCAAGAACCATATCACCGAGGCCAAGCGCGCCTGTGTGCTGGGCAAAGCGTGGTTCTTCAATCATCACATCGATGACCGCCCCGATGCGACGATCGACGGACAGCCCGCCTCGTACGAGGATGCGATCGAACGGGCCGCCGACATTCTGCTGAATGCCAATTACCCCGTGACCTACGGTCTCTCCGACACGACGAGCGAAGCCCAGCGTGTCGCCGTCGCGATCAGTGACTGGATCGGCGGCAACGTCGACACGACGACCTCCGTCTGCCACGGACCCTCCGGCATGGCCTTTCAGGCGGTCGGCGAAGTGACCTGCTCGCTTGGCGAGATCAAAAACAGGGCCGACTTTCTCATCTTCTGGGGCGGCAACCCGGCAGAGAGTCACCCGCGTCACTTCACCAAATACAGCCTGATGCCCAAGGGCGAGTTCCTCCCGCGTGGACGCAAGGATCGCTACGCGGTGCTGGTCGATGTCCGCAAGACCAAGTCGGCGAAGGCGGCTGACCTGTTCCTGCAGGTCAAACCCCGCTCTGACTTTGAACTCGCCTGGACCCTGCGGGCACTGGCGAAGGACATCGATGTCGACCCAGCCGTCGAAGAGAAGATCGGCATCCCGCTCGACACCCTGCGAGAGATGGTCGACCGCATGAAGGCGGCCAAGTTCGGGGCCATCCTGTTCGGCATGGGTCTCACGATGACGCGCGGCAAGCACCTCAACAGCGAAGCGGTCCTCGCTTTGGCTCGTGACATGAACACGTACGGCAACCGTTGGGTCGCCAAACCAATGCGCGGACACGGGAATGTCACCGGGGCCGACAACGTCGTCTCCTGGTCGACCGGCTACCCGTTTGGCGTCAACCTCGGTCGCGGGTACCCCCGCTTCAACCCGGGCGAGTTCACCACGACCGACCTCCTCGCCCGAGGCGAAGCCGACGCAGCACTCATCATCGCCTCGGACCCGATGAGCAACTTCTCCCAACCCGCCCGTGACCATCTGGCCAAGATCCCCGTCGTCTGCCTTGACCCCAAGCTCAGCGAAACGGCCAAAGTCGCCGCCGTCGCCTTCACGACCGCGACCTACGGCATCAACACCGCCGGCACCGTCTACCGCATGGACGACGTCCCCATCCCCCTCCGCCCCGCCTTCGAGTCGAAGTACAAGAGCGACTACGAGATTCTCAAGGCGATCGAACAGAGGATTCGGCAGCGGCAGTTATCTGGTGTGTGAATGTCTCCATTCAATGACGACACGATTGAGTTCATCTGCCGACATTGTGATGCCCAACTGAGCTTTCCTGTCGCAGTTGCGGGACGTGTCGAGGTTTGTCCGGAATGTGCGAACTACGTCGATGTCCCTGAGCAGCGTGAGGACTTCACGACGCTCCAATCACCTTCTGTGACACTTCCGTCGGGCCAAGAATTCCCACTTGAGATGCGTGAAGGCTTAACACGGCCTCGATGGGATCTCTTGATTCCTGAGATCATGGGGACCACGCCTCAGGAAGAGTTGAACGAATGCTTCACTGTGGCTGTCCGCTGCTGGCTCAGCGAACTCGCGAGAAGCTGTGGGCGCGGGTATGACGCATCGGAGTCAGCAAATTTCCATTTGATGTCAAAACTGGATGAAGGACAAGCTGCAGTCGTACATCGACACTGTGAGCAAACACTTTCCAAAATCCTGGATCTGCTGGATGGGATCGCAGACGACAGTGGCTACGGTCCACACGTCATCCTGCTCTTTCATTCACACCGTCTCTTCTATAGCTATATCGCTCCATTCCATCCCGAGGGCGAATTCGGCGGAGCTGGAGGCATTTTCCTTACCGAAGGAGGTTACCCGCACATCGCGGCTCCCTTCTTCCGAGATCATTGGCAGGGAACGATCGTGCATGAACTGGTCCATGCATTAGTTTCACATCTTCCGCTCCCGCTCTGGTTGAACGAAGGTGTCACCATGCTGGTTGAATGGCAGCTGACCAGCATCGAACCCGTCGACATTTCACCGCAGGTCCGTGCGCAACTTCGTCAGTACTGGCAAGAGAATGGTCTAGAAGGTTTTTGGTCGGGTGATTCCTTTTCCGCACCAGACGAAGGCCAGCAGTTGTCATATACTCTCGCGTTTCTCACAGCCGTCAATCTGTCTCTCGACCACAAGAAAAGGTTTCGTGATTTCGTGTCCCAAGCTGATTTTCAAGATGCGGGAGCAAATGCAGCAAGAGACACCTTGGGATCAGGAATCGATGGGATCATGTGTCGCATGTTGGGAGAGGGTTCGTGGTCGCCTCGCCAGAGATATTCTCTCCCCAACCAACCGTTGTCTTCAAAGATCCAGAATCTGTTCTTGCCATTGAGTATGGACTGACTGAAGGATGACCAATGTCAGCTAAATCGGCCCGAAAGCGAATTTCCGTCCGTCCCCGCGTCAAGCTTTGGCTGGAGTCCGATGACGAATCGGTGTTGTGTGGAGGGTTGACTGCCATGCTGCGAGCGATCGATGAAACGGGGTCGATTAAGCATGCGGCTGAGCGAGTGGGGCGGAGCTATCGGTTTGTCTGGGCACGCATCAAAGAGGCCGAGCAGGCGTTGGGGCACAAACTGGTCGAATCCCAAATCGGGGGACATGGCGTGAACCGCAGCGAATTGACCGAACTCGCTCGTGACCTGATGGCCGATTTTAGCGATCTTCGTGAAGAGGTCTTTCATCTGGTCGACGACGTGTTCGCACAGCGGCTGACCGAGACCCTGTCGCGACATCAATCAGCCAAGTGAGACATCCGGTCTGTCTCCCAAGCCGACGGCTTCGCCGTCGTTCGATGTTGGGAAACTTGACGATCTTGCTCCCTTCAGGAATAATCGGCACCTAATCGCATGGCCGTGCCATCTGCTTGAAGGGACAGTGAATGCCAACTCTGGGGGCTGTGAATCAACCGCTTGCGGACCGTAGCCGGCTCAGCCGCGAGTCATCACTTAACGGCGGAGCGATGCTGAGTGACCTCGTGATCCTGTTCGGTTGCGGAGTGATCGCAGCTGCGACGTCGGCTTTGGTGGATCTCAACCTCAGATTGCCGGGGCACGCCATTCTCAAAGTCGTGCTGCCCCTGTCGCTGGGGATGGCGCTCGTTCCTCGACGTGGTTCCGGCGTGACGATGGGGGCAGCTGCAGGTGCCTCTGTACTTGGGATGTCACTGCTGGGCGGCAGTGGAATCGGTCCGGGAGCCCTGACGAGTCTGCTGCTGCTGGGGCCGCTGCTGGATGTCGCCGTCCGTCGAGCACGACCGGGCTGGCGACTGTACGTGGCTTTTGCAACAGCCGGGCTGGTCGCGAATCTGGGTGCCTTTATGGTGCGAGGCGGAACGAAGATGTCCGGCGGAGGATGGTCTGGACTCCGTCCCCTGCAAAGCTGGTTGAGTGTCGCCCCTTGGAGCTACGCTGCTTGTGGCTTGATTGCAGGGCTGATCAGTGCAGTCATCTGGTTTCGCGCGAGTGACCCGCCTCCGCGGCAGATCAGTAGCGGGCAAGAGTCATGATCTTCGTCGGAATTGATGACACGGATACCCTCGATTCGCGAGGCACGAATCAGCTCGCCAAACATTTGGCACGCATGTTGGAGCCACATTACTTCTGTGTGCGAATCGTGCGGCATCAGTTGTTGATTGATGATCGTGTGCCGTACACCAGTAAAAACGGCTCGGCGTCACTCTGGCTGGAACCGGTCACCACGACTGACCTCCAGGATCTCATCGAGACACTCCGTGCGGCGATGCGAAGGGAGTTCATTCCCGGCAGCGACCCGGGGCTGTGTGTCACAACGGATGTGCCTGTATCCGTGGTAAACTTCGCACATCGATGCCAGTCGGAATTGGTTCGAATCGACGAAGCTCTCGAGGTCGCTCGTCAAACGGAGTTGCACCTGGAAGGACTCGGTGGGACTTGCGACGGAGTTATCGGTGCTTTGGCAGCCGTCGGACTTGCAGCGACGGCCAATGATGGTCGAGTCGTACATTGGGAGGGGATGGATGGGGACCTATCAGGACTTCAGCCCATCTCAGAGGTCACGCGTCGAGCTGTGCTCATACGATCGGAATTGGATGCCACAGAGATCACAGAAGGGACGATTGATGTCGGCAAAAAGCTGAGACCGAATCTGCGCGGAGGTCGGCAGGTGGTCTTCGCAGTTCGCCATCCTCATACGTCCGGTCTCAGCTGGCGGGCACAGAAACTGACATGAATGATCTGTTTGACACTCTCCGCCGGAGAAGTTTACGGGGATTCACACTCATCGAGCTTTTGGTCGTGATTGCGATCATCGGAATTCTGGTGGCCCTGTTACTGCCGGCTGTTCAACAGGCGCGTGAGGCAGCAAGGCGGACTCAATGCCGGAATCACATCCGGCAGTTGGCATTGGCACTTCACAACTATCAATCGGCCCACGATGTTTTTCCCTTCGGAGTCCTCGGGACCAGTGGGTCGACATCTCAGAACCAGCGACTACACACGTGGTTGTCACAGCTGTTGCCCTATGTCGAGCAACCTGCGATCCATAAAGAGTATGACTTCAATCTCAGGTTTGATGACCCAGCGAATGAGACAGCCGTGCAATCTCGTGTTCCGGTATTCCTCTGTCCATCCGTTCTCACGCCACCTCTCGATGACGAGTACGCTCCGACTCACTACACCGGGAATGCGGGCACGGAGCCGGGAGCAAACGACGGCATGCTCTATCCGCTATCCGGTCTTCGCTTCCGAGATGTTTCCGACGGAACCTCAAACACAATCGCAGCGGGCGAAGTCCAGCACGAGATCGGCGGCTGGGCTCGCGGGGCCATCAACTCCGGTGGCGGGGGAGGCGGTGGTGGAGGAGGACAGGGATTCGCTCGCGGTGTGCTTCGCTGGTGGAAGTGCGCCTCCGGTTGTGCAGAGCCGGGCATGAACGCTCCGCAGACAAGCTGTAACAACAATTGCGAGCAACGCTTTCAATTCTCCGGCCCACACATTGGCGGCGTGCACTTTGCCTTTGCTGATGGTCACGGACTGTTCGTCAGTGAGAACATCGACTTGAATCTGTATCGTGGCCTCCTGACGCGGAACGGTGGCGAAGTCTTGGGTGAGTTTTGAGTGTGTGGTCAGCAACCGATCGCATGATCTACACTGAGCCGGTTTCAAAACCGCTTCTCGTGAGGGTGGCCGGACTCGATGTTTTGAAATCGGCTCCAGACAAACAATGATTCTGATTCGCCGGTGTAGACCCCATGGATGACCTGACGACGAGCCAGCGACAAGCTGTGTCGCACATTGATGGACCATTGCTCGTGTTGGCCGGTCCGGGTTCGGGCAAGACGCGGGTCGTGACCAGACGGATCGCCCACCTCGTCGAGTCGGGTGTGCCACCGTCGCAGATTCTCGCAATCACCTTCACAAATAAGGCAGCGGGCGAAATGGCCGAACGGGTCGAGTCAATCCTGCCGGCGGCTCGCGTGTGGGTCAGCACGTTTCACCGTTTTTGTGCAAGGCTCTTGCGCAAACATGCGTCGGTCGTGGGGCTGGAATCGAACTACACCATTCTCGACACGGGCGATCAGAAGACAGCCATGCGGCGAGTCATGCGAGACCTCGATCTCGATCCGGTCCACTACTCGCCCGATCGTATCGCTTGGCACATCTCAACCGCGAAGAACGATCTCGTGACGGCGGAGATGTTCGTGCGTCGCTTCGAGGAACAAATCGGCGACCATTGGCAGGCGACGGTTGCGAAGGTCTACCCGGCGTATCAAAAGTGGCTGCTTGAATCGAACGCCGTCGACTTTGACGACCTGCTGTTGCATGTCGCGGTCATGCTCAGCGAGCACGAGGAGTTACGAAACAGTCTCGATGAACGTTTTCGTTACGTCCTGGTCGATGAGTATCAGGACACCAACATCGCCCAGTACCAGATCGTGCGGGCCCTCTCGCAGCAATATCCCAACCTGTGTGTGACGGGCGATCCGGACCAGTCGATCTATGGCTGGCGCGGGGCACGCATCGCGAACATCCTGCGTTTCGAGCAGGACTATCCCGACGCGCGCGTGATCCGGCTGGAAGACAACTTCCGCAGCACGCAGGCCATACTCCGTTCCGCAGACGCGCTCATCGCCCACAACACACAGCGGAAGGACAAACAGCTGATCACTCAGAACCCGGAAGGCGATCCCGTCCAACTGCTGCGGTTTTCGGACAGCCATCTCGAAGCGGACGGCATCGCCCGGCGGATTCGTGAGATGGTCGAGGCGGGCGGACGCAATTGGAACGACTTCGCGATCTTCTATCGAGTCAACGCCCTCACGCGGCAACTGGAGAATGCCCTGATGCGGCATCGCGTGCCGTTTCAGGTCGCGGCTGGTGTCGCCTTCTACGACCGAGCCGAGATCAAGGACATACTCAGCTACCTGCGGTTGGTCTACAACCCCGCAGACCGGGCGGCATTTTTGCGGGTCGTCAACAAGCCCCTGCGTGGACTTGGCAAGACATCACAAGATCGCCTCGTCGCCTGGGCCGGACGAGAAGGAGTCGACTTCATCGAGGCAGCCCGCCGTGCTCAGGAAGTGCCCAAACTCTCCAAGCGGGCCGTCTCCGCGTTTCGCAAGTTCGCTGAGATGATCGACGACTTCTCACTCGCCGATGCGGGTTCGGTCGAGAATCTGCTGACCAGCATCATTGAGCGGACGGCCTACACGAAGCCGTGGGAGGGCAGTCCGGTTGAGAAGGAACAACAGCAACTCGCCAATGTGCAGGAACTGGTCACAGCCGCTAAACAGTTTGACACCACGTTCACCGATGAGACATCACTGGAAGGATTCCTCGAGCAGACATGCCTTGTGAACGAGACCGACTCACTCGACGACTCGCTCGACGACACGTCCGGGCAGGTCACCATGATGACACTGCACGCGGCGAAGGGGCTGGAGTTTCCCGTCGTGTACATCGTCGGCGTCGAGGAAGGACTGCTGCCGCACGAACGCGCAACACGTGAGAACGATCCGAACGAGATCGAAGAGGAACGCCGTCTGTTGTTCGTAGGTATCACGCGTGCTCAGGAGAAGCTGTCGCTCACCGAGACGGGTCGCCGAAGTTTTCGCGGTCGTGACCTGATGACAATCCGCAGTCCGTTCATCGCAGAAGTTGAATGTGAGACAGTCGATTGCACGGACGATGCAGTGATGCCTGAATGGCAACAGCAACAACTCCAGGAGAGCCTCACCCAACGCCGTGAAGACGCAGGCGGGCAGCCGCTCCAGTTCGACAACAAGCCCCTCTTGATGACGGGGGCTGATTTGCTCAATGGTGAGAAAAAGGGCATCGACATCCCGCAAGGTTTTCGACAGGGCATGCTCGTGCGTCACCCGCGCTACGGACGCGGCACCGTCACCACCACCGACGGACATGGCCCACGCCGCACGGTGACCGTCCAGTTCGAGGAATCGGACCTCACCAAGACGTTCCACGCCGCCAAGAGTCCCCTGCAACCGATCGGGACGTGACGCGGTCTCTGGTCCCCGGCACTTCGCGATCAACGCTTGCGGGTTAGCACGCCCTCCGCGTTGACGACACTTTCCGGTCGCGCGAAGCGGCAAGCCCACGTCGTTCATCGATCGTACTCGCGAAGTCAATCCGGGAAGATCACCCATCAACGATGTCGTGGATCACATGTCCAAAGACATCAGTCAGACGCATGTCGCGTGCGCTGTGACGAACGGTGAGGCGAGTGTGATCAATTCCCAGTAAGTGCAGCATGGTCGCGTGCAGGTCGTGGATTTCGAGACGGTTTTCGATGGCGTGATAGCCATACTCGTCGGTCGCGCCGTACCTCATGCCTCCGCGTACGCCTCCGCCGGCCATCCAGAAGGTGAAGCCGAACGGGTTGTGATCTCGACCGTCTTTGCCTTGTGCGAACGGCGTGCGGCCGAACTCACCCATCCAGACGACGAGCGTCTCTGCGAGTAACCCTCGAGATTTCAGATCCTTCAGCAGCGCCGCGATTGGTTGATCGACTGAGCGCGCGTTCTTGGTATGACCGTCACGGAGTTTCGAGTGCTGATCCCAGCGGTCGCCACTACCGCCGGGACAGGTGAGTTGCACGAATCGCACGCCCCGCTCGACCATCCGTCGGGCGATGAGACATAGGTTGCCGAAGGTCTTGGTCCCCTGCCAGTCGTGAGAAAGACCATAGGCCTCGTGCGTGGCCTTGGATTCCTGTGAGATGTCCATCAGATTGGGGACAGCGGTCTGCATGCGGAAGGCAAGTTCGTAGTTGGCGATCGCCGATTCAATGGCGTCCTCGGGGCCGATGCGATCGACCAGCGAGCCATCCAGCATGCGCATGAGATCGAGCTTGCGTCTCTGAGCTGCGCTCGTGGGTTCGCTGGGGGTCACATCAGCGACGGGAGTCGTCCCGGCTTTGAAGACCGAGCCCTGATACGACGCCGGCAGGAACCCGCTGCCGAAGCACTCCAGCCCGCCCGGCGGAATCAGTCCGCCGTTGAGAACGACGAAACCCGGCAGATCATGACACTCGCTCCCCAGACCGTAAGTGATCCACGACCCCATGCTGGGTCGGCCCTGCAGACCATGACCCGTATGCAGGAAGTAGTTCGCACTGGTGTGCTCGGAGAAGTTCGACGTCATCGAGTGGATGATGCATAGATCGTCTGCACACGTGGCAACTTCAGGGAACAATTCACTCACCGGCAGTCCGCTCTCGCCGTACTGATGGAACTTCCACGGAGAGGCGAGCGTCGTGCCGACGTTGTCAAACTGCGTCGGCCGAATGGCCATCTTGAACGGCTGTCCATTCTCTTTGTCCAGCAGTGGCTTGGGATCAAACGTATCAACAGCCGACGGCCCGCCGTCCATGTACAGGAAGATGACGTTCTTCGCCAGAGGCGGATGATGCGTAATTGAGTCAACAGCCCCTGTCCAGCCGTAGGACGGATCAGACATCAAGCTGGTGAGCGCAGCGGCTCCAAATCCGTTCGCGGCACAGGACAACAATCGTCGCCGGGTGATCGGTTGACCGATCGTGATTTCACTCATGTTCTGCATAACGAATTTCCGTCTTCCCAATCGACTCCAGTGAATCAACGGACAAAAAGGAACTCCTTGGCATTCAGTAGCACATGGCAAAGGTCTGCCCAGACTTGTGGGGCATCCTGAGCGACATTCAATTCTTGAGCCTGAGTCTCGACGAACTCCTTCGCTGCAGCGATCTCAATCTCTGACGGCTCTCGGGAAACGCAGGCAAGATATGCTTGTTGAATCCGTGCCTCCATTGTCCTGGTCTTCTGATCTGTCAAGAGTCGTTGAGCCCACAACCGTGACTGCTTGACGACCATCGGGTTATTCATCATGGCCAGCGCCTGCGCGGGGACGTTGGACACCGTCCGCAGGCCGATAGTGCTATGTGGGTTGGGCATGTCGAACGCCTGAAAGAACGGGTCCGCGAAGTTGCGACGCACGGCGATGTACAGACTCCGCCGCCCTGCCCCGTCCACCGGTCCCGATTTCTTGGGGCGTCCGCGACCCTCCATAAAGGGCGTCAAATGCACGGGCACACTGCGGTCGTACATGCGGTCATCGAGGCGTCCAGAGAGTGAGAGAATCGCATCGCGAATGACTTCGCCTTCGAGACGTTTGACCGGCATGCGGGGGAGGAGTTGAGCATGGAGGGTTGAGAGCTGAGAGTCGCCATCACTGTTCGCTTCGCTCGACATGCGATACGCGGATGATGTCAGAATCAGTCGATGAATGTGTTTCAGAGACCAGCCGCTACGGACGAGTTCAGTCGCCAGCCAGTCGAGCAGTTCGGGATGTGAGGGCGGTCGTCCCATATGCCCAAAGTCATCCGGCGTGGGCACGAGTCCCGTCCCAAAGTAATGCTGCCAGATGCGGTTGACGATCACACGCGGCAGTATGGGCGTCTTCTCGGGTTCGACCATCCATTGAGCGAGTGCGAGTCGACCACTGCCGGACTTTGGCCGTCGCATCTTGGTCCCGTTGAAGACTTCGAGGAAACGTCTGGGAACGACGTCGCCTCGCTTCTTCCAGTTGCCCCGGATGAAGACGTACTCATCTTCTCCCGAGCCATCGAGCATGGCGGGAGCGAGGGCCGAGACAAGCCTCCGGTCCTTTCGGATCTGTTCAACTTCCTTAAAATACTCTTCAGAGGCCCACTTCAATTGGAGACGCGATTCCTCGTCGTCGAGACCAAACAAGTGCGGATGTCGAATCGCCCATTCGGTTTCTGCAAGCGAGCAAGTGCCACTCTTGCCACCTGGCGCAAAGAACCAATCACAGCAGATTTCGATACTGAGAAACTCCTGTTGATAGAGTCGGGCGAGTGACCTTGCGGACTCCATCTCATCGTGCGACAGATCCAGATGTGGGTAGAACTGCACATGGCGATCTATTGGCAATGTGTCTGAAATTTCTTCGGCGATCTGTATGATATTCGCAATTGCGAATTCTTCGCTGGTATGCGGAACGAACTCAATGTGAGCGCGGTGACCTTTGTATCGCGAGGCATCCAATTCAATCCATCGCCAACCGGCATCATTCGGTGCGGGATGCTCGTGAACAAGCGTCGCATGCAGCGGACCATTGATCAGGAGATGGGAGTCCACCGCAATATACGTGTTGACACCGCCGCGGATCAGACAATCAAGCTTTCCGCTTTTGAGTTCGAATGTCGGTGTTCGTACACTAACGCCCAGTTGCCACGACTGAGTGGCACCGGATTCATGCATCGTCCCGGATGCATCGGTCGATTCAGACCAAGTCTCATCCAATTCGATGTAGTACGGAAACGCAACGACAGTCTCAATTGGTGCCTCAGGAGCATTGGAAAATCGCACGTCCGCCATCGATTGTCCGGGATTCCTGAAGGACGGCGAACTGGCAATCAGATTGTATGATCCGAAAATGTGGTCCCCCAGTTCGTTCGGCACATCGAGGAAATCGACACTTGGCCAGAGTTTTTCGACCAACTTGTCACACTCTTTGCGAACCGCCGCAACATCGGGCAGGAGGCCGGTTGCGAAGCCTGCCCAGAGGTAGAACGGATCTGATTCGTCGTCTTGAGCATTGAGGAGATGTGCGATCCAGTGTTGAAGAATGGTTGGGTCAAGCAACAGCGTGTGAGCCTTGTCTTCGATCTTCACGAGGAATTCTTTGGTGAAGTCGTCGCGCGTGAATTGTAAAACGCCTGCCGGATGTTGATCAGAGAACACGATGTGATCAACGCCGATGTTGCCCCATCCGCCTTTTTCGTTGTCGATGATGCGGATGCGGGCGGTTCGGTCGCGGTAGGGGCGAACGTCCCAGGTGACGTCGTGCATCTGGTTGTCGTTGCGACCAGTGGCTGAGTACGGGATTTCGTCGTCAACGAGCAGCAGCACACAGGTTCGCCACTCGTGGTTGCCGCCGCCGACTTGCAGGTGGATGAAGCTCCGGTCAATGACGAATGGTTTGGACGTCATCACCCCAAGGTGTTCGTCGCCCCGCCCACCGTCTCGCCGTTGGTGAGAGTTGACGAAATAGGTGCCCTGTGCGTTAATTTGGCCTTGGTAGTCGGCGATTGTATCGAGCGTCTGCGGTTGTAAGCCGAAGGCATCGCCTTCCAACTTCCAGCCGTCGTAGGTGCCCGACTCGAAGTCGGCGAAGACGATGTCCTCCTGCATCGGATGCGTCTCGACACCCGACTGGATCAGATCGCGGGCGGCGATGAGGTATTCGTCAAGATCATCGACGACCGGTTCGACGAGCTCGGCGATGACCGGCATGATCTGCTTGGCCGCCTCCCGCCGCAGTTGTTCGAGTTCAGCCGCCACGCGGCGGTTGTACTCCATTGTTTCGAAGCGGACTTGGCGGTAGGACGTGCTTTGCAGGTAGCCTTGGAGAGCATAGAAGTCTTTCTGAGTGATCGGGTCGAACTTGTGGTCGTGACAGCGGGCGCAGGCGACGGTGAGGCCGAGGAATGTTTTCGAGTAGACGTCGATCATGTTCTCGAAACGGTCTGCCTCGTCTTGTCGGATGTCGACGGGGGAGTGGACCCATTCGCCGAGGAACCAGAAGCCGGTCGCGAGGATGGACTCGTTGCCGCCGGTCTGTGGGTTGAGGCGGAGAGCGCGTTGTGGACCCACGGGGCATTGCCCGTGGGCTTGGAGGGATGACGTGAGCAGGTCGCCGGCGACGTGCTCGACGACGTACTGGTCATACGGCACGTCGTCGTTGAGGGCGCGGATGACGTAGTCGCGGTAGTGCCAGGGGTTGGCGACGTCGTAGTCGAATTCGTGGCCGCGTGACTCGGCATAGCGGACGAGGTCGAGCCAGTGACGGCCCCAGCGTTCGCCGAAGTGTGGGGACGAGAGGAGTCGGTCGATGACCGTCTCATAGGCGCGTGGTGAGTTGTCGTTGAGGAAGGCGGCGAGTTCTACCGTTGTGGGAGGCAGTCCGATGACGTCGAACGAGACGCGGCGAAGCCACGTGCTGTGGTCGGTTGCGGTCGCGGGGGTGATGCCCTGTGCTTCCAGTTTTGCAAGCAGGAAACGGTCGATCGGTGTACGACACCATTCCGTGTCTTGAACTGTCGGGATTTCAGGTCGCTGCAGCGGTTGGAAGGACCAGTGCTTGGCTCGCTCTTCGAAGTCGAAATCCTGTGGCCCGCCCGTGTCATTCGTTGAGGTCTCGTTCGCAGGCCATGGGGCTCCCATCGCGACCCACTTTGTGAGACGTTCAATGTCGTCTTGGGGGAGCTTGCCGTCGGGTGGCATCTGGTAGCCGTCATCGCCGTAGCGGACGGCGCGGACGAGTTCGCTCTCGTCAGGCTGCCGCGGCACAATGGCAGGGCCGGTGTCGCCTCCCGTGAGAAGTGCGTCACGGGAGTCGAGTCTGAGGCTCCCTTTCTGCTTGTCGGAGCTGTGACACTTGTGGCACCGTTCGATGAGAAGGGGACGAATCTCTTTCTCGAAAAACTCGATTTGCTCTGGAGGGAAGTCGGATTCCTCACTCGCCATTGCGGGGTTGGCGGTGATGCTCAGACAGGCCACGGCGAGGCCGAGGCAAATGACCGGAAGGTTGCGGCACAGACGCATCGCGAATACCAAGAGAGAGACGATTTGATCTCTCTATGGTAACCGAACGGTTGAGCGCTCAACAATTGCGATCACGTCTCCCTGTCACCCTGCCTTCGGCGCTCCGCTTGAAGGCTGTCCCTCTCCCTCGAGAGGAGAGAGAGAAAAGTGAAGCTTTAATGACAAACGCCCGGCTGTTGATGCCGGGCGTTTCAGTTAGTGGAGTCAGATGATCGGGGTGAGAATCATTCGCCGTAGAACTTGGTGAGTTCCTCAGTGAACAGCGGCTGTGACAGTGCGTCGCTCGTGAGGCGGCAGCGGAATCGCTTGTCGCCGGCGACGTCGCCCTTGACGAACACCTGATAGGTGAGCGTCTGTCCCGCTTTCACTTCCGGAATCGGCTTGAAGGCCACAGCACTCTGTTCGGTCCGATGTTGCGACGGGCCGTTGGCTTTCAGGAACACCAGACCTGAGGGTACTTCACAGGAGAGTGCCACTTGATTGGCACTGGCGGTGCCTTCGTTGGTGATTCTGATTTCGTATGCCGTCTCCGAACCGACTTCGACCGGGTCGTCCAAGTCGGACACTTCGACGACGAGCGAGGCGGTGCCTTCGACGCGGGTTTGCATCTGAGCATCACTGTAGCTGCCGTGCTCCGAGGTGGCCCGCACGGCCTGTGTGAACTCACCCGACTTGCTGGCGAGCAGAGTGACACGCAGCTGTTGTGGCTGTTCTGGCGACAGTCGGCCAACGAACCAGTTCAGCATGCGGGTCGATTTGTCATATTTGGCACCTCTGTCGGAAGCAACGAAGTCGAATCCTTCCGGGATGCGATGCATCAATTGGACGTTGTCGGTTGCTGCAGCACCGTCGTTCATCACGCTGAGTGTGAAGACGGCTTCTCGACCCAGGTATCGGAGGCCCGGACCGTCGATGGCGGCTTTGAGGCGGGGGGCGATGACGTTGACCTCAGCGGACGCATTGTGGACGAGACCGGCGTCTGCTTTGGCGTGGACCTGAATGATCTGCGGTCCTCCTGAGACAGCTGCCAGGGCGAGTCGCATGCGGCGTGTTTCGCCCGGGTTGAGAGAGCCGATGTCCATGAGAAGTCGTTCACCACGCACGTGCTCCAGTCCGGCGGGGATGGTCGCTTCCAATTTGATGTTGTTGGCGACGCCCGTGCCCGGGTTGCGGACTGTAATCGTCTGAGTGGCAGGTTCGCCGACGGAGATCTCTGAGGGACCGCTGACGACAACGTTCAACTTTGGCTCGGCGACCGTGAGAGATTGGACGTTGGAAGACGTGTAGCGGACGTGAGCCGAGGCATCGACCGGTCCCGGTTGGGTGGGCACGATCGTGACTTTGATGCTTCGCGATTCCTGAGGTTGAAGGTTGTCCAGACGCCAACCGAGAAAAGCTTTCTGCTCGACGGGTTCCGGATTGCTTCTGGCAACCCGCACTGACTTGGGCAGCCGGGCTTCAATGCTCACTCGCTCTGCGACCGACTGGCCATCGTTGGTCACCACGAGTTCACAGGGACACTCCTGGCCGACGTTGAGCGGCCCCAATGGCTTCCACACAGCAGATACAGCCGGTGCTGCGTCCGGTTGACCGAACTTGGCAACGTTGCTTGAGACGCGCGAGCGCGGTGTTGTGACGGGAGTCGTCGAGAGCTGAGTGTCTTGTGAACCGAGTGCAGGTCCTCGGCCAAAGCTGGTGGTGTTCACTGTGCGTGTGGGGACAGAATCTCGCCGGGGATTCGTTGCCTCATGAAGTGTGGGGAGGTCACGCACTTCGAACGGATTCACATCGGCTGCCGGTGCCGATTTTTGCGTTTGTGAGGCGAAGGATTTTGGTGTCTGACGTGACGTCGGCACTTCCTGTGAAGTGGAGATGGGGTCGGTCAGACGTGGACGGGCACCGATGGCTTGCGGCGGCGGATCCCCCAGAAATGAGAAGCGGCTTTGTGTGGCCGTTTCAGGATCAATTCGCTCGATGCGGCGATAGGCTGACTCTTCTTTCTGACGGAAGCCTGTGCTGTAACCAGTGGAGTTATCCTCGGCGAAGTCGGGACGACTCGCTCGTTGTTGCGGCTGAGGATCGAGATCCCAGGGAGAAGTCGACTCACGCTCGCCGGCAACCGTTTGAATCGTCGACTCAGCAGCAGGCTCTTCTTCCACAACATAGGCAGCCGTGTTGACCTTGCGTGCTTCGAGGAACTCGTTGAAGCGTTCCAACGTGTCGTCATTCTCTCGGACGTACAGGTCGTCTTTGGTGATGTGTCGCTTCGCTCCGGGAGGCATCGGCAGTGCATCGTCGATGGCCAGGGAGTTGTTCGGCCGATGACGACTTGTCTCTGTGCGAGAGAATCGTTGGGTCTGCGACTCGTCAGCACCACCAGCGCTGAAGAGCTCTGCCGAGTAATTCTTGATATTGCTCGCAGGTCGACGAAGTGACCGCCCCGTCGTATCGGACGGTTCGCCCGAATCAGATGCGGAATCGGTCTGCCAACTGTCAGCTTTCGGTTTGCGAGCCCAGTCGCTGAAGTCGAACGGGTTCTCGGCTTGGCAGGGAGCAGGCCCGACCAACATGGCACAAGTGGCGAGAATCGTCAGCACGCGACGCATGGTGGTCTCCTTACCGTTGGCATTCGGGCGCCCCTGCTGACAGTCTTCGACTGCTGAGTGCAGGACGCGACCGATTAGACAGATGCCTCAGATATTCTTCGTTAGTTCGGTGGATCGTTGATGACGAGCGCCCGATGATCGGCGCACTGGCCCTTCGAGTGCGGCGAGCGGAGGGCACTTCACCAATCGTATCGGTCACGGAAGATGGGTGACATGAATCGATTCTACCAGTTGTATGACTGTGGCAAGAACTGCCGGTTCGAGGAGGTGGCCAACGGGGTCAGGCACCATTTCGTGGTGCCCGTGAGAGTTGTTGAAGATCATCCAGACGAAATGGTGCCTGCCCCGAATGGCACGGATAATTCCGTAAGGCTTGGTGGACAAGTGAGCTAAACAAAAGCGGCCTGCCTTGGTTACAAGGGTGTTGATTCATCGCACCTATGCAGCAAGGAGGCCGCTGTGAGTGATTTTAGCCGATAGTCGATTC
>JAJDEJ010000101.1 GCA_029259815.1 Planctomycetaceae bacterium | reverse complement strand
ACTTGGCACTCTTCCAGGCATACAACTGTGGGACGACGAGCCGCACCGGGCCGCCGTGATCGGCGTCGATCCGTTCGCCGTCGTGAGTGTCTGCCAGCAGGGCGTCTTCGGCGAGGAAGTCGGCGAGCGGGAGATTGGTCGTCCAGCCGCGATCGTAGCCCATCGGGATCACGAACTTCGCTTCGGGTTTGATCCCGGCCCGATCCATCAACTCACGGACGGCGACACCTTCCCACACATTCCCCAGCCGCGACCACTGGGTGACGCAATGAAAATCGGAGAAGACCTTCACCCGAGGCAGCGTCTGAAACTCCTCCCAGTTGAACGACAGATGCCGCTCGACGAGGCCGAGGATGTCGAGCCGCCATTCCGCGAGATCAATGTGCGGCACCGATCCATAGTGCAGCACGGGCCACTTCCGTGTCCGCGACTGATTCGGCGGAATCCGATTCTCCCGCCGCGTGTCCGGACTGATGATGACATCGCCCCCGACCGACTCCGGCCCGGGCGCGTCACCGTCTTGATACTTCGGATCATCGCCGCCTACCATCGTACGTCCTCCTGTTTAATGACGTCCCCATCATAGGTAACGCTTGGTTGGGGTCGTAACCTAGAACCCAGCACCCCGGCTGCTCTAAACAGCCGGGGTGCTTTCCAACGGACATCGGTGAGGCTCCATGAACGACGCCCTCCACTCCATGCTCGTGAAGTCTCCCAAAGAGGTCTTCGCCCAACTGCCGACTGGACGTGTTGGTGAGGCCGATCGAAATTATATCAATGAGGTCCTGGACGCCGGCTTCCGGAATACGACGGACCCCGCGGGCATCTTTGGGCGGATGGAGACGGCGTTTGCGGAGCGGTTTGGGGTGGGGTTTGCGGTTCTGCACAACTCGGGGACGGGGACGATGCAGTCGTGTCTGTTGGCGGCAGGGGTCGGGCCGGGGGACGAGGTGATTGTGCCGCCGCTCACGGCGGTGGCGACGGCGGTCGTGGTTGTGCAGTGCGGGGCGGTGCCCGTGTTTGCGGACATCGATCCAGATACGTTCAACATCGATCCGGCTGACGTCGCCCGCAAGATCACGTCTTACACGAAGGCCATTATCCCGGTCAGTCTGTATGGTCTGGCTCCTGATTACGATGGTCTGATGGCACTCGCAGCCGAGCATGATCTCACGGTGATCGAGGACAATGCGGAGTGCTTTCTCGGTGAGTACAAAGGGCGGATGGTGGGGGCGATCGGTCATGCGGCCAGCTTCAGCTTTCAGGCGTCCAAGCACATGACGTCGGCTGGCGACGGAGGTGTCGTGATCACGGATGATGCCGAGTATGCCAAGAACATCCGCAAACGGGCGACACTCGGCTACGCCACACTCGGTGCGAAGCCGGGCGATGTCTTCGTCCCCCGCGATGTGCGGCAGGATATCGATTTCGAGCGGCACGACGTGATGGGCTACAACTTCCGCATGTCAGCCGCTCAAGCCGCCCTCGCCCTCGGGCAACTCGAACGCCTCGACGCTCTCGTCGCTGCCCGCATCCACATTGCCCGCATGTACCAGCAAGTGCTCGACGAGGAGCAATGCGACTGGCTCATCCCGCCCGTTGTCCCCGACGGTTGCCTGCACACCTACTGGACGTGGGTCTGCAAGCTCGACGAAGAGCGAGCGGGTGTCGACTGGCGAACGTTCCGGAAAGCATTCATCGCCAACGGTGGTGACGGGCTCTACTCCGCCTGGCGACCCGTGCACCTCGAACCTGTCTTTCGCAACCTCGCTTTCTACGCCCGCCCCGAACAGGCACCCAATCACGACCCGCGTTACGGCGGAAGTGTGAAGTCCTACGAACCCGGCGACTGCCCCACGTGTGAAGCTCTGCAACCGCGACTGTGTCAGTTCAAGACAAGCATGCAGTCACTTGATGCAGTCGAGTCACAGGTGAATGCACTGCGGGCGACGATTCGCGAGATCAATCGAAGCTAACGAATCCAGCCGCCGCCGAGGACGCGGTCACCTTCGTAGAACACGACCGCCTGCCCAGGGGCGACGCCATCTTGTGGGGCGTTGAAGGTGACACGCACGCGATCCCCATCAAGCAACTCGACGTCACAGTCGCCTGGAGTTTGTTGATAGCGAATCTGTGCCTTGCAGCGGAGAGCATCCGTCGGCGGGTCGACCAGCCAGTTGAGACGATCGGCTTCGAGCGTGTCTCGACCAAGATCGTCCTTCGTGCCGAGGACGACGCGGCGCGTCTCCGGATCGATGCGGACGACAAAGCGTGGTTCACCAAAGGTGACGCCCAAGCCACGTCGTTGGCCGATGGTGAAGTGCTGATAGCCGGGGTGCTGACCAACGACGTTGCCCACTGTGTCGACGAACTCACCCGCTGTCTCTTGCGGTCCACGGTAGCGATCGAGGAATGCCCCGTAGTCGTTATCAGGAATGAAGCAGATCTCCTGGCTGTCAGGTTTGTCTGCGGTACGAAGACCAGCACGTCGTGCGATGTCTCGGATCTCTTCTTTCGTGAAACCACCGACTGGATAGAGGATGTGACTCAGCAGGTCTCGCTGCACGCCGAACAGGACGTAGGATTGGTCCTTCGTGTGGTCGCGACCGCGGAAGAGGCCCAGGGGGGGGGTGACGGCGTCATGTGTCCCACGGGGCGTAGCCCGTGGGCTTGAGTGTGATTGCTGGGTTTCGTCGCTGGGGATCTGCTTCACCTGAGCATAGTGGCCACTCGCAATGAACTCGGCTCCCACCTGCTGGGCGAAGTCCCACAGGCGACCGAACTTCAACCAGTTGTTACACATCACACAGGGGTTGGGCGTGCGACCGGCGAGGTACTCGTCGGCGAAGTAGTCCTTGATGCGGCCAAACGAGTCGGCGAAGTTGAGGGCATGGAAGGGAATGTCCAGGTAGTCAGCGACACGACGGGCGTCCGCCGCGTCGGACGCACTGCAACAGCCCTGCTTGCGAGTCGGCGCGTTGACGATCGGCAGCAGTCCGCCCTCGGTCGCACAGGTCTCCTCTTCGGTCGCCCCGGAGCGCATGAACAGGCCGATCACCTCGTGCCCCTGCTCCTGCAACAACAGGGCAGCGGCAGAGCTGTCGACTCCTCCACTCATCGCAAGCACCACACGTGCCATGACGCTTCTCGTTCCAATCAAACTCGATCATCCGAGTCTATGGACACGGGGGAGACGTGCCAAGTTCGTGGGACGGGCGAAACCGCAAGCGAGGGATCATGCGGCACGGCGAAGGGCACTCGTCAACCGGGCAGCGGGCCGGTAGATGGCGTGACGGTACACGAGGCTCGGCAACTGTCGCGGGTACAGTGGCGATGGTGCATTTGTCCGGTGAAATGCGTCGAGGTCCGCCTGGAGTGAGGGACCGTACTCCGCCAACTGACGAGGGAACAACTCATAGACGACGTGATTGTACAGTTTCAGATCCTCTTGATTCGTCTCGATCATCGCCTTTCGTGTCGACTCGTCCCGCAGCAAATACTTCTTGATCTCATCACGTGGAGCGACGTTCTGTGGCTGATAGCGGATGTCGAACTGCGGGACATCAGCCCAGCGACGAAGCAGCATCAACGACTCATCGAACCGCTCAACCAGACCGGTGCAGCCAACGCGTGATTCCAACGCTTCGATCGCATCGTCTGCCCGACCGGAGACGGCCAGCTTCTTTGTCATGAAGTTGTGATACACCTCTTGCTGAATCCACTCCTCAAACGGCGGCGGCTCTTTTTCCATCGTCTGCACCTGATGCTGATAGTGTGACGCGCAACGCTTCAGCGGGTCACGCAGGAACGTGTAGTAGCGGATGTCAGGGCACACTTCCTCATACCCACAATGCGGCACGACGATGTGCCCGCTCACACTCTGCAATTTGGGATAGAACAACAGAGCCCGCTTGAGGTCGGTCGCAGACGGAGCTGCGTACTCCTGCCGGTACGCATGCCAACTGGTGAGGTCACAATGGCTGAGCCCGAACGATTGCCTGAGGATCGTGGTGATCGTCGTGCCGGCGGCTTTCTCAATGTGGATGAAGGCGAGCATGGGACGAAGGGGGAAGTGGGAATGCGGAAGTGGGAATGCGGTGTGATGTCACCTCAGTTTTTTGAAATCTGAAATTTCAAATCTCAAGTTTGATCTCAGTTCATGCGGCCATTCGTTGTTGCGGGACAGGTTCGACGGACACTGGAACGTCAATTGCTGAGGACGAGGGCAGTCCGGCGATGCACCAGATGCCGTGACGGTGTTTGACGACGAGTACCATCGCGACGTATGAGGACAGTCGTGCGAAGGCGGCGATGCTGGCCGCTCCGAGAACGCCGTAACGGGGGATCACAAACCAGGCTGCCATCAGGCACACCGCGACATTCACGCTGAACACTTTGATGCAATCCCACTGATGGCCTGTCATCAACAGGAACTGTGTCACTGGTCCTGCGGCGGCTGCGAGCGAGAGGCCGACAATCATGACGACCATCGGGACGTAACCGTCGACGAATTGGGCACCGAAGATGCCCAGCACGATACGACCTAAGGGGAGCATCACGACCAGAAATACCAACGCGAACCCGCCGCTGGCGAGGGCGCACGTCTTCACGAATCGCTCTAACTCGGCCTTCTGCCCAGAGTGATACAACGACGAAATCGTCGGGGCAGCAATCGTGTTGATCGCCTGCAGTCCGAGGAACAACACGCCAGCCACTCGTGCGACGGCGGAGAACAGACCAGCCGCCTCTTTGTCGAGCAGAGCACCGCAGAGCACGGTGCCGCTTTGGTTCTGCATGAGGTTGAGGAACTGCACCAGCAGGATGGGTGCCGCAACGTGCATCCACTCGACCGTTCGGACTTCGGGTTGTTCGATGTCGTCTACGGTCGCCAATGTGCGACGCCCGCTCCAGGCGACGAAGGCGAACGTTGCAAGGGCACTGACGAATTGCAGCAGGATCACGACTGGCGGTGACAAACGCTCCCCGGTCAGGAACGGGATCGCGATCACGAAGGTGATCAGTAATAGAGGCGTCAGCACGCCGTTCGTCTGCCCGGTCATCACACGGCCAAATGCCAACAGTCCAGCCTCACGTAACTGGATGCCAACCACCACCGGCAACAAGCCCGCAGCGACCAGCAGACACCAGAAGACTCCGTCGGAGAGGCGCTCACGCAGCAAGAGAGTTCCACAGACCATCAGCAACGACATTCCCAATGACGTGAGTAGCGTCAGCCGACGCGCAGTCGTGTCGAAACCACGAAGCAGTGACGTCTCGCCCCGAGCCCGATACTGCGCCAGGAATCGCAGCGACGTCGTGTCGAACCCTAGCTTGGCAAGGACGGCCAACAGGTTCATCGTGGAGATGGCGATGGCGTACTCGCCATACAATCCCCGATCTCCCCCAAACGCCCTGGCCACCACGACGGCCATCGCAAATGTCAGCCCAGCAACCGCCACTCGCATGCCCATCGACTTCGACACTTGTGCCAGAAAGTCTTTTGACATCAATGGTTGCTGCGTTCCATCGCAGTTGTTTGCTTCATCAGCCATTCAATTCTGGTCGCTCCCCGTGACGCTGACCGCTCCTGCACTCGAGCCAAGTTGCCTATCGAGCCGCTCGATACGTCATTCTGGGGAATCATGTCAAGATACGATCGCAGACATGACGTCGCATTCACAACCTGCACTCCGATTAACAGGCCTGATATCGTTTCCCAACAGTCTCGAAAACTGGTCCTTCGTTCTCTTTGTTTCGCTCTGTCAGAGGGCATCTGGAAAGATCACTGGTCTGGTCTGCGAGTGGGAAAAGGTGGAGACTTCATGCGGTCAGTTCTGAATTCATTTCGACAGGGAGGTCGATCATGGCAGGGGTTTCCGCACGGCGGGCGTATCGGTCGGATT
>JAJDEJ010000011.1 GCA_029259815.1 Planctomycetaceae bacterium | reverse complement strand
ATTCGAAAGTGTCTCGCGTTCCGACTTTGTGAGCCTGACGATCTACTTCTTCAGCATGGGAACCCCCTTCCTTGGTTCCACAAAGTTTGACAGACGCGAATCAAACAGCAACCCGAATTCTTAGCTGTGACGCACCACTAGATACCAAGTCGATGCGAATCAACCCGCGGCTCCTTCGGGACCGCGGGTTTTTTCGTCGTTTGACGGCTGCGATCACAGGGTCGAGACGAGCTGCGACCCAGCACGAAGTGTCCAGAAAGCCATCCTCAACAGGGCCGAATCTCAACCGTTCACAGCGTATTACCGCGAACCGCAAGAAAAGCAGAGAAACCGTTACGGGGGCGACGGCCGTTCGACGCCACGTCTTTCAGAAGCGGACGAACAAGTGATTCGCCGCCAACAACAACTCACGTCCAAGACACAAGGAAACGAACCATGAAGACTCTCAAAACACTCGCCCTGCTGGCCGCCACGATGTTGCTCGCTGGCTCCTTCACCGAATCTGCCGAAGCGGGTCAACGTCACCACTCGCCCCGATACAGTGCTCCTCGACACAGCTACCATGTCCCAACCTACGACTGGTACCACGCCCCTCACTACCGCTACTCAGAGCCGCCTCGCTACTCAGCCCCGAACGCTGGTGGATATGGAGACGAAGGGATTCAGGATGGCGGCGGGGACGAAACCGGTGGCGGATTCGCCGATGACGAAGGAGCAGGTGAGGAAAGCGACCTGAGTGCCTTGGAAGGCCTCTGGGAAGCGGTCTCGACCGATCGCAATGGCCAACGACAGCAGATTCGCATGAACGTGCGTGCCGACGCCACTGCTGAATTGACGGTCCCCACCGGTCGCGGTGGATTCCAGACGATTATCGCTAGCATCTCTGTGACAAGTGGCCAGTTGGTCCTCGACAGTGATGGCCGGATCATCAGCCTCGGCCAGGTCGTCACGGCCACCTCCACCCTCGTCGTCCTGAAGAATGACCGCGGAAACATCGTCTTCCGCCGACCGTAGCTTTATCTGGACGACTCGCTAAGTAGAGTCAATCTCTGCACAACCGAAAGCCCGCAGTCGTGGAACGCTCAACCCGTTCTGCCACCGCGGGCTTTTTCGTAGCCACACGAACCGTTCAATATTGTTTGACCTCATCTGAGGACTCATTTGTTGTGCGTGGCTGAGTATACGATCGGCAGCAACACCGTACGGCGACATCCATCCTGTTACATCGCCCGAGAACAATTCGCTCAGCCAATGTCGGTTAAGTGGTGAGTCAGCTTGACGGCGCAAGCAAGTTGGTCAGGTTTCAGTCTGGAACGCGGTTGCCGTTCATGAATAATGACGAATCAACATCGAGCAGATGTGATCCCCAATTGAGCGCCAAGGACCCATCGTCGAATGGCACGTAGTTCTATGCAAGTCCGTTGAGGATCTCGCGTTTGATTTCATGCCTGGGCTTCATCATGCGTGCGTAGTGGTTTGGCCTTCGTTTTTTATGACGTGGTTCGAACCGGTCGGGACGGTTGGCAACGCGGTGGGTGGCGACGGCGTCGAGGAGTTGTTCGTAGAGGCGGTAGCGCCCGGTGAGACGTTGACCCAGGATCGCGATCATCAGTTGGAACGCTTCCAGTGTCTGAATCGCTCCCTTGAAGCTGATTGACCGAGGTTCGAAACCGTGTCGACTGGCCGCTTGGGCCATGACGGTTCGGATGAGGTTGTAGGCCAGAATGTGAGTCCAGATCTCCTTTCGCACCAACTCGGGTGTCTTGCAGCGCAAGATGTCCATTTGCATCGTCTGCTTGAGTGAACGCAGATCGAGTTCCGCGTTCCAACGGGCCCGATAGAGCTCCGCGAGGTCGCCAGCCGTCACGGCCTCAGCATCCAACAACGTGGACACCACGATCATGCTTCGGCAGCGAAATCCGGGCTGCCAGATGCGGACGCGTGTTTCACGAACCGTGAGGTGCTGGGGAAGTGTTTTCAGCGTCTGTCTGTCTACCGAACGAATGCGATTCGGTTTCGACCACTGAACGATGTGATCCACTTTGCCCAACCGCTGGCCACGTCTAAAGTCGACTTTCCGACAGTGATGGAGACGAGTGACCGTGTCGATCCCACGCTGCTTGAGCAAATGGAGCTCCTGGTACGCACACATGTACCGATCGGCGAGCATGACATCTCCGGGACGTAAGAGGTCCCACAACTTTCAGAGCATTCCCAGTTCGCTGTGGCCCTTGCCGGAATAGCTGCAGACGGCCAGATCCAGCACGGCTCCGCACGAGAGCGAAAAGAAGGCGGCCATCCGTGCCAGGGGAAAGCCCACGCCCGGCTGCTGTTGGGGAGGCTGCGGATAGGCCTGTTGGTTCTCCGCCGTATCCGGCATCGACACCGTTGAACCATCATCAACCAGAACACGCCGGTGTTTCCAAAGCCACCGCTGCTTGGCGGAGTGATCCAACGCTTGTCCGGTCTGACGGGCGACGTCGGAGAAGAACGGTTCCGGCAGCCGCTTCCGAGCTTGGCAATAGGCACCCGTCTCTGCCGAACAGGAGCGCTGTCCACGAGAGACGCGGTGAGCGATCAAGCGAGCCACCTCCGCACGGCAGGAGTGATCCTGACTCAGTACCTGACCCAGAAAGACCCACAGCGTCACGAGGGGAGAATAGATCTGGTCAACCCAATCCACCGCATGGTCGCTCATCGCTCTGGCGACAATCGTCTCCGACAGCACATCGCCAAACGGCAGTTCATCGTCCTGAAGAAATTGCCGCCGCAGAAATCGCAGTTGTTGTCGAAACCGTCCTTGGTTAGAAAACGACATCGTGAGGCCTCCTTGCCTGAGATGGGTGTGTGACAACTCCATCTATGCAAGAGAGGCCTTCTTGCCTATGTCAATTCGAACAAACGGCGTTACGAAAGAACTACGTGCCATTCGGCCTATGGACCAATGCACTCTCTCCCATCTCACTCGTTTCTTCCACAATTCAGGCTCGTATTGAATGACGCTGCTCTATCCACCCAAATGCATGAACACTTTGGGGTCGATGCTGCCGGAGCACAGAAAGCCGCCCCAAAATGCTCCGGGAATGCCGGGCGTGAGAACGTCCTGTCCGGTCAGATAGAGCCCGTCGATCGGTGTCTTCATCCGCAAAGCGTCGGTTGTAATTCGGACCGGAGTCACATCGAGCCCGTAGAACGAGCCCATGCGGTGGCCCGTGATCGACGCCGTCGTCAACGGAGTCGAAAGTTCGTGAAAGACGATGAGTTCGGCCAGCCGCGGGAAGTACTTCGCGAACTGCTTCAACAAGACGCTCTCGATCTTCTTCTTGAAAGTCTGGTAATCATCGCCTCGTTCGCCGGATGGAACACCAGCCCATTTCTCGACGGTCGACCAATCGGACCACACCATCATTTCGCCGGCGTATTTCTTCTCCGGACCTGGATCATGAGCCGGGTCTTTGAATGACGCAAACGAAACAAACATTCCCGGAGGCGCGTTATCGGGGGCGTCGGTCCAAATGACATCGACTTCGCCGGTGGGGTAGAGCCAGTGGTTAGACTTCGTCATCCCGGTCGCTTCGACGTCGCCTGCAAAACCGAGAAACAATGAGTAGTGACAGATATTGGGCCCAATCGACCGAATCTCATTCACCCAATCGTCATGGCCGTGTCCGTCCGGGAACAGCCGATCGACGGTTTCGCGAGCGCCGATGTTCGACACAATGTGTTTCGCAAAAAACTTCTCTCCGTCTCCTGTCTCGACACCCTTGACAACTCCGTTATCCATGATCAACGACGTGACTTCGACGCCTGCCCGCGTTTCACCTCCGTTGTTCGTAATGGTGGGCAACAAGTGCTCGCCAATCGAGCCCGCCCCGCCGAGGGGATAGTAAGCGCCAGCTTCCAGATACGAATTCATCACGGTCGCGTGAATCGCGAAACTTGCCGTACTGGGTCGTGCACCGCAGTCGGCCCACTGGGCGGTCAGGACTCTGGCAAGTTCCGCATTGCTCGTGATTTCATTGACGACTTCCGCGGTCGTGCGTTCGCAGTATCTGCTGAGCTTCTTGCCTCGCCACCACTTCACGGCCGATGCAAAGACGGACGGTATGGATCGCACCTGCCCGACAGTGCCTATGGAGTCGCGGCCGTCGATAATCGCGTCGAACCACTTGTCGATCGCCACCGCTTCGTCGGGAAAGCGTTCCTTCAAGTCCATTCTCTGTGCTGAGGCGGGACGCGAAAGTTTCAACGGAGCCGCGTCGCCGATGTGCAGCGTATCGTAAACGGGGCCAATCGGAGCCAGTTCGATCGGCGATTCACACAACCAATCCAGCATCGTTTTTTCGGAGACATCCGGACCGAATCCGCCGAGGTAATGGAGCCCCACATCCCACGCGAATCCCTCGCGCGAAAAGCTATGCGTCTGTCCGCCGAGTGACTTGTACTGCTCCAGCATCAACACTCTGTGTCCCAATTTGGAAAGTGCTGCAGCGGTGACCATACCGCCCATGCCGGAGCCAATGACGATGATGTCCCATTCGTTTTTCATAGTTTCCCCCCGGATAGTGTGAACAACGGAGATATCCCGTCGCTCTGTAGTCAACATTTCAGGTTTCTGCTCTCACTGGGTGAGCGGTGTGCACAGCGGGAATGTCCCAAGCCTCAGCAATTTTTCCATCAACGATGCGCCACACAACAACCGCGTCAATCTCCGTCGGCGTGCCCTCAAATACCATCGTGTCTTTGACATGCACGACCACCAACTCATCACCAACAGCGGTAATCGAGACGGGGTTGATTTTGAAGGTACCGCCACTGAAGTCTTGAGTCCTCTCAAAGAAGTCTTGAAGCCCGGCCAGCCCAACATAGTCTCCCTGATGTTCGGGCAACTTCGGATTGACGAAGTGCCAGACGAAGTCTTCAGACAACACGTCCGCCATCGCGGCGATGTTCGCAGGATCAAATCGGCACAACAGGGCGATGTTCGGATGCGTGTCAGTCATTCTCTCATCTCCTTCGTAGTTCGTTTGGGATCGCCAGCGTCAGGCGATGGTTGACGTGGGTCGTCCAGGTACCCGCCGGACATGATCGTCTGTGAATCTCTTGGCGAAATCGTCAACCGCATTCCAGTTGGTGTAGACATAGTTCCGCGATGTATTTGTATCACCTGTGCCGCCGCGTTTGACGATCATCTTCATCATCCAACGTTTGAAGAAACCGTACTTCCAATAGAGAAGTGCTCCGGCTACGGTCGCGGTTGCACTTGGCTTCCAATCGGTCTCATCAAGGAACTCGTTCAGGCATCGAGTGGCATCGCCTTGTTGTTCCACGTTGCCCGCTGCGGACAGACTGACCGAGAAGAACGCGGATGGCTGCTCATTCAGAACATCGCAGTTCTGAGCGGCGAATCTGACAAGCTGCGGATGATGCTTGCCACCGTGTAGCGGTCTACCAGCGATCACACCGTCGTATTCATGAACTGGTCGCTCAGGCCACAATCGCGCCAAATCGCACACCTCAACCGCACAGTCGTTCTCGCGAAGTGTCGATGCGATCCGTTCTGCGATCTCAGCGGTATGACCGTCGTACGTCGTGTAGGCAACGAGCAGCTTAGGAACTGGGAAGGAATTGATTCCCGAATGGTTGTTGATCGACTACAAATCGTGGGTCTGGAATCCAAGGAAGGGGAGACTCACGATGCAGGATGTTTTGATCTGTACGGGACATCTGTACGGGACAACTGTACGGGACAACTGTACGGGACATCTGTACGGGACATCTGTACGGGACATCTGTACGGGACAACTGTCGCGCAATCTGGCGATGGACGACGACTGGCAGCAGAAGGTGCAATTGGTGCTGGGGCGGTTGGCCGAGAACGAACGTCGCTGGGT
>JAJDEJ010000002.1 GCA_029259815.1 Planctomycetaceae bacterium | reverse complement strand
ACGAGAACGTCAACTCATGTGCATGACCGGGATCATTGTAATTCTTCCGGTGTCGACGTGATCCTAGCTGTGCTGGGGCCATGACGGTTCTCGTTCGGGGACCGCGATTTCCGAAGGGGTGAGTTGATGAGGGATCAATGCAAATCATGCGCCCCAGCCACCCACCACAGGGTCATTGTTCTCCGGTCTTCCCTCAATGTAAAACCAGTTGTGGATCGGGGCGAGGATCTGTTGGACTTCTTTGAGTAATTGTTCGTCGAGGGGTTGTTCGATCCAGTCGGCCCATTGGCGGACACGGGTGGGGTTGGCGCTGCCGGTGATGCAGGTGGTCATGTCTTCGTTGGCGACGGAGAACTGCAAGGCGAGTTGGGCGATGTCGACGCCGTGCTGCTGGCAGTGCTCAGCGGCGCGGCGGCACGTCTCGCGGACTTCGGGGGTCGCCTTGTGCCACGGGGGCAGCGGGGCGTTGGTGAGCAACCGGGCGCTGAACGGGGCGGCATTGATGATGCCGACGTGCTTCTCCTTGAGGTAGGGCACGAGGTCGCCGAACATCGTGTTCTGGAGCGTGTAGTGGTTGTAACTGAGGACGACGTCGAGGTCGGTCTGATCGAGGATGAACTGGAACATCTTCATGGGATAGCCGCTCACGCCAACGTAGCCGACTTTGCCCTTCTCCTGTTCTTTGCGAAGGGCGGGGAGTGTCACATCGACGATCTGCTGCATGTCGACAAACTCGATGTCGTGACAGAGCATGATTTCGATGTGCTCGACCCCCAGTCGTTCGAGCGAGATGTCGACTGACTCGGCGACTCGTCGGGCCGAGAAGTCGAAGTGTGTGCCGCTGTATCGGCCCAATTTGGACGAGAGGACATACGAATCCCGAGGCACGTCCCGCAGGGCGACACCGAGCAGTACCTCACTCATCCCCCGACCATAGAAGGGAGACGTGTCGATGTAGCTCATCCCACAATCCAGCGCCGCGTGAACAGCCTGCAATGCCTCGGAGATGTCAACCTGCCGAAATTCCTGTCCGAGCGATGAGGCGCCGAACGACAGGATCGGCAGTTCGAGATTCGTGCCGGTGAGTTTGCGTGTTTGCATGATGTGATTCTTCGGGGACGCTCGCCTTTTTCGTCTCTTCACCGCTCAATACCAATGTACGTCGTCGCCGAAAAAGTCGGGTGGACCCTCCCCTGTGCGAGCTAACGATTTGTGTCACCCGATGGTGGCGAAGTCCGAGGACGTCCGCGGGACCGGAGTGTTGATTCGAGGTGTAAGCTCGCAGCCGTTTCGCCCGTCCAGCGATCATCTCCATAAGGGCACCCGCGAACAATACACTCACGGACTGCCGCCAGTTCTGTCTCAGATTGTGGGAGATTCACGTGATCGATCCAGTCGGCACCGCGTCTCATCGGTCCCGGAACCAGAGAGCGTGGCAGGGGGGTGTGTCGCAAGGACCAAAGTGATGACCATTGCCAATCTTCCGCTCGCCGAACTAACCTCGCCCGCAGGGGATTCCGCTCCACATAACGGTAAACCGTCAGAAGGTGGTGGTCGTCCTGGATCGGGAAAGACTTGGAACGTCCTTGCCAGAGATGACCGCTGCTCTTGTGTCTCTTATGATGCCTGGCGACTTGGGTGGTGAGCAACCAACTGAGCCAATCACTGGTGTCGCTGTCGGATCTGGGCCAGAGCACGAAGTGAAAGTGATTCGGCATCAAGCAATAGGCGAGCACTCTCATCTCCACTCTCTGGTGAGCTTCGTGCATCACTTTGAGAAACTGGCCATAGTCGTCGTCTGTGTGAAAGACCCGTTGTCGATTGTTGCCACGATTCGTGACGTGATACACATAGCCGCCAAGAGTGAGTCGGGTGGGACGGGGCATGACGAAGGGCCGGGAGAGTGATCGATGCGATTGGGGAGGGTCCACCCGACTTTTTCGCGATGGCGTCGAGAAACATCGGGATGCTTCATGGGCGAAAAAGGCGGGCGTCCCCGGTGGTTATTCGCCCGGCTGGCGGACGCCCATTGTTAATAAGACGTTGGCCCAGAGGGCCTGGTCGCCGGTTTGGATGGTGAGGACATGGTCGCGGCTGGCGACGGCGTCGTAGAAATCGAACTTGAGGATCGGCTTGAGCGGGGTATGCACATGGGCTGCGTCGAGGGTTTCGCGGAACTCGGCCCAGACGGGGGGATCGCCTTGGCCGGCGTACGGGTCGTCGTCGGGGATGCCCATCACGTTGACCGCTTCGATCGGCATCGCTGTGACGAGGACTTCCAGCACCTGTCGGACAGTGACCAATCCCGGCGCGAGGTTGAGACTGACCAGTTCCGCCTTCGCGCCGAGGGTGTTGTACGCCGGATAGTTGCCATCAGCGATCAGCACCTTGGAGTGATGTCCTGCGCGGCCGATGATTTGGTTGATTTCAGGATGGAGAAGGTGGTGTTTGAGCATCGGGGATATCCCTGCGTTGAGTTGATGTCGGTGACGAAATGTCGTCATCACGCTCCGCGTGATGTCACTGTCGCTCGGAAGCGATTCTGTGATTCGAAAGTCTTCGCTTCATCCGCTCGTCACGCGGAGAGGCTGTCAGTTTTTACGAGGGGGACGGTAGTCAGGCGGCTTGGGATGCGCTACAGAGAAGAATATGACGACTCACAAAAATACAGAAGGCTTGGCGGTTCGCGTGAAGGGGCCGCAGCGGCGGCAGA
>JAJDEJ010000001.1 GCA_029259815.1 Planctomycetaceae bacterium | reverse complement strand
TCAGAGACTTGCGACCAACAGGCCAGCAAGCTCTCCCCGCAGGCGGATGACATAACTCAACCTCCGTGTGAAAAGTGGACTCTCCGTAAACTCGCCCAATACTACGCATCAACCTCGAATTGGAAAAGGCGTTAGCCCTGTAGCACCCGGCCACAAGACTTGAAAACCTTGTACATTAATGTTTACAGTCTGTGACAACTGGCATGAACAATCGTTCCCTAATGATGCTCACCCCAGAAAAAGATGCGGGAAAATGGCTGAATCATCGCGACTTGTGAGGATGGTTATTAAGAACATCGGTTGTGTTGGATCAGATGGATTGCCAATCGATCTGGACAACATCATTTGCTTGGTTGGAAAAAACAACTCTGGGAAGTCAACCGTTTTGCGTGCATACGAGGCAGCGGCGGGTAACCAGAGGCTTGAAGAAGACGAGATGTTTGCCGAGCGGGGTGATGAACCTGCGTCTGTAGAAATCTGGGTCCACATTCCTCAAGGGACCCCAACATCGACGAGAAATGGAAAGAGCCTGCTGGCGAGTACCTGTTGGTCAGGAGTAAGTGGGAGTGGAACTCTGCTGGCGCGCCGGTCCGCTCGACGTGGGATCCAGAAGCTAGCAAATATTCAACGACCGCAAAGGCCGCAGGTCTAGATGAAGTGTTCTCAAGTAGACTTCCACAGCCATTTCGGATTCGGGCACTTCAAGATCCTGCAGATGAACACAAAGGGTTGCTCAAGCTTGTATTGGAACCGATAGCGACCCGGCTTGAAAAAATGCTTGATGATGAGAAGTCAGACTTGAACACTGCCCTCATGCAAGTCAACGAATCCGCACAGGGTCCGGTTGCAGAGTTCGCAGAGACGATCGAACGTGTCCGTAAAAGGGTGAGTGACTCATACACCAAAGTGTTTACGAACTCTCAAATCGAATTGTCAGTGAATATTGACAATTTGGGATTCAAGCCATTGGACGCTCTAACTCGCGCATCGAGTATTGGAGTCTCAGAAAATGGAAGTGCTGAACGCAAATGGCATCAGCAAGGTACAGGCTCTCAACGAGCACTTTTCTGGTCAATGCTCGAGGTTCGTTCGGAGTTGAAGAAGGAAGCCGATGCAGTCAAAGCTCGGATAGAAGCAACAAAAAAGCATGAAAAGGAAATCGCAAAGCTCGAAAAAGAACGAGACAAGGCGAAAACGGAAGCGACGAAAACATCAAAGCAAGAGAAAATTGATGAGCTCCATGGAATCTTGAAGTCGTTGGCAAGCAGTGAAAATGCCGACGTGAGCGAATGGGCCGGCGGAGACTCAATCCTCCCAGGTCACATGCTTCTTATTGATGAACCCGAGATCGCTCTACATCCGAGCGCGATTCGTGCTGCGAAGTCTCATTTGTACGAGCTCGCTCGAGATGAAGGCTGGCAAGTGATGCTATCGACGCATAATCCAGCATTCATCGACCCGCTTGAAGATCACACCACGATCATTCGCCTTGACCGCAATGACAAAGCACCGACTCCGAAGACATATCAATCGGATTCAATCCAATTCTCTCAGGATGAGAAAGAAAACTTGGAAATGCTGCTCCGCTTCGATCAAGCGGTTTGCGAACTCTTCTTCGGTGCATACCCAATCATTGTGGAGGGTGACACAGAATATGCAGCATTTCAGAAAGTGATGCATGCGAGAGCTGATGATTTCCCGACCGAATCTCAGCCGCTAATTGTTCGTGCGCGCGGGAAAGCAATCATCCGCACCTTTATCAAAATACTGACTGAGTTCAAGATTCCGTTCTCGGTACTTCACGATGCGGATGCACCCCGAACAAACAGCGGAAAGAAAGTCAATTCGATGTGGTCTGAGAATAAGGAACTCTCGACACTGATTTGCATTGCACGGGATCAAGGAGTGGACGTACGACATCGTGTCTCAATTCCAGATTTCGAACGACACCACCAATTTCAATCACGCAAGAATGGCAAACCATACTCGGCTTGGAGTCAAATCTCAGACTCCAAGGATCTAATGGAAGTTGTTCGAATTCAGTTGATGGATCTAATCGCTGATGATTCCCCGCACTCACCTTGCGACGGTGACGTGATTGACTGGATAAGCGATCAAACAATCGCATGGGCTGCAGAGAATGCAAATACAGATCCGGCGTTCCAATTCGCATGAGACAATCAGCCACGGGTGCTACTAAAACTTTTCGGTAACCACACGGAGTCAGGCATGCGGATGCCGTTGGCTGAGAGGGTGGTGATCGATTCAGCGAAGCTGGTCGACTACTGCCTGAATCCGGACCATCCTCGGGGACGGCACAAGGCACGAGTGTTTGAAGCGGCGCTGGGGCTTACCGCTGATGATGCCGATGAGTTGAGACAGGCCCTACTGGATGCGGCACAAAGCGATGCGGCTGAACTTGCAGACGCGGATGACTTCGGTCAGCGGTACGTGGTAGAATTCGAGATGAGCAGACCGGCTGGAACGGCACGAATCCGGAGTGCTTGGATCGTGCGTGCCGATGAGGACTTTCCCCGATTTGTCAGTTGTTACGTCATGTGAGACCGAGATGAGTGAGAGCATTGCATTGTTAGACGTCGTCGCCCTGACGAAGGACGCACCGAAGAAGGGGCTGGTACGCGGTCAAGTCGGCACAGTCGTCGAGGTGCTCGCTCCGGGAGTTTTCGAAGTCGAGTTCTCCGACAACGACGGCCACACCTATGCCATGACTTCCCTCAAAGCCGACCAACTCATGGTCCTGCATCACCAACAAGTGCCAGCTTAGCCACACGAGTATCGCGGGTGGAGGCGGTGGTTTCGGTGGAGTCACCTTCTCCGCCGGCGGCTTGGGCCGCTTCCTACATGTGTTTGGAGAGGGCGTGGGTGGCCTGTTCCAGTTCTTCGGTGGCCGTCGTCAGGAAAGGTCTTCCGGTTCAATGGGCGCTTGTCCGGGACCTCGCACGCGGAGGATGCGAACTTCTTGATCGACGATTGTGAACACCAGCCGGTAGACCAAGCCTCGTCGGGTCTTAAACAGGGACTGCTTCACGTCAATGTCAAGCCGGTGGTTTTCCTCCGCTTCACTACAGCCGTCGGCGTAATCGGCCAACCGGTTTTTCGCCCGCTCCAGCGCATCCAGCCACGCCACGGCTCCTGACGGGGATCGCTGGAAGATGTAATCCGTGATCTCCCGGATGTCTGCGTTGGCGCGACGAAGCGTCTTGACGGTGCATCTCATTCGGCAGCGCGCAGCTTGAGTTCGTCTCGCAACTCGCTGATGACCTCATCTGCGTCGCGACCGGTGTCCCCATTGTGCATGTCGTCGATGGCCGCCTGAATGGCCGCAACGTCCTCGTCGAACTCATCGCGATTCCGGTTCGCGAAACGCCATTGGTCGTATAACTCGTCGACGGATTTCTCGCAGTTGCCGATTGCGAGTTGTTCGGTCGCGAAGCGATGGAAGCTGTCAATTTGCTCCTGAGTTGTCATGAACTTCGTCTCCTGAACGTACCAATCTTCTGAGAAAAGGATACCACGAACACGAAGACTACGTCAAAAATGCCTAACGCGAGTGACCGCTTTCCCGCATTCACTCCTTCGTTTCGAACTCCGCGTCGATGACGTCGTCGGAGGAGCTGTCGCCGTCGGTTGATGCCGTGGCTCCGGCGGGTTCGCCTTCGGCTCCGCTGGCGGCTTGGGCGGCGTCGTACATGTGTTTGGAGAGGGCGTGGGTGGCTTGCTCCAGTTCTTCGGTGGCCGATTTGAGGGCAGCGAGGTCGTCGCCTGCTTCGGCTTCGCGGACTTTTTTGATGGCTGACTCGATCGCTTCTTTTGAGCCTTCGTCGAGTTTGTCCTCGTGCTCTTTGAGGGTCTTCTCTGTTTGGTAGGCGAGCGTTGAGGCCGTGTTTTTGGCTTCGGCCAGTTCCTTCTTTTGACGGTCCTCGTCGGCGTGCGACTCGGCGTCTTTGCGCATCTGCTCGATCTCGCTTTCGTCGAGACCGCTGGACTGCTGGATGGTGACCTTGTGCTCCTTGCCGGTCCCCTTGTCCTTGGCCGAGACGTTGAGGATGCCGTTGACGTCGATGTCGAATGACACCTCGATCTGCGGCACGCCTCGCGGGGCGGGGGGGAGACCTTCGAGGTTGAACTGGTCGAGCAGCCGGTTGTCGTTGGCCATCGTGCGTTCGCCCTGGAACACGCGGACGGTGACGGCTGTCTGATTGTCCGCTGCGGTCGAGAAGGTTTCCGACTTGGTGGCGGGGATGGTCGTGTTGCGTTCGACGAGGACCGTCATCACGCCGCCTTCGGTCTCGATGCCGAGCGAGAGGGGCGTGACATCGAGCAGCACAACGTCCTTGACGTCGCCGGCGATGATGCCGCCCTGGATGGCTGCACCGATCGAGACGACTTCGTCCGGGTTGACGCCTTTGTGCGGCTCCTTGCCGTTGAAGACCTTCTTGACGAGGTCGACCACCATGGGCACGCGGGTCGAGCCGCCGACGAGGACGACTTCGTCGATGTCGCCCGGTTGCAACTTGGCGTCCTTGAGTGCTTGCTCGAGCGGCTGGCGACAGCGTTCGACGAGCGGGTCGATGAGCTGCTCGAACTCGGACCGTGAGATCGACATCTGCAGGTGCTTCGCGCCGGAGGAGTCGGCCGTGATGAAGGGGAGGTTGATGTCGGTCGACTGCGAAGAGGAGAGTTCCTTTTTCGCTTTTTCGGCCGCTTCGCGAAGTCGTTGCTGGGCCTTGGGGTCGCCGCGGAGGTCGATGCCTTCGTCACTCTCGAACTTTTTGGCGATGTGATTGATGAGCAGTTCGTCGAAGTCGTCACCGCCGAGGTGCGTGTCGCCGTTGGTCGAGAGGACTTCGATCGAGCCTTCTTCGACCTCGAGGACTGAGACATCAAACGTGCCGCCGCCGAGGTCGAACACGACGATCTTCTCGTCCTGCTCCTTCTCCAGACCGTAGGCAAGAGCCGCAGCGGTGGGCTCGTTGATGATGCGGTCGACTTCGAGGCCCGCGATCTGGCCGGCGTCCTTGGTCGCCTGCCGCTGGGCATCGTTGAAGTAGGCGGGCACCGTGATGACGGCCTTGTTGACCTTGTGGCCGAGGTAATTTTGAGCCGCGTCCTTGAGCTTCATGAGGATGTGGGCCGCGATCTCGGGCGGCGTGTGCTCCTTACCGTTGACGTCGACCTTGACGTAATCGTTCGCTCCGCCGACGACCTTGTAGGGGACGATCTTCTCTTCGGACTCGACCTCACTGTGCCGACGGCCCATGAAGCGTTTGATGGAGTAGATGGTGTTCTGCGGGTTCGTGACCGCCTGCCGTTTGGCCGGCTCGCCGACGAGCACCTCGCCCTTATCGCTGAAGGCGACGACCGAGGGGGTCGTGCGGGCGCCTTCCTGGTTGGCGATGACCTTTGCCTCGCCACCCTCCATGACGGAGACGACCGAATTTGTTGTTCCTAAGTCGATGCCTATCACTTTTTCGCTGGAAACAGCCATGTCGAGTTCTCCCGTGCTGAAGTTATATCCGTGTAATACGGTGGTGATTCAATGGTGTGGGACCATGTCAATGCCGGGTAATAGGAAGACTGATCCGTCACTCTGTTTGCAATGCGTGTACCAATCTTTCGCATGAAAAAATAGTCTTCGCAAGTAATTACTGTATTTATCTTTATGCTGCACTTATTTCAAAAGAGCGAACTGCCATCGTGACGGATTCGCCAAAGTGGCAGTCTCTGGCGAATATTTGACGAGCAACATGGGTGCCATAATGACACGATGTCGAGACGAGTCAAATCACCCTGTCCAGCCGCTTGACAGTCGCCGGGAGCATCTGTACAAAGGTGATCCAAGTCTTTTCGATGTTAAGAGTTAACGCTTTAGAGGCGTGCCAGTTTGCCTGTTTTGTCCGCTCTGCGGAGTCGATTCCGGGCAGCAATTGCGATAGGTGGGAACAGAGTCGCACGGATGTGGGCGTCGTCGAACTCATGCAGCAGACAACAGGCCTCTGATGGCAAAAAAACGACCGACCAAGAAGAAACCCGCGAAACGGGCTCCCAAAAAGGCAGCTCGCAAGAAGCCGGCGAAGAAGGCTCCTGCTCAAAAAAAGAAACTTGTCTCTCGAAAGACCAAGTCGCCCCGGACGGCTGTCCGCAAGAAGCCGACGCCAAAGCCAGTCGAGAGGCCACGAAAAAAACCGCAATCTCCCGAACAGAAGCTCGGCTCACTTGACAGGCAAATCCTCAAGCTCATTAACGAACGGGCACAGCTCACTGTGGCCCAAATTAGCGAGCAAGCAGCTGCCGATGTCGACCTGTTCGACAATCCCCTCGAGCATACTCTGTGGGAAAAGCTCGATGCGGCGAACCAGGGACCACTTTCCTCCACCGCTGTCCGTTCAGTCTATCGGGAAATTCTCAGCGCGGCACGCGCTCAGGTGAAGACGCTGCGGGTTGCATACCTCGGCCCCAAGTTCAGTTTTACGCATCTGGCAGCAATCCAAAGGTTTGGGAAGAGTGCAGACCTGATCCCCGTCAACACGATTGCTTCAGTCTTTGAAGAGGTGAACCGGGGTCATTCTGAATATGGTCTTGTCCCGATTGAGAACAGCACTGATGGTCGGATTGTTGACACATTGGATATGTTCACCCGATTGCCCTTACGGATTTGTGGCGAAGTGCAGATGAGCGTGCATCACAATCTGATGTCACGCTCGCCCCGGAGTGAGATCGTCGAGATTTACAGCAAGCCGCAGGCGCTGTCTCAATGTCGAGACTGGCTCGCTCGCAATATGCCGATGGCCCATTTGCATGAGGTCACCAGCACCTCAACGGCAGCCACGCTCGCACGTGACAAGCCGGGCGCGGGGGCAATTGCCAGTGCACAGGCAGCCGTCGAATATGGTCTGGATGTGCTGGCAGAGCGGATCGAGGACAATGCACACAACGTGACACGGTTCGCTGTGATCGGAGACAAATCCACGAGACCGACCGGCAAGGACCGCACGGCCCTCCTATTGCAGATCTCGCACAAGCCAGGATCGCTGTCTGAGGCACTGGGCGGCTTCAAGCGGGCAAAGATCAATCTGACATGGATTGAATCCTTCCCCTTGCGAGGTCCGGAAGTGGGCTATCTGTTCTTCCTCGACTTTGAAGGCCACATGAAGGACGCATCGATCAAACGAGCTCTCGCCGAGTTGGAACAGAAAGCCGTTCGTCTGGAGGTGCTTGGCTCGTACCCACGGAGCGAGCCGCTTGACTGAGTTGAGAAGTGTTCAGTTGTCAGTGTTCTGTTGTCCGTCTGGAATTGAAAACCTGAAACCCGCTCAGTGCTTGCTGTGAACTGCCCGTCGCTGGCGTAAGCACTCACACATCAGTTAGCTTCTCAAGCAGCCATGTCCCTCTTGACTGAACACTGACAACTGACCACTAACAACTGACAACTCAAACAATGATCATCATCCTCAAGCCCAATTGCTCTGAAGAGCAGTTGACCCATGTGCTGGAAAAAATTGAAGAGTTCGGCTTGAAGCACGATGTGAGTCAGGGTGAGCATCGCACGCTGATTGGCGTGATTGGTGAGGAGGATGTGGTGCGCAATGCGCCCCTGCGGGCCATTCCGGGTGTGGAGAACGTCGTGCCCGTGTTAAAGCCCTACAAGTTGGCAAGTCGCGAGGTGCAACGAGAGGACTCAGCGTTTGATGTGGGACACGGTGTGACGGTCGGCGGCGGGTCACTGGGGATGATCGCAGGACCATGTGCCATTGAAGGCGAGGACGTCTTGCTGGAGATCGCAAAGAGTGTGAAGGCGGCTGGAGCCAACATTTTGCGGGGCGGAGCGTTCAAACCCCGGACAAGTCCGTACAGCTATCAGGGGATGGGTGAAGAGGGTCTCAAAATTCTGCGAAAAATTGGGGACGAGTTGGGGATGCCGGTTGTCACCGAGGTGATGGACCCGCGTCAGGTCGAGTTGATCGACAAGTACACCGACCTCTTTCAGATCGGTGCCCGCAACATGCAGAACTTCAACCTGCTCACGGAAGTCGGACAGACGAAGCGGCCCGTGCTCCTCAAGCGAGGAATGAGTGCGACCGTCGAGGACTTGCTCATGTCGGCTGAGTACATTTTGGCGAACGGCAACCCACGCGTGATCCTCTGCGAGCGAGGCATCAAGAGTTTTGACTCCTCAACAAGGAATCTCCTCGACCTGGCGATGGTGCCCAACTGCAAAGGGCTGTCCCATCTCCCAATCATTGTCGACCCGAGTCACGCGACCGGTCGACCTGAGTTGATCCCGTCGATGGCATTGGCCGCGATTGCAGCCGGGGCGGATGGGGTCCACATCGAGGTCCACTGTCGACCTGAAGAGGCGATGAGCGACGGTCAACAGGCGCTTCTGCCGGATCAATTTGCCGAGGTGATGGAACAAATGAGGAAACTCGCCGAGGTCTGCGGTCGCACGATCCCCAAGCCGTCATCGAATTGACCACATCGATCGGGATCATGCCAAGCCCACGGGGCATACCCCCTGGGTCGACATCGGGAAGGCATTCACATCCGACCCACGGGGCGTTGCCCGTGGGCTTGGTCGAGATTACATCAGAAAAACACGATTCAAGGAGAATGCACTATGCGACGTCCATTCGTCGCCGGAAACTGGAAGATGACTCAAACGCACGCCTCATCTGTGACGTTGGCGAAAGGAGTCGCGGAAGGTGCCAAGGCGCATACCAGCACAGTCGACGTGGCAGTGGGCCCACCGTTTGTCTACCTGACGTCCGTCAAGGACGCGGTCGGCGACTCAGGAGTCACCGTTGCCGCTCAGAATGCCTACTTTGAGGAGCCGGGGGCCTTCACCGGCGAGACGGCTCTCGACATGCTCAGCGACGTCGGCTGTCAGTGGGTCATCCTCGGCCACAGCGAGCGACGTCACGTGCTGGGCGAGACGGACGAACTCATCAACCGGAAAGTCCGCGCGGCTCTCGACAAGGGGCTGGGGGTCATCCTCTGTGTGGGCGAGTTGCTCGAAGAACGCAAAGCCGATCAGACGACGGCTGTGCTCGACCGCCAGATGGAAGGCGGGCTCGCAAACGTGACGACCGAACAGATGGCGAATGTGGTGATTGCCTATGAACCGGTGTGGGCGATTGGCACCGGAGAGACGGCAACCCCCGATCAGGCGGAATCGGCCCATGCTCATCTTCGCAATTGGATGCAGTCCCGCTACAATCCCGATGTCGCCCAGGCGACCCGCATCCAGTACGGCGGCAGCGTCAAACCGGACAATGCGGTTGAGTTACTTGCACAACCGAACGTCGACGGTGCCCTTGTCGGCGGTGCGAGTTTGAAAGCAGAGACATTCATCCCGATTATCGAAGCGGCGGCTGCATCTGTGGCGTCGTGACGATTCGGTAAAGATTTGAGGCAGTCCATCGAACTGCCGCCATCTGACTATGACCAACACGGCAGGCGAGAGCTCTGCCCCACGGAGACAGGGAGGCCCCAGTGCCCACGATTGCCATCCTCACACAAGTTTTGCTGCTGTTCCTCGGCATGTTTCTGATGATCGTCGTGCTGCTCCAACGCGGGCGTGGCGGCGGACTGGCCGGTGCGTTCGGAGGTGCGGGTGGTCAGAGTGCCTTCGGCACCAAAGCCGGTGACGTCTTCACAAAAATTACGGTGGTCATTGCCGTCGCTTGGGTCCTCGTTGCGGGAGGCAGTGGATTCTTTCTCAGAGCGGGTGCCGAGAGTCGTGGAGGGGGCCTTCCATCAGGGATCCTATCGACTGAGGAAGAGGCCTCATTGGGTGCTGATGGTAGCACTTCAGACTCATTCGACTTCACAAAGGACGAACTGGATGGAATCGGAGGGGAGACTCCTGCAGCCGGTGACTCGACCGAGGCTGGCAATGATGATGCACCTGCTGATGAGACGACCGATGCTGCTCCCGACGATGAGGCATCCCCTGAGACTCCGGAAGCCGAGGCGACGGAAACCGATGAGACTCCTGAGTAGTCAACTCGTCAGTGCCCGTTCTTATTTGATGAGAATCCCGTCCGTGAGTTTGCCAGAAGAGACAGGTCAGCCGTGCTACTGAGCATGACCGGATACGGCGACGCACGGGAGCAGGACGGCGGACGGCTCGTCGCAGCGGAGGTGCGGACGGTCAACAACCGCTACCTCAAGGTCAGTATTCGTTGTCCGGACGCCTATTCCGCCAAGGAGCAGGACATTGAAAAGCTCGTGCGGAAGTCGGTCGCACGAGGCACGGTGAACATTGCTTTGCGGATCGACTCAATCTCCAGCACGGGTCGGTATCATATCAACCACGATGTGATCCAGTCGTACTGGGAACAACTCATCTCGATCACGGATGAGATGCACCTGACACCTCCCGCTGAGCTGACAGACTTTCTCACACTCCCCGGCGTGATCGTCGAGCACGATGATGGTCGCACGGATGTCGACGCCGAGTGGCCGTTGGTGAAGCAAGTGCTCGAACAAGCACTCACGCAGCTGAACGATTTTCGACAGCGAGAAGGCGAGTCCATGCGTCAGGACCTCTCCCATCAGTGCGAACTGATCGCTGCCGAACTTGAAACCGTCGTCGAACGTGCTCCGACCGTTGTCGTCCAGTATCGGGACAAACTCAAAGATCGGGTGTCCCAACTCCTCAGGGACACCGGAGTGTCAGTCACCGATGCGGATCTGATCCGTGAGGTCAGTCTGTTCGCAGACCGCTGCGACATCAACGAAGAGATCACCCGGATGCGGAGCCATCTCGATCAGTTTGGAGAGTGCCTGAATCAGGAGGACTCGGCTGGCCGCAAACTCGAATTTCTGTGCCAGGAAATGTTCCGTGAAATAAATACGATCGGCTCGAAGTCCAACAATGTGGACATTGCTCACGCAGTTGTCGAGATGAAAGGCTGCATCGAAAGACTCCGAGAGATTGTGCAAAACGTGGAATAAGACGGGGTCAGCTTAGTATTTGTGGATTGCGAAACTAGCCG